>JAUIDY010000074.1 GCA_030428385.1 Rhodothermia bacterium | reverse complement strand
CAGTTCCCGTAGGCGTCGTTCCAATATTTCCTGCCGGGCCTGTTCGCGAGTCTCAATCTGATCCCGCTGCTCATTCAGTTCCTGTTGCAGTTGCTCTAACCGTTCTCGACGCAGTTCAAGCTTACGGTCATAAATGGCTTCGAGCTTTTCTTCCAGTTCTTGTTGAAGCTGCTCCCGTTCGGCCCCTTCAGCCTGCCGGACGGCACGGGCCATGCGGCGAGATTCGGCATCTAGGCGCGAGATTTCAACTCGCTCTTTCATCGCCCCTTCTAATTCAAAGCGACCGCCCTCAAATTCGATCACGTCCCCGTGAAGTCTGTTTCTGAGGGCATCGAATTCTTCGCCAAACCAGACGTTATCTTCTCCAAACCGTTCGATGTCAACGGTAAAATCTCCCTCCCCATCGGGGCCACGGAAGAAAAAGGCATTGGGATGATCGGCTTCAAATCGCCGAAAGACATGTTCGGTGTCATCATCGGAATTGAACCAAACGGAACGACCCGGGCTCATCACCCGATGCTTAAAAAAGGGTTCGTCGTCATCACTCATAAACACAACTACACTTTCCCCATCTTCGGTTTTAAGCACAACCCGATTCGATTTTACGACCACGGTATCGGGGTCACTGGTCTCTTGGGCCCAGGTAGTGGTAGCACCGACGATGAGCAGGCAAGCCATTACACCGGCATTAATTACGACATGCAGTATCCTATTCATTGTACGTAGGGGTTTGGATGAAAAAGGAAGTAGATCAGAAATGGACGGTGCGGGTGGGCTCTGGAAAACAGAGTTGTTTTCTGACGGAAATGGGTGCATGGGCAGAATGGCTGACTACCAATTCGCGATTTCTACCCCGAGGAGTTCTTGCAGACGCCGTTCGATGAGGAAATTACGCATGGATTCGCGTTTTTCGAGCCGCTGCCGGAGTTCGGCTAGCTGCTGCTCAAACTGTTCAATCTCATAGCGGCGATTTTCCTGTTTCATTTCAAAAATGGCATCCAGCAACGTGCGCAAGTCCTCCAGATGTGGCTCAATTTCTTCTTTTGAGCGTCCCTGGAGTTGGAAGGCGCGGTTTTGCACTTCGGCTTCCAATTGCCACTCCTGCACCAACCGTTGATACAACACCTGATTCTGTTGCTGGATATCGCTGAGGTAACTTTTTACTTCGAGGCGTGGCATAACCTGAACCACCCGCTGCGCTTCATCAGCTTGCAGACGAGCCCCCTGAATGAGTTCCGTCACCCGCCGTTCATCGGCAGCGCGTGCACGTGCCTGGTAGGCCTGAGCCGGACCAACCCCTATGGCGGAGACCCCCATATTGTGTTCTCGGAGGGATAACGCAGGTGCAACAGGCGCTGGCTCCTCACGAAAGAACACCGTTACGCCTTCGTCGCCGCTTTCTTCGTCAGCATCAATAAGCCGCAAGGCCCCATTCTCGATGGCAAAGAAAGAACCACCAATTTCAATGACTGGCACGGTCTCGCCAACAAACGTCAATTGAGCCGACACCCCTTCGATGTCAAGGGACGCAGGAAGGTCAACGGTTGATAGCTGCTTCCCATCGAGATAAACCTGCCCTTCTCGGATTGTCAGCGTATGAGAAATCTGTGCCTGAACCGTATGCCCAATGCCTATCAGCAGGAGCAGTACAGCGACAAGTTGCACACAAAGGGTTCGAATCATGGTCTGTTCTCGTCCTTCGACGTCAAAGATTACGGGTTATTATTGTTCTGGCTACCGGATCCCACCGTATTTAGGCCCCGGTCGATGCGGGACCCCGTTCCGGGTTGGGTGGGCAACACATCCAGCGACATCACAGCGGGCTCGTCCCAACGGTCGTCGGCACTACGGGCTTGAAGCAGCTCGATGCGACGGTGCAATTCAACCAATGCTTCGCCTTCTTCCCAGGCAGGAACAGCTTCGGAGTCGGCTAGCACAGGAGCAGATAACGCTCGTCCCGCCATCGCTTCATTCGGCCTCAGCCCCGCCACATCGGCATCATCCAGATAGGCCATGTCGGATTCTGCTTCTTCCAACTCAGTCATTAAACGTTGTTCGCCAGCAGCCACAACAGCTTCTTCGGCGAGAGGCGCGGCAAGACGCTGCCGCGCCGGCGCAGGAGCCGATGGCGCAGCTTCTATCGGTTCGGGTATGTCCCGAGAGACATCAGCCGGCGCCGTATTCGCCAACTCAGATGACATCGGAACCTGTGACGCCCCATCACTAACGGGCATCTGCACAATCCCAATCCCCACGGCAATAACAACCGCCAGCGTCAGGGAGATTGCCGACCAGTTGCGAAGACGCGACTTCCCAGAACGTGCTGGGCGATCCGCACGAGCGGTTCGCGGCGCGGCCAATGCTGTTTTGTCAGCCAGCGCCACGATGCGGTCGATGACGGCGGCATCGGGCACAGGACGTGGACGTTGGTCGAGTTGGGCCTTCAGGTCGCGGAGTTGATCGTATTCCAGACGCTCCTCGGCATCTCGGAGCGCCTCCTCGACAGCAGCACTGTCTCCCTCGTCGTAGAGGTGTTGGATGATATGTAGCTTTTTATCCATACGCTTGCTTGACACCTGTGGAGTCAAATCTCAGCCAGTTGCTTTTTTTTTTGCGGGTCGATCATACGGCGCAGGTTAATCAGGGCATACCGCATCCGCCCCAGGGCCGTATTGATGGAGACGCCCGATAGTTCTGCGATCTCCCTGAATGTCAGGTCGGCGTCCTGGCGCAGCAGCACCACTTCCCGTTGCTCGGGTGGCAGTTGGTCGATACAGGCATCGAGCATTTCGTACTGTTCTTTGTTATGCAGTTCGATGTCGGCGGCCAGTGCTTCATCCGGTAAACGATCCCAGAACGAAGCGCTGTCATCGTCATCACCCGATGGTACATCTTGCCATTTTTTGCGGCTTCGCAAATGGTCGAGTGCCGCATTGCGGGCAATACGCATCACCCACGCGATCCAGCGGCCCTGACGGGTGTAGGAGCCGCGCCGGTCGTGCATTGCATCGATTACACGCACAAAGGTCTCCTGAAATAGGTCGTTCGCCACCTCGCGGTTGCGCACCATGCCCATCAGGTAGCCAAAAATCTGCTCCTGATAGCGCTCCACCAGCACGCGAAAGGCCTGCTGGTCGCCGCGTTCGAGGTACGCCGTAACGAGTTGTTCGTCCGACCGATGCATCTTCTAAGGTTTACACGAAAGCTTCAGGCCGCCCCGAGCAAACCTGACGAGGGATTAACGCAGTGCGGGGCAGTGATATTGTGGGCGAAATTAAAAAGTTTGGGGGTATGTGATTTTGGGGGGATGAGGGTGGAAATTGTTGCAAGGGGATCGCCATATGTAAACGTCGAATCACTGCCCCTTGAAGGGCTATCGAAAAAGCAACTGGGGCTGGTACACGGCGTTTTTACAACCTTCGGCCCTCTGGGCCACCTCCCTCCAGGGAGGAGTTAGGAATGAATCTCGATTTACAACACCAAATCCAACACCTGATTCAGCCGTTCGGCTCCGTTCACTTCTAGCCCTTTTGGTTTGGCGAGTCCCTTGAGGTTGTTTTTCGGCACGACGGCGCGTTTGAAGCCAAGCTTGGAGGCTTCCTTCAGGCGTGGTTCGAGTTGACTGACCGTGCGAATCTCGCCGCCCAGCCCCACTTCGCCAATAAGCACGGTACCCGTGTCAGACGGAATGTCGCGGAAGGACGAGGCCACCGCTACGATGACCCCGAGATCCACCGCGGGCTCGTCGAGGCGGACACCGCCTGCCACGTTGACAAATACATCATGGGTGGAGAGGCGCAAGCCCTCGCGCTTTTCGAGCACGGCGAGTAGCATTTGCAGCCGTCGGTTGTCGAATCCCGTGGCGGTACGCTGTGGCGTGCCATATGAAGTAGGCGTGACAAGTGCCTGGATCTCCACCAGAATCGGACGGGTGCCCTCTAGGGAGCAGACAACGGTGGAGCCACTGGCTCCGTACGTCCGCTCCGACAGAAAAATCTCGCTGGGGTTGGTCACTTCGTGCAAGCCGCCCGTCCGCATTTCGAACAAGCCGATCTCATTTGTAGAGCCGAATCGGTTTTTCACCGCACGAAGGATACGGTACGCGTGGTGCCGGTCGCCTTCAAAATAGAGCACGGTATCGACCATATGCTCCAGCACCCGTGGCCCTGCGATGCTGCCGTCTTTGGTCACATGCCCGACAATAAACGTGGACACACCGTGGCCCTTTGTAAATTGCAAGATCGCCGAGGTGCTCTCCCGTACCTGACTCACTGATCCAGGTGCACTTTGTACATCAGGGCGAAAAATGGTCTGGATGGAGTCGATGATCAGCACTTCAGGCTGGGTTTCCTGCGCCGCCGCAATGATTTCTTCCACGTTGGTCTCGGCATACAAAAGGAATTCTTCTGAAACGACACCGAGGCGTTGCGCGCGCAGTTTCACCTGCCGGGGTGACTCCTCCCCGGTAACGTAGAGCACCCGTCGTCCTTGGAGGTATTTTCCCAGTTCAGTCATTAGCGTACTTTTGCCAATGCCGGGGTCACCCGCAATAAGCGTCAGCGAGCCATACATAATCCCTCCACCCATCACCCGGTCGAATTCGCCGACACCTGAAACCAGCCGGGTCTCTTGCCCAACTTCCACTTCTGGAAGCGGCTGCGGGCGCGCATTGGTCCCACGCACACGCTGCGACGCGGAGACGCGGGCTTTGACCTCTGACCGGGCCGTTTGTACTTCTTCGGCGAATGTATTCCACCCCTCGCAACCCGGGCAGCGTCCCATCCATTTCGGTGAGTCGTAGCCACACACCTGACAGACGTACTGTATCTTGGTTTTTGCCATGTATCGATTTTTATCGTAACAAAGAAAATTGGGCGTCATCACAAGGTAGCCGTTGGCGCTGTCACTAGCCTGTCACGCCCCTATTGTTTCTTTTAATAGATTCAAGGCGGCTACATGCGCGTAGCATGTAGAAGGTCCGTAAAAAACCTCTGTGCCTCGGCTTCACCCGGATACGGCTAGAGAGTTCGTAAACATTGTGCAATTTTCACCCATCATAGCATCTCAGCGCACCGCCGCGCGTTGAGTCGGTTTGCTGATTGTTTTAGGCATCTTCGCCCATGGCTGTTTCCTCTCTCGCTATTACCACACCAATCCGCAACCTCGGCTTGTATGTCTTGCTGTTGGTGAAGGCGTTTGGGTCTCTGGGAGAATTCAGTCTCTATCGCAAAAACCTGTTCACCCAGATGGTGCGCACCGGCATCGATTCGATCCCGATCGTCGCACTTGCAGCGGGTTTTTCGGGTGCGGTGACAACGGTACAGACGGCCTACCAGCTTGTGACGCCGTTTATTCCCAAAAGCATCATCGGCTCGATCGTAGCGCCATCGTTGATTTTGGAGTTGGGCGCCGTGGTGACGGGATTTATTCTGGCCGGTCGGGTAGGCGCACGCATCGCTGCTGAGTTGGGCACCATGCGGGTCACCGAGCAGATCGACGCGCTGGAGGCCATGGGACTGAATTCGGTGGGCTACCTGATCGTACCCCGTGTGTTGGCAGGCGTGATTATGTTTCCCATTTTGTACGTCTTTGCCTGCTTCGTCGGGATCGGGGGCGGGATCCTGGTGGCTCAAATCGGTGGCTATCTTTCGATTGGCGAGTTCGTAAAGGGAGCCCGCGAATTTTTTCAGCCTTTCGACCCCATCTTCGGTATCATCAAATCGGTTGTGTTTGGTTTCGCCATTACCACGATATCGTGCTACAAGGGGTATTTCACTGGCGGCGGTGCCGAAGGCGTGGGCAAAGCAACGACCGAAGCAGCCGTCATGAGTTGTGTGTACATTCTGCTCGCCGACCTGCTCCTCGCTGTCTTACTGCTGTAACCGACTCGCCTATGATCCAGATCGAGAACCTGTACAAATCATTCAACGACAAGCCCGTCCTAAAGGACGTGTCGCTGGAAATTCAGGAGGGCGAGACGCTGGCGATTATTGGAAGGTCGGGGTCAGGCAAAAGTGTGTTGATGAAGCATATCATCGGCCTGCTCAAACCAACGTCTGGGCGGGTATTCGTGGATGGCACTGATATCAACAAAATCTCCTACAATCAACTCCGCGAGATTCGGCGGCAATTTGGCGTTTTGTTTCAGGGCGGGGCGCTGTTCGACTCACTTGATTCCTTCGAAAACGTGGCTTTCCCGCTCCGCACGTTTACCAAAATGAGCGAAGCTGAAATCCGCAGTGAAGTGCAGCATTGCCTAAATATGGTGCAGTTACCCGATGTCGGTACTAAAAAACCGTCAGAACTCTCGGGCGGGATGCAAAAGCGTGTGGCGCTGGCCCGGGCCATTTCACTCAAGCCACGCTACATCATCTACGACGAACCAACCAGTGGCCTCGACCCGGAAACGTCTAACACCATCGACGAACTCATCAGCGACCTCTCCAACCAGATGAATGCTACGAGCATCGTCGTCACCCACGACATGCATTCGGTCCTCTCCATTGCAGACCGGGCAGCGTTTATTCATCAGGGCAATATGCACTGGGTGGGCACCATCGATGACATGCACCGCTCCGATGACGCGACCTTGCGGGCATTCGTCAAGGCCAATGAGTACCAGATCGGCATTCCCAGCCATGCGTGACACGGTCCGCATGGTTTCTAATAAACCCAACGCAACGTGAAATACGGCAACGAGCTAAAGGTGGGCACAGCGGTAATCCTGTCGCTCATCATCTTGTTTTTTGGCATCCGCTACTTTCAGGACGTACCGCTGTTTTCCGGCTCGTATGAGCTACACACAGCGTTCTCCAACGCCGACGGGCTGGTGAACGGCAATCCCGTGCGCATCAACGGCGTGCCGGTCGGATCGGTTGACCGTGTACGCCTAAACACTGAGCAGCAACGCGTGGATGTGTATTTTCATGTGGAAAACGGCCTCCGCATTCCCGAAGGCTCTACCACCAAGCTGGCGGGGCTCGCTGCATTTGGCACGGTCATGCTCGACATCACCTTGGGCCCGCCCGGCAATCCCCCACTGGAGGCAGGTGGCTTCCTTTCCAGTTCTTCGAGTGATGCATTGGGCGACATTATGAGCCAAGCCCCTCAGCTTGTCGGGCGTGTGGACACGCTGCTCACCGGAGCAACGTCAACCCTTGGAGAAGTGGAAGGATTGCTCGCCAACCCACAGAGCGACTTGCGGCAAATGCTCGTCGCCATTGAAGCCAGCGCCGCGTCGTTGGACCGGCTGCTACGGATGGAACAACGACGCATTGCTAGTACCCTTGAAAGTGTGGATACGCTGGCGTCGTCCCTGAGTAGTTTTACGCAAAATAATCAGGACTCGCTCTCGCTGGTGGTGCAGAACCTCAACAGCACCCTTACCCAACTGAACACCAACCTCGCAACGCTGGAATCGACCACAGCGAACCTCGACGTGCTGCTCACCAAGATCAATCAAGGCCAGGGCACGCTAGGTTTGTTGGTTAATGATCCGGGCCTTTATCACCGCCTCGACTCCACCGCTGCCACCCTAAACGGGCTTCTGCTCGACATCCAGCGCGATCCGAAGCGGTATCTTAAAGACTTAAAGCTCGTGGACGTTTTTTAGCCGATCCTTTTTACGCTCATGCCAAGCTACGATGACGCTCTCTCGCTTTTTCATGAATGGACTACTACCGAAAGTCTGCGCCGCCACGCGTACGCCGTGGAAGCTGCGATGGCACACTATGCCTTGCACTTCGGCGAAGATGAAGCGCTCTGGCGCATGACCGGGCTGCTGCACGACATGGACTATGAGAAACACCCCACACCCGACAAGCATCCTTTTGTTGGGGTTAAGGTGTTGCGTGAACGAGGCTTCCCGGAATCCTTGTGCGAAGCCATCCTGGGTCATGCCACCTACAGTGGGGTACCACGTAACACCCGGCTTGCGAAGACCCTTTTTGCCGTGGACGAGCTTGCAGGATTTATCACCGCGGTGGCCTATGTGCGCCCAACGAACCTGGAGGGAATGACCCCTAGATCGGTGAAGAAAAAACTCAAGGACAAGGCGTTTGCCGCCGCCGTGAGCCGTGATGACATTCGGGTGGGTGCCGCGGAATTAGGAATTGAACTGGCCGAACACATTGCCCACGTTATTGCCGGGATGCAAGCTGATGCATCACGTTTAGGATTCGCTGCACCAGCGTAACTCTTACGCTCGGGGTGTAAACCTCAGAATTTCGCAATGGCATTCCCAAACCTTTCCGCCTTGCGATCCTTCCTTCCAACTCCAGATAGTTAAACTCCCATGTGTTTAGCGCATCCCCGTTGGGTCCAGTCTTTTCCTGTGAAATAGCATCTACATAAACATCAATGTTTCCCGGAACGGGTTCAAATCCGGGACGCTTTCTGGGAGGAGTCTTCTGTTTTATCATTTCGATGGTCGGGATTACAACCTCAGTTTGGATCTCGCGTAGGTGCTTCATTTGACCGAAATCGCTCCAACCTGACGATCAAAAAAGGGAGTTACAGGTATCCCTTCCTACCTACCCTGGTATTTAGGCAATCAGTTAACAAGAAATATGCCGGACTCGCAACCCATAGATATGGAGGCCATGGACCCTTCTTCGGAAGAAGGGTTGGAAGAAATGACGGCCCCCGTTGATACACCTCCTGTTTCTCCATTGCATCCCGCATCGTCTCTTCCCGAGGCAAAAGAGATCACGCGTGCACAGGCTCGCAACCTGCGATTGATTTTTGCGAAATACCTGCGCCGACATCTGCCTTCCCCAACGCCCAAAACCACCGTGGAGCTTCATCCTCCACGCATGGTAGGCGGACATGCCCGGGCGCTTCCGTTCTTGCAGATTGTGCCGTGGATGTTGGGGCTTTTGTTTGCAGCCTCGTTTGTCTGGGATTTTCCAGGTGTTGTGCTCACCCCTTTTGGGTATCCCCTTGACATGCAAGGGTTGCTACGGATGGTTGCGGTGAGTGGACTTATCGGTTTTGTGACCAACTGGCTGGCCATCACAATGCTGTTTCAGCCGCGCGAAAAACGCCCCATCTTCGGGCAAGGCTTGATACCCGCACAGCGGGAGCGCGTCATTTATCGTCTCGCCAAAGCCGTGTCTGAAGAACTGATCAACGAGGAAATCATCAAGCAAAAGATTGAAGAGAGCCGGGTGATTCCTCGCTACCGCGAAATGGCGCTGTCGGTAACCAAAGGCGTGCTGGAAGATCCCGAGTTTCGGGACGACGTCAAACAGTTGGCCTCCGACTATGTAGAGCAGGTCTTGGGTTCGGAGGAAGTCCGTCGTAAAATTGCCGACTTCACCGTTCAGAAAGTAGAAGAACACGCGGGGCAGGGTATCAGCGGGCTTGCGCTTAAAATGTATCGTTTTGTGAACGAGGACGACTTCCAACAACGCATCGACAAAGCGATCCGGGAACTGCCGCGTTCACTCGACGATGCGCTTGATCAGATTGACCACCTGCTGGACCGACTCCCGGAAAAACTCGAGGCCCGCTCGGAAGACATTGAGGATTGGGCGACGCAGATGGTGCTGGGGTTTGTGGAAAAGCTGGATGTGTACGGCATGATCATCGGCAACATGCGGCAGTACGACGAACAGCAACTGGAGCGGCTGCTAAAAAACACATCCAACGAACAACTCAACTACATCAAGTACCTGGGCGGTATTCTGGGTTGTCTCGGTGGACTCGTCATCTGGGAGCCCCTTCTTTCGCTTGGGGTCTTCAGTGTGATTGGCCTCTCGCTATACACCGTGGATGTGATGCTGTACCGAAACCGGGCAACCACTTAAACGGGGACCTCGTCGCTTCGCCGAACGACCGGAGTTGGAAGCGTGGCACGAATGGCAGCAGCAACGGGCTTCACTTTACGCGACACCGCTACCTGTACGTCGGGCTGTTCCTCCTCGAAGTTGAGCAAGTCTTCAAGGACAGCTGCTTTGGTGTTGTGCTGCATGAGAAGCATGCGCAGGGTGCTGGCATTGCGGAAACCTTTAAAGTACCCCCCGTATTGTCGCCGCATTTCCATTACGCCTTTGCGTTCACCCAGCCAGTTACATTTTAAGGTCAGGTGCTCCGCTACCACGGAAAGGCGTTCCTGCCATGAAGGAGGCGGAGGCACTTCGCCCGTTTCCATATAGGCTTTTGCCTCGCGGAAAATCCAAGGGTTGCCGATGGCGCCGCGCCCGATCATCACACCGTCTACGCCCGTTTCATCGAACATGGCTTTGATTTTTTGAGGCGTGGTGGCGTCGCCGTTGCCGATGAGTGGCATGGTCTGCACGCCCTCTTCCTTGATGCGCCGCAGCCATTCCCATCGGGCAGTGCCTTTGTACATCTGTTTCCGCGTGCGGGCATGCACGGCGAGTGCCTGCACCCCCATGCCTTCCAGCATCTGCGCCACCTCCAGGATCCGAATGCTATCATCATTCCACCCAAGGCGCGTCTTCACGGTCACAGGCCGCGAGGATTCCTCCAAGACGGCGGCCACAATACGCTCCATCTTCGGCAGGTTGCGCAGGATTCCCGCTCCACCATCCTTGCACACAACTTTTTTTACGGGACAGCCAAAATTGATGTCAATAACATCTGGGCCCACTCGATCCACGATACGTGCGGCTTCTCTGACCTGGTCCACATCCCCGCCAAAGATTTGAATTCCCACCGGACGCTCTTCATCGTAAATGTCGAGCTTCATCAGGCTGTCCTCCGCATCATACACCAGCCCTCCCGACGAAATAAATTCCGTGTAGAGCATATCTGCTCCGTAGCGTTTACACAGAATCCGAAACGGCGGATCGCTCACGTCCTCCATGGGAGCGAGAAAAAGCGGGCGAGCGCCAAATTTGAGCGGTCCGATATTCATAAGGTAATGGTGATTCAGCTAGGCCATGGAATCAAAATAGTCTCGTTGAACGAGCACCCGAAAGCCCTGTTTCTGTGGAGTTTTGGTGACAAACTCCAAACTTTCCAACGAACACTGCATCACGAAGACTTCTTTTTCGTAGGGCTTCCTACTTGCATGTGCCACTTCATTTGCCTTCTACCATTATGCGAATGTCCCTCAACCGTCTTTTTCCCGTTGCCCTGCTGAGTGTTTTCGCCCTCGTTTTGGCAGGCTGTGCCGACGATAATCTGGTCGGGTTGGTCAAACGCTGGGAGACGCTAAGCTGCTGCGGACTTATCATCGTAGTGTTAGATATTATTGCCATCATGGAAGTCGCTGGAAGTGCCCGCGATACCGGCAGCAAAGTGCTCTGGATTTTGCTGATCTTGTTCTTTCCGATCGGCGGCCTGATCTTTTATTACCTTTTCGGCAAATAAACCAGGGGCCGGCCTCTTTCGGGAGGCCGGCTTTTTCTTTTCTTAAGGCACGGCTAAGGAACCATCACGTATCTTGGTCTGAATTCGTCATTTTCATTTTTCGGCAGCTGCAATGCGGCGAATTATTCTTGGCGTCCTCGTTATTCTTGTTTCCTTGCTCATTGTCCGTTGTTGGGATGACCTTGAGACAACGGCCCAGGACGTGGATGACCTTGCGCCAACCGTAATTCTGGTCTCCATCGACGGATTTCGCTGGGACTATTTTGACCGCGGGGTTACCCCCACGCTTCAACGCCTCGCCGATGACGGAGTGCGCTCCGAAGGACTCATCCCGGCATTCCCGACCAAAACGTTTCCCAACCACTACACGGCAGTGACGGGCTTGTATCCATCGGAGCACGGCATTGTAGGCAACACGATGTACGATCCGGTTTTCGACGCCCGCTTCACGATGGGCAACCGTGCCGAGGTGCAGAACGCCCGGTGGTGGGGCGGCGAACCGATTTGGGTGACGGCCGAGAAACAAGGGCAACGCGCTGCGGCGTTCTTCTGGCCTGGCTCCGAAGCGCCCATTCAATCGATGCACGCCAGTTATTGGATGCCCTTCAACAACGCCCTCTCGGGGAATGCCCGTGTGGATCAGGTGCTGGGGTGGCTGGACCTGCCTGCTGAGGAGCGCCCCACCTTCCTTACCCTTTATTTCAGCGATGTAGACGGTGCGGGGCATAATGAGGGACCCAACAACGAGGCGGTGGACGAAGCCCTTTCTGTCGTGGACGCTCACCTGGAACGATTGGTGGAAGGTCTCGAAAAACGTGGTATTTTTGATCAGGTCAACCTCATCCTTACTTCCGACCATGGGATGACCAGCATATCTCCTGAGCGGGTGGTATTGCTCGACGACTACATCAACCTCGATGAGGTGCGGGTGGTGGATTACAGTCCGGTCGCATTATTAATTCCCCAGGAGGGCCGAGCGGAAGCACTGTATTCCCAGCTGAGTGCGGCCGAGCATGTGTCGGTGTATCGGAAGGGGGAGCTACCGGAACACCTGCATTATAATTCGCACCGCCGCATTCCAGACCTCATCGCAATTGCAGACCTGGGGTGGAGCATAAGCACGCGGCCCTATTACGAGCGCGACCCACAGCGATTTACGGGCGGCACCCATGGCTACGATCCCGAAGCCCGCGACATGCATGGACTGTTTGTGGCACACGGACCGGCCTTTAGACAAGGACTTACGGTGGGACCTTTTCAAAACATTCACTTATATAACCTGATGGCTTCCATATTGAAGCTGGAGCCCGCCGTAAATTCCGGTGATCCCGCGGTCATCGCCCCGCTGCTTCGTTCCTCGTCTTCCTCCGAGCAGTAGGTCTGGTGATGGTCGCTTTTTGTGACTTACCTGCTGCCTGTGTATCGTCGTCTGCTGCTGATATTAGGACTCTTGTTCTGCCTGTCCGTTGTGGAAAGCAACGCGCAGGGGCAGGGCGTTTTACTGGGATTGCGCGTATCTGAACCCCTCACCCGCCCCCTTCCCTATTACACCACCGCAGCCGACTCCCTCTCCCGTACGACCTACCGCACCCTGCTGCTTACTAAGACCGACTCGTCGATTGCGTTGGCAGGTGACGTACCGGAGTTGCTGATTCCACGCGGCAATGGTTTCTGGAGGGGGGGCACCAAACGGAGTGTCTACAACAGTTGGGTCGAAGATTTTATCTGGTCGGCCCCTGAAGGAATGCCCCGCAATTTCGCCGGGATTCAGTCATTTAATGGCGAGTACTGCGAGGGGCACCGGGTCTATGACATCCAGTTTATAAGTGCCCGCCACATCGCCTACGAGCAGCGCAGTTCCGGGTATTGCGAAGGGGCGACGCATCCGTGGTTTTTTAACACCTGTGATCCCACTTGACAGTACCACCCACGCGGGACTCGATATCAATGCCGTGCTTGGCGCGGAAGCCTTGCCTCTTTTCCAGGACGCCACCGACGCCTACCTGGCTGCGCTTCCCGATGAGACCCAGCGGGAGTGGTATACCCCCAATCCGGACCCTGCCAACTGGACCTTGTTACACCAACGGGGACGCTGGCAAGTCAAAGGGCGGCTCGAGGGTGCAGACGAATCGGTTCAAGGACGCTTTGCCGACCTTCCCCTTACGTTACCCCTCCCACAAACACTTCTTGGGAAACCGCCCACCACGCTGGCGTGGAACGACATTGTGCGCATGGTACCCACCGCCCGCGATGCCGTGCTGGCCCCCGACCGATCATGGATGGTGATCCTGCATGCCAACCGGCTTACCGTGCATATGGTGCGCCAGGCTATCATCAGCCAAGCCTTTTACGAGTTGCCGCTCCCCCGCAACGCCGAGGTCGTGATGGAGCAGTGGGCCGTCCCGCCCCGTCTCCGGGTATGGAATCAGCATATGGAGCGACTGGCAAGCGTGCCTACACCCACACCGTAAGCTGACGGCTCTCCGCATGAACGCTTTGACGATGTGTCTCGTTTGCGATAACCCGGTACCGCCGCCTCGTAGGGCGTGCATCTTGCTCAAACTTTTCACGCATAGCCAGTTTCAGAAGGTGGATTAAACTTGGCTAAAAACTACAGCATGGTCCGCTTCTGCCCGGCCTTTCGCTTGAAAAGATAACCGCCCGTATTAACTGCCTTGCCTGAAACGACCATGTATACATCCCTCCATACAACCGACTCCGTATCAACCGCTGGACCTGATGCTCAGCGCATGCAGCTTACGGCTGAACTTGCCTGCCGAACCGCTTTCCTCGACCAGGCCATCGAAGATCCGCATCTTTCCGACCGGGCTTTTTTTCAAGCCCTGAGCGAATATGCAGAACTCCTTGCGGCTCTGAAGCAAGACCACTAATCCTCTTTCTAACGTCCCTTTTCCTTTATAAAAGCTGATGTGCTTTCTGCACCATCAGCTTTTTTTTACTAAAGCCTCCCCTTGATTTCCCGATACCTATCGCTCTCCCTCCAAGGATGCTCTCCTTTAAGTTCATGTGGAAACGAGTGGTATGGGGCTTAACGCTAGGTACTCTTTTTTTCGCCGGGTTTTATGCGATTAACACCCCTTTCTTAATCGTGTGGGTCCAGGCTGCATTTGGGGAACAGAATGCACAGGCAGATCTTGCTGCTTCTGCCATTTTGCCCATAGATGAGCATGTTGCGTCCGGTGATCAACAGCGTGCCCTTTCCAGGCTTAGCTATCTGGCGTTGCACGACAATGCCAAAGCCCAATACTGGCTGGGTTATATCCGATACATCAATCATTGCGAGGGCGCCGACATCTGGCTTCACCGAGCCTCAGATCAAGGATATGAGCCGGCCTTTGTACTCCTTGCCTTTCTCTATTACCCCAAAGAAGGCGATCTACCCATTGGCCCCTACCTGGATCTGTTGGAGTATGGTATTCAAATGGAGATCCCCAAAGCATCAGAAATGATGCGCTCCTTTATTTTTTCCATCTTGACAGCCTCGGAGAAAGGCGTTCCGGGCATGGAAATGCATCTAAACGAACTGGAACGCAGGGGCTATCTTCAACGCGAACAAATCGATCCACGTATACGCTCGTAATTGAGTGGTCAGAAACAAAAAAACCGCCCCAAAAAGCCATTTTGAAGCGGTTCTCCGTACCGGGAGCGGGACTCGAACCCGCACGAGGGATACCCCTCAACGGATTTTAAGTCCGTTGCGTCTACCATTCCGCCATCCCGGCAACTGAAAGGGCCAAAAGCTACCGTAAAGCATCAACGGACGCAACCCAGCGTATCAATCCTTACGGAAACTTCCATCGATATTTTGCAATAGGAGCTGTTTTGATTGATTGGTGAGATCGGGCATGTCTATCCTTTACAAATTAGGTCCAGAGGTTCAGGAACTCCTCCACGAGCAGGTCATGCCTCTGGCCCATGTCCCCTTTTCCAAACTTCCCCGGGCTGCCTTGTTGCTCCTTTCCGATGGCACCTGGGTTCCGGGCGTACGGGTTGAAAGTGCCACCTTCTCACTTGTGATCCCCGCTATGCTAAATGCGGTAACGACGGCACTGTCTCTCCATCGTTTGGATTGGGTTGCCGTGGTCTCTAGCGCACCTGTTTCCCTCGCCGAGGAGGCGTATTTAACAGAGCTACCGTTGGCGTCCTTCACGAAGGTTCACCCCCATATCTTGATTAATGGTCGCACAAGCTCTGTTCCTACACTCTCTCATCGGTTGCCCCCTACCCTCCCGGAGTCGATCACCAGCCCCAAGGATGGAATTAAGAAGGCCCGGCACGTAACCCAACATGCCTATATTCCCGAATCTCACTTCCCCGTCGGGTGTGTTGTTCAAACCCATGACGGACACGTCCTTCCCGGCGTTAATGTAGAACACCCAAACTGGTCACATATCCTTTGCGCCGAGCGAAATGTCTTAGGGACAGCCGTTAGTTACGGGCTGCTCCCCTTAAAGACTATTTATTTGTCCTGTCCGGAAGCCCCATTGGGGACACCATGCGGGGCGTGTCGCCAATTGCTGGTGGAACTCGCACCTACTGCAACGCTTTGGATGGATCGGGCGACAAACCCTCCGGAGCAAACATCCCCTGACCTCCTGCTACCAGGCGCTTTTCGGGGCTCCATGCTCGGCTCATAGTACTATTTCCTCTTCCCAGGTTGATCCGTTTTGCGTATCAACCTTTTTCGATAGAT
This sequence comes from Rhodothermia bacterium, assembly GCA_030428385.1. Classification (GTDB taxonomy): domain Bacteria; phylum Bacteroidota; class Rhodothermia; order Rhodothermales; family JAAAOL01; genus JAUIDY01. The sequence continues at coordinate 13,886 of JAUIDY010000074.1, read as the reverse complement.
TCCTTTTTTCCTCCATGCTCTGGCAATTGCTGATTTTTACTGCGGGTGTCGGGGTCCTTTATCTTGGTGCGGAGTGGCTTGTACGTGGTGCGGCCAGCCTTGCCTTGCGGTATGGGATCCGCCGCCTGGTTGTGGGTATTACCGTGGTAGCACTCGGTACGTCCCTGCCCGAGTTTGTGATCAACTTTTTTGCAGCTCTTGAAGGGCAAGACAACCTTGCCCTGGGCAACATTGTCGGCTCCAACATTTGCAATATTGCGCTCATTCTTGGCATGAGCGCCTTGGTGCTCCCCCTTGCAGTCCGGCCCAGTACCCTGCGTAAGGAATACCCCATCATGATGCTCGTGATGGTCCTCTTTTACCTGGTTGCCCTCGATGGCCTCATAAGTAAGTTCGACGGGCTAATACTGGTGGGCGGGTTGGTCGCTTTTATGGCGTATCTCATCATTGATAGTAAGCGTCACGCAAAGAAGTCGCGTGAGGAAAACAAGGCCGAGCTCGACCCCGAGGAGGCGGCATCGCCAACTTGGAAAAAAGTGGTGGTGTTGCTTGTCGGAATGGTCATGCTCGCCGTTGGAGCACGCCTGATGGTTCAGGCGGCGGTAGTCATTGCCGAGTCGATGGGGATAGATTCCGTGGTGGTTGGTCTGACGGTTGTCGCCATCGGAACCAGCCTCCCGGAGTTGGCCGCCTCCGTTGTGAGCGCCTTGAAGCAGGAAGCCGATTTATCCATGGGTAACATTTTAGGCAGCAATTTGCTGAATGTCTTGTTTGTTGTTGGCCTCGTCTCCATCATCCGTCCCCTGCATGTCGACGCCGAATCACTGTCTGTGCATTTCCCGGTAATGCTCGCCTTCAGCTTGATTCTCCTGCCCATTGCATGGACCAGCTACCGGATTACACGTGTAGAGGGGGGGATGCTCCTTACAGGCTTCGTCAGCTACCTGGTTTATCTCGTTTACCCTTACTTTTAGCATCTCTGAAGTACCATGCGCTACGGGTTCGTTGTTTTCTTGCTCCTTGTTATCGGTGTCCCCCCAACCCTTGCCCAGCCTACACCTGCTGAGCCTGTGGCTTTAAAATACTGGATCTTCTTCACCGACAAGCCGACGGATGCTGCCAAGGTGCCCTCCGTGACTGTCACAGATGAAGCCCTCGATCGCCGCGCCATGCGTGCGAGCCAGGAAGCAAGCTGGTACGACCAACCGGTGGCTCCTTTTTATGTGACCAAGCTGCATGAAATGAGCGTAGTGCCCCTCGTGCAAAGCCGTTGGCTTAATGCGATTAGCGCCATGCTCACCCCCGCTCAAGCGACACAGATTCAGTCCTTGCCGTTTGTAACCTCCTTGCGGCTCGTAGGAAAACAGGTACATCCTGACGTCCCTCCTGCTCTCGCGCCACCATCCGCCTCCGGGGCCTTCAAAACCACAACGCTCGATTATGGGCCGTCACAAACCCAGTTGGAGCAGATCAATGCCATCAATCCGCTTGAAGCAGGAATCAACGGGGCCGGGGTGATTTTTGGGATCTTGGATACAGAATTTGGCGCATTCACCCACCCTGTCTTTGCCCACATTTATGAAGACAACCGCTTTCTGGGCTATTTCAACTTCGCCGAAGGGTCACAAAGTAACCGGCATGGGTTGTCTGTTGCTTCCGTGGCGATAGGATTTGCGGAAGGACAATTAATCGGGCCCGCACACGGGGCGCAGCTTCTGGCAGCCACAACAGAATATGCACCGACAGAAACGAATCAGGAGGAAGACAACCTCGTCGCCGGGTTAGAATGGATGGAGGCACAAGGAGCCGATGTCGTAAACATCTCCCTGGGCTACACCGAGTTCGATGCAGGGCAAAACAGTTATACCTACGAAGACCTTGACGGTAACACCGCCATCACCACGCAAGCTGTGGATATCGCCGTTGGTCTTGGCATGGTCGTCGTCACCAGTGCGGGGAATGAAGGAAGCTCCGCCTGGCACTTCATTGGAACCCCCGCCGATGCGCACGAGGTGATTTCGGTGGGCGGGGTGCAGGCCAATGGGGTCCGCTCCTCATTTAGCTCCTTTGGCCCTACTGCCGATGGCAGGATCAAGCCCGAAGTGTCAGCGATGGGAAGCAGTGTACGGGTAGCGGGAACTTCCGGATACGGATTCAGCAACGGAACGTCGTTTTCAAGTCCGCTTGTGGCGGGCGTGGTTTGCCAGATCTTACAGGTAAATCCCACCCTCACACCAGCCGAAGTTCGCGAGTTGCTCAAAAACACCGCCAGCCAAGCCACAACCCCCGACAACTCACTGGGATGGGGGATTGTAAACGCCGGAGCAGCCATTGCAGCAGCTGAAACAGCCACCCATCGCGAGGCTTCAGACCTTCCCCAATCCTTGTCCGTTGCGCCTCCGTACCCCAACCCGTTTTCTCACCGCACTACGTTCGAATTTACTGGCAGCGCTCAAGCAACGTCGGTACACCTGCGCATCTACAACCTCCTGGGACAAGTAGTGGCGGTTCCCTTCGAAGGCCCATTGTCTCCAGGCCAGCAACGCATCACTTTCGATGCTACGGGGCTCTCTCCTGGTGTTTATGTCTATCAATTGACCGGAGAGGGCGTGATGCGCAGCGGGAAAATGGTAATTCTGCGATAAAACAATTCGCCATTTAGCCTCGTTGATGCCGTAGCTACCACATCCTCTATTCGCTTGTATGTCGCTGTCTTTTGGCCTTAGCCCCTGGTTGCTTGCGTTGTGCCTCCTCATGGCTGCGGGGTTGACGTATTGGACTTACAAGCGTTCTGTGCCCCGTGTGTCTATGGGACGTCGGGCGCTCTTGATGAGCCTCCGAATGGGTGCCCTCTTCCTCATCCTCTTGCTCCTTTTTGAACCCATCTGGCGACAATTTCAGCAGGAAGATCAGCCGCCCGTCCTTGCGGTTCTTGTGGACGACAGCCAGAGCCTGACCCTGACTCCAGAGGAATCCCTTTCCCCCGACCTTCCAACAGCAACACGAGCCGTTGTGTCAACGCTACCGCTAAACAGTGTAGGCGGGGCCAGTCGACTTTTTTCTTTCAGCAACACGGTCTCCCCCCTCTCGACACCCGATTCCTTGCGATTTGAAGGAAGCCGTACCAACATTGCACAGGCACTTGATTTCGCCCGGGACGAACTAGCCGACGAAAATTTACGGGGGGTGCTTCTCCTTTCAGACGGCCAATCAAACACAGGAAGAAACCCGATTTATCTAGCAGAACGATACCCGGTCCCCATTTTCACCATTGCCTTGGGCGATACCACCCGTCATCGTGACATCCAGATCCGCCGCGTTACAACCAATGAGATCGCCTATGTGGACACAGAGCTTCCTCTTCAGGTAGGAATCCGCGCCGAGGACTTTGCTGATGAACAGGTGGCCGTCACCTTAATCCAACAGGGGCAGGTGCTGTCTAACCAGACCATCCAACTTCCTGAAGGTGCCAGCGAAGTAGAGGTTGACCTATCCTTCACACCTACCAGGGAGGGCTACCAGCAGCTCACGGTTGCCGTGACGGAACTGCCTGGCGAGATGACCTATCGGAATAATAGTGAGACATTCACCGTCCGGGTGCTTGAAAACAAAAGAAGGATTCTGCTACTCGGTGCAGCGCCCAGCCCCGATGTTGCTGCTATCCGAACCCTGCTGCAAGGTGATCCGCAGGTCGAAGTGTCATCTTTTGTTCAAAAGCAGCGCGGGACTTTCTATCAAGGCGCTCCGCCGACTTCATTTGAATCGTACGACGCCATTGTGTTGGTCGGTTATCCTGGGCGGTTTGCCGAACCCACATTTACACAGCAAGTCGTTGCTGCGACCGAGTCGACCCCAACGCTGTTTATGCTAACCCGGCAAACGGATCTTAACATTCTGCGCACGCAATTTGAAGCAGTGTTGCCGGTACTCCCGGTGCGTCGGCGTCAGACCTTTGCAGAAGCGTCGTTTGTGACTACGCCTCGTGGCTTACAACACCCCATTTTGGAGACCAACGAAGACCAAAGCCGCTTACGGCAGTTGCCTCCGCTGTATTACAATGAAAGCCGCTGGGAGGCGAGCCCCGATGCACGCGTGCTGGCAACCATAGACGTGCGGGGCATCGCCCTCGACGACCCGATGCTTGTGGTTCGAGAACGAAGTGGAAGTCGGACCGCTGCCCTTCTAGGGGCAGGCACCTGGCGCTGGCAAAACCTGCCCGAAGACCTTGAAACCCTCACGCCTTTCTGGCCCCGCGTGTTTGCAAACCTGATGCAGTGGCTGACGACTCCCGAAGACAACCGCCGCGTTCGGGTCCAACCCGTGACCGATATTTTTAATGGTAATGAGGCGGTCTCTTTTGGGGGACAGGTTTATGACGAAAGTTTGCAACCCATCAACGACGCCTCGCTGACCCTGAAGATCACGGCCCCTGATGACACCGAGTTTCCATACACCATGAACGCGGTAGGAAATGGACGTTATGTCCTCGATGTGGGGTCTTTACCTGAGGGAACATACCGATACGAAGCCGAGGCAGAACGAAGAGGTGGCATGCTCGGAGGAGATCAGGGGACCTTTGCCGTGGGTGCGCTGGCGCTAGAATTTAAAGAAACAAGGGCGGATGTGGCGGTGCTCCGGCAAATTGCCCAACGCTCGGGTGGTGCCTTTCTCACTGCCGAGATGCTCCCAACCCTACCCGACCTCATTCGTCAACAAGCAGACTTCGAGCCGGTTGTCTACGAAGACCTCTTGGAAACGAAGCTGTGGCACATATACTGGTTCCTTGCCGCGATCATGGTTCTGTTGACGCTTGAGTGGTTTTTCAGGAAGAGAAGTGGAATGGTATAACAGGAGGACGGGGTTCTCACCTACATTGTCACGCTGGATTTCCTGCCTTTCTCCTTCCCTTTGTGTTCCGTACTTTCCTTGAACCAGCGTCCTCGTTTCGCGTAGCAGAAGCCTTTGTATCTACATAAATAAATAGTCTCGTTTAATGCCCTTGATGTCCGCCGCCGTACTTCCGGAGTCTTCGCTTCTTGATGGTATTTCTTCCATTGAGGAAATACCCTCTTCCTTTGCGGATTTTCTGGTCTCCTCTCGTCGGCACCTTCATCAATATCCCGAGGTTGGTTTTCAAGAGCATAACACGTCCCATTTTATTCGTACGACGCTGGCTGCGTATGGCCTGGACATCCGTTCTCCCATAGCTGAAACGGGGCTCTATGTGGACATCGTGGGCGCACATCCCGGCCCGCATATTGGTTACCGCGCCGACATTGATGCGCTTCCCATTCAAGACGCCAAGCAGGTGTCCTACGCTTCCCAGCATGAAGGCGTGGCACATCTGTGCGGGCACGATGCCCATACCACCGTGGGAATTGGTGTAGCGCTCTTGCTACATCATTTCAAGGCGGAGTTGCATGGAACGGTTCGGGTTTTCTTCCAACCCAATGAAGAAAGCGCGCCCAGCGGCGCCCTCGCAATGATCCGTGACGGGGTATTAGATGGCCTAACCTCCGCCTACGCGATCCATGTAGACCCCACACTGTCTGTCGGCACTTATGGATTACTGATTGGCCCCATAACGGCTGCTGCCGACCGTTTTATCGTCACCGTGCGCGGTGAGCGCACTGGGCATTCGGCCCGCCCCCATCAGGTGGTCGATACAGTGTGGGTCTCTACCCAAATAATGAACGCCCTCTATCAGTTGGCAGGACGGGTAACGGATGCCCGTAACGCCTCCGTGCTTACCATTTGCCAACTGAAAGCCGGAGAGGCGTATAATGTGATTCCAAATCAGGTGTCGTTTGGTGGGACGTTGCGCACCACCAATGCCGCTGATCGTGATTTCCTGAAGCGCTACATCCGCCATACGGCCGAGCACATCGCCGAGCTACATAATGCCGTCGTCGATGTAGTCCTCGACCAAGGGGCTCCCGCCGTGATTAATGATGCCCGCCTGATCCAAAACATGGAACGCACCATCGAAGAATTATTCGGAGAGGAAGCGGTGCATCACGTGCCCTTACCAAGTATGGGCTCTGAAGATTTTGCCCACTATTTGCAACATGTGCCGGGCGCACTCATTCGGATAGGTACCTCGTCTGGTCAGCGAACCAGCTATTCGCTCCATGATGCCCTGTTTGATATTGATGAATCAGCGCTGCTGCCCACCGTACAGCTTATGACCAAAGCCCTGATGAACCTGCAAGTCCATTCCTAGAATCATCCTACAGGTTTTCGCTCATAGCTTATCAAGCTAATTCGCGGTACCAACTTGTACTTTCCCCATCTTTCTCTGATTTTGGCAGCCGTTTCTCTACGTCCTACCTCTTTGTATGATGATCCGGTTGGTTTTCGGGTTACTTTGCTGGGTGCTTACCCTTCCGGCTGCCGCTCAATTTTCCGATGACTTTTCGGACGGCAACTTTAGCACCAATCCAAACTGGACCGGTACCTCGAACCGCTGGATCGTGGCGGATCTAGATGCAAACCCAGCGCTTCAATCAAATGGGACAGCCACCTCCGATACCCTCTTTCTGGCAACATCCTCGGCGGTGAGCCACGGCACTTGGGCGTTCACTTTCGCACACCGGGATGTGAACCTGAGCAATTTTAACGGCGTCCGTGTCTTCTTGATGGCCGACGATGCCGAACTGATAGGCGCCGTGCGCGGATATTTCCTTCAGTTGGGTACGAATAATAGCGATGAAGTCCGGCTCTACCGCCAAGATGGAGATCCTGCCTCGTCGAGCAACCGGGTGCTCCTCGGGGCTAGTCCTACACCACTGCTAGAAGGTGACAACAACAACTTCGCAATTTCGGTTACCCGTTCGGAGGCGGGCAACTGGGAGGTCAGTGTAAACGGGGAAGTGGTTATCACGACAGACGATGCCACCTACTCGACCAGCACCCACTTTGGCGTATGGGTTAAGCACACACAGGCGGCTGCGCAAGGGTATTTTTTCGACGACTTTGTGGTAAGTGGAGACTCCGGCCCAGATGATATCACCCCTCCAACCGTCACCAACCTGACGTACTTGCCGACCTTTCCCGGTCTTTTCCTCGACTTTTCTGAGCCCATTAGCCGAGAGAGTGTTCAGAATACGGACTTTGTTCTTTCCGGCATAGGCAACTCGTTCGATGCGTTCACCGACCCGCGCATGGATCCCGCTTCCAGCCGTGTCACCATTGACTTGGGCCAAGACGGTGCCCTGCCCAACGGAGACTATGACCTCATGATCTCTGGTCTCACGGATGTGGCTGGCAATGTGCTGCGCGATACGACGTTGGCGTTTACCGTTTTTATGGAGGAAGACACGACGCCTCCTTCACTCGCGAGCGTGGAGGCCCAGAGCGAGGATCTTGTTTCGGTCAGGTTCACCGAGCACATCACCACGTGCCGGGCCGAGGATTTCGAGATTTCGAACGGGATCGGTGTGCCTTTTGAAGCGGGATGTGCGGTTATTCCAGAAGATCCCATCCCAGGGTTTACATCCGTCGAATTAGGTCTTGCCCAACCGCTTGTTGCAGGGATTACCTACACGCTGACAGTCCGCAACGTGGCAGATAATGCAGGCAACGTGCTAGAAGAGGCATCATTGGAGTTTGTTTATTTCGACGACGAAGGCGTACGCCCGCAACCGGGCGAGGTCGTGATCAATGAAATCAGCTATGATCCACCGGAAAGTAATCTTGAATTCATAGAACTCCTGAACCTGACAGACCGGACGTTTAATCTAGCGGACTTGTCTTTTTCTGATGATCGCCGCCAGCCTGTTCCTCTTGTTGATACCCCGATGCTCCTCGCACCGAACGGGTATGCTGTTCTGGTGCAAGATGCTACTGTTTTCAGTACGGCCTTCCCCGATGTACCGTTTCTCGAACCAGCGTCGTGGCCTGCCCTAAACAACAGCGGCGATGCCGTTCTTTTATTTGAGGGCGATACAGAAATCGACGGGGTGTTTTACGATCCAGCCTGGGGCGGTGATGGCGTATCCCTCGAGCGAAGAGATCCTACTGGCCCCAGCAATACAGCCGTCAATTGGGGCTCCTCGGAGGCCACGGCTGGCGGAACACCTGGAGCGCAAAACAGCCTCTTTGCCATCGACAATCAACCGCCCCAACCCCTCTCCGTGACATCGTCACCGGAAGGAGCGATGTTAACCGTGATCTTCGATGAGCCCCTTGCCCCTTCCTCCGTTCAAACCGATGCGTTTTCGCTCAATTCGGCTACCTCATCTATTACGTCAGCGACGTTGGAAGCCGACGAGATTACCGTTTCGTTGGGGGTGGTGCCCGCATTAGGGCTCGGAACGTTTACGCTGGTGATGCAAAACCTGCGCGACCTCAAAGGCAACACGCTGGATCAGGCTTCGCTGGAATTCACCGTTCTTCGTGGCGCAGTCCCTCAACCGATGGATCTGGTCATCAACGAAATCATGTACGACCCATCCGAAGGCGCACTGGAATATGTCGAAGTGCTGAACCGTTCTGCGGAAACCTTCGACTTGCGCGACTTCACCCTCGCCGACAATCGCGGTCAACCGACCGACATCACCAACGTGTTGACCGCTCTTGCCCCCAACGAATATACCGTGTTGGTCCAAGACGGCGCGGCCTTTCAGCAAGCATTTCCGAACGTGGCCTTCTTAGAAGTGGCAGGGTGGCCTACGCTGAACAACTCAGGCGATGCGGTGGTTTTGGCTTATTTTGGCAGCGCTGTCGACTCCGTGGCCTACGCTAGCAGTTGGGGAGGGGCAGATGTTTCGTTAGAGCGCATCGACCCGGCAGGACCATCCAATACCCGTTTTAATTGGGGCTCGGCGGTAGATCTCCGCACAGGTACACCGGGGCAGCAGAACAGCATTTTTATGCCCGACCTTCTTGCACCGGTGCCTGTGTTCGCTGAGCAGTTTGCCGATGATGAAGTGGAAGTGTTTTTTACTGAGCCTCTGGATCCCGGCTCGTTGAACCCAGATGCTTTTCGGCTTGATGATGGACGAACGCCGCGTTTTACGTTCCTGCAGGGAGAGAACGAAAGTGTGCTGCTTCGCTTTAATGGAGCCGTAGACGGTTTCCAACTCACCCTCTCGGGACTCCGCGATCTACGCGGCAATGCCATCGAGCCTCAGTCTATTCCCATCGCTTTCCGTCCTCAACCCGGAGAGTTTTTGCTCAACGAGATCATGTTCGATCCGCTCGCCGATGATTCCGACGGCAGACCTAATCAACCGGAATACGTCGAATTGATAAATGCGTCTGATCGATTGCTCAGCGCCCGCCGATTGTACTGGACCGACGTGCCCGATGAAAACGCCGAAGCCGATACGCTTAATCTCGGCAACGCTTTTGTTCAAGTGCCTGCTGGTGGTTTCGCGGTCATTTTTGCCAACGATGATCCGCCTGACGGAAGCACTACCTTGGCCGAGGCTTTTCCTTCGATCAACTTTTCTACCACCACTGTCGCCTTGCTCCCGCTAGCGCGGGCTTCATTGAGCCTGACAAACAGCGGTGACCTCATTCGCTTACACCACGCTGATGATGGGGTGTTGGACGAGGTGTTCTATGACCCGGACTGGCACAACCCCAATCTTCGTGACGCTACGGGCGTTTCCCTTGAGCGCATTTCTCCCACAGCCCCTACCGATGATGCCTCCAATTGGACCAGCAGCGTCACAGACGACGGTGGTACCCCCGGTTTGCCCAACAGCGTTTTGTTGACACCTACCGATGAACCTCAGGGTGAAACGGGCATCACCATTGCGCCCTCCCCTTTTTCTCCCGACAACGACGGCTTCGACGACCAAACACGCATCCAGTATTCACTTTCAACTCCAGCGCTGGTACGAGCCCGAATATTCGATGCACGTGGTCGCCTCGTCCGCACCCTTGAAGACGCACGACTAGCAGGTCGCACAGGAGAATTAATCTGGGATGGTCTTGATGATGATCAACGAACGCTGCGCATGGGCATCTACGTCGTCTTATTCGAGGCCTTAGACACCAATGGTGGTACTGCAGAAGCGTTCAAAGAAACCGTCGTATTAGCCCGCCCATTTTAACAAAACCTGGTCGACACGCCGGGTCCTTCGATGGAACTGCCCATTCTTCGTCACGTTGGATCAGACACTCTCCAAATCGACGTTCTTTTTTATCTAGATACCAGGTTGTTATGGCAGCAACGGCAACCCAGACCCTCCCCCAATCGCCCGTCCAGTTGAGCACGCGTGCGGTGGAGGAAGTCGCCAAAATTATGCAGACAAAAAACATCCCCGAAGGCTATGGCCTGCGTGTGGGGGTGCGAGGCGGTGGCTGCTCGGGCATGAGTTATGTGCTCGGCTTTGACAAGCAGCGGGAGCATGACCTTCGCTTCAACATGGACGGCATCCTGCTCTATATGGATAAACGGCACGGCTTGTACCTCATGGGTACGGTCATCGACTATCATGATGGGTTAAATGCCCGTGGGTTCACTTTTGAAAACCCCAACGCCACGAAAACGTGTGGCTGTGGTTCAAGCTTTGCCGCCTAGCGTTTTTCGCCCCTGAACGGTCTGACATTCCGCAATCTGTATTCAACACCCAAGCGCACGAACGAATCTCGTTTCGTGCGCTTTTTGTAGGAACTGTGTAGACGACGTCTTGTACTAGATTTTGTTGTTGGTCGTCCACGGAATCACACGGCGGTTCGGTCCCAACATCCGCATGTACCTGCCTTTTCGGCGCAGAATTTGGCCTCCTTTTTTTCGGCCCATCCTTTGCACGACGGGAGGCACCGGCATCGCGACTGTCAGAACGGCGGACACCTCTGTTCCGCCTCGTCTCTGACCTCGCATAAACCGTTTGACATGGAAGGCAATTTCTCAAATCGTGTACGCGATGTTATTTCTTATAGCCGCGAAGAAGCAATCCGGCTTGGACATGATTACATCGGCACGGAACACTTACTCCTTGGCATCATCCGCGAAGGCGAAGGCATCGCGGTTAAAATTCTCCGCAACCTGGGCTGCGACCTCTTCAAGCTTAAAAAAGCCATCGAAGACACGGTCCGCAGCACGGGGGGCACGCTTACCGTTGGCAACATCCCGCTGACCAAGCAGGCCGAGAAGGTGCTCAAAATCACCTATCTCGAAGCTAAGCTGTACAAAAGCGACGTCATTGGCACGGAGCACCTGTTGCTGAGCCTGCTGCGCGACGACGAAAACATCGCCGCCCAGATCCTCCAGCAGGGCTTTTCGATCACTTACGACGCCGTTCGCGCCGAACTCGACGCCATCATCAGCGGAAAAGCCTCGGCCAGTTCTTCTGGCGGAAGCAGCGGCGGTAGCGGCCGTTCATCCTCACGGTACGGAAGAGAGCGTAGCACCATGGCTGAAAAAAGCAAAACCCCCGTCCTCGACAATTTCGGCCGCGACTTGACCAAGCTGGCTGAAGAAGGAAAACTGGATCCCGTGATCGGCCGCGAGCGCGAGATCGAACGTGTGGCGCAGGTCCTTTCGCGCCGTAAAAAGAACAACCCGGTCCTCATCGGTGAACCCGGCGTTGGCAAAACTGCCATCGCCGAGGGGCTGGCGATGCGCATCGTACAGCGCAAGGTAAGCCGGGTGTTGTTCGACAAACGCATCGTCACGCTCGACCTCGCCGCGCTGGTGGCGGGTACCAAATACCGCGGTCAGTTCGAGGAACGCATGAAAGCGGTGATGAACGAGCTTGAAAAAAGCCCGGACGTCATCCTCTTCATCGACGAACTGCACACCATCGTTGGGGCAGGCGGCGCTTCGGGTAGCCTCGATGCCTCGAATATGTTCAAACCCGCGCTGGCCCGTGGCGAAATCCAGTGCATCGGCGCGACGACGCTGGACGAATACCGCCAGTACATCGAAAAAGATGGCGCGCTGGACCGGCGTTTCCAGAAAATTATGGTGGACCCCGCCTCGCCACAGGAAACCGTTGAAATCCTACTCAAGGTGCGCGAGCGGTACGAAGAACATCACAACGTTCGCTACTCCGACGACGCCCTTGAACTGGCTGTTAACCTGTCGGAACGCTACATCACCGACCGGTTTTTACCCGACAAGGCGCTGGATGTGATTGATGAAGCTGGCGCGCGCGTACACCTGAACAACATCAAGGTCCCGAAGGAAATCCTCGACCTGGAAGACCAGATTGAAGAGACCCGGGAAGAGAAAAACCAGGTGGTGAAAAGCCAGCGCTTTGAAGAAGCCGCTCGCCTCCGCGACCGCGAGAAAAAGCTCCAAGAAGAACTGGAAGCCGAAAAGAAAAACTGGGAGGAAAAAGCGGAGCACGAAGTGCACGACGTGTCTTCGGAAGACATCGCACAGGTGGTGGCCATGATGACCGGCGTGCCCGTCGACAAGATCAGCGAGCCGGAGCAGCGCAAACTGCTGGAGATGGAGAAGGCGCTTATGGGCCGCGTGATCGGACAGGACGAGGCCATCGTCAAGCTTTCCCGCGCCATCCGCCGGACCCGTGCCGGGCTTAAAGATCCGAAGCGCCCGATTGGCTCGTTTATCTTCCTCGGCCCCACGGGCGTTGGCAAAACCGAACTCGCCAAAGTCCTCACCGAATACCTCTTCGACAACCAGGATGCCCTGATTCGCATCGACATGAGCGAATACATGGAGAAATTCTCCGTGAGCCGCCTCGTGGGGGCGCCTCCAGGATATGTCGGCTACGAAGAAGGCGGTCAGCTTACCGAAAAGGTGCGCCGTAAGCCGTACTCGGTTGTCCTGCTCGATGAAATTGAGAAGGCCCACCCGGATGTGTTTAACATCCTGTTGCAGGTCCTCGATGATGGTATCCTGACAGATGGTCTGGGACGACGGGTCGACTTCCGCAACACCATCATCATCATGACCTCCAACATCGGCGCACGGGACATCAAGAACCTGGGCAAAGGCATTGGATTCTCGCAGACGGAAGAAGTCTTTAACTATAAGACCATGAAGTCGACGGTGGAGGATGCCCTGAAGCGCGTCTTCAACCCCGAGTTTCTCAACCGCATCGATGATGTGATTGTCTTCCATCCGTTGGAAAAGAGCCACATCTACGAGATCATCGATATCATGGCGGCCGAACTTCTGGGCCGTGCCGAAAGCCTGGGGATCAACGTAGACCTGACCAAAACCGCCAAGGACTTTTTGGTGGAAAAAGGCTACGACGCCAAGTTTGGCGCCCGTCCTTTGCGCCGCGCGATCCAGAAATACATCGAAGATCCGATGGCCGAAGCCATTTTGGGCAACGATCTCGCCGACGGTGATGTCATCACGCTCCGGTTTGACGAAGCAGAGAAGCCCGATGAGTTGGTCATCACGCTCACCAAGGCCGAGGCACCCAAGAAAAAAACCAAAGCCAAGGCCAAGCCTGAAGAGCCGGCCGTTGACCTACCCGCCTCCGACCTGGAAGCCGAGGGTTCTGAAGAAGCAAGCCCTGAAGAACCAGCCGAAGAAGGGGCCACCGAATAGGTCCAACCGGCTCCATAAATCAGAAAGCCCCGTTGCGTCACCTCGCAGCGGGGCTTTTTTCGTAAAGCCTCTTCCTTACCACCACCGCCGCATCCGGTCCTGCTCGGGGTGATGCATGAGCGTGGTATCTTTTTCTTTGATCACCATGCGCATGACCAGGGCAAGCAATACTCCCGCCACAAATCCGCCAATGTGCGCACCATATGCCACGCCACCCGTTTGTTCGGAGACCATGATCGAACCAAAGCCGTTCACAAACTGAAACACAATCCACAACCCGATGGCGACAATTGCCGGAACAGATACCACAAAATAAAACAATAACGCCCGCACCCGATTCCGCGGAAAAAGGACCAAATACGCCCCCAATACCCCCGAAATCGCCCCCGAAGCCCCAAGG
>JAUIDY010000073.1 GCA_030428385.1 Rhodothermia bacterium | reverse complement strand
ACCAGCCGGGCGAAGTCTTTCGACAACAGCAGCACGATGCCGCCCACCGACGCGCCGAGCACTTTGCGCACGCCGATCTCTTTGGTGCGGCGTTCGGCGGTGAAGGCGGCGAGGCCGAACAAGCCCAGGCACGCAATCAGGATGGCGAGGGCCGCGAAGAGCGTGAGCGTCTGCATCAGCCGCTGCTCGTTGGTGTATTGCGCCGCGAAGGATTCATCGAGGAAGCTGTACTCGAACGGATACGCGGGATCGAAGCGCGCCCACGTAGCTTCGAGGTAGTCGAGCGTGCCGGGAATGTCGTTGCCGGTGATACGTACGGACAGGTTCTCGCCGCGTGGGGCGACGTAAATCGCCAGCGGGTCGATGGCGTGGTGCAGCGACTCGTAGTGGTAGTCTTTGAGGACGCCGATAACCCGTGCGCCCTCCGTCTCGCCCCGGAGGTCGAGGGCCATGCCCACCGGCTCGGTCCAGCCCAGCATGCGCGCCATCGCCTCGTTGATCACAATAGCTTCGGTGCTGTCGGATGGGAAGTCGGCGGAGAAGTAGCGCCCGTCGACGAGATCCATGCCCAGCGTGTTCAGCAGGTCGAAGTCATCCACGCGCAACGCCACCACCGTCCACGTCTCGTCGTCGGACTTGCCTTCGGCGTTGAGTTCAAAGCCCATCATGCTGCGCCCCGGCACCGAGTTGCTGCCTGCCGCATCGGTGATGGCGGGATGCTGGAGCACCTCGGCCTTAAATGCCTCGAACTGCTGCGCGATGGCGGTGCTGCCCGTCGGCAACACCATCACCTGCTCGCCCGAAAAGCCGAGGTTCTGGTCCTGCAAAAACGCCATCTGTCGGTACACGATGAGCGTCCCGGCGATGAGCACGATGGAAATAACAAACTGGGTGGTGACCAATACCCGCCGCAGCGCGAGGCTGCCCGACGGATCGCTGACCTGCCCCTTGAGCACGCGCACCGGACGGAAGCCCGACAGCACCAGCGCCGGATACGCCCCGGCCACAAGCGCCACCAGCATCGGCAAGCCCACCAGCGCTGCCAGCAACCACGGCGTACTGAGCACCTCCAGCGACAGCGCCTTGCCCGTAAACGCGCTGAGCGCCGGACGGGCGATTTCGACAAGACCCAGCGCCAGAAGCAGCGCCGCGACCGTCGTAAACACCGCCTCGCTGAAGAACTGCGCCGCCAGTTGCGCCCGCCGCGCGCCCACGACCTTGCGGACGCCGACTTCTTTGGCCCGCCGCGTGGCCCGCGCCGTCACGAGGTTCATAAAGTTGATACACGCGATGGCGAGAATCAGCACCGCGATGATGGAAAAGACGTAGACGTACAGCCGGTTGCCCTGCCGGATGCGCTCGTTGTGCAGCAGGTCTGATGAGCCAAGGTAGATGTCGGTGAACGGCTGGAGATAGAGGTGGTATTGCTCGGCGCGCTGCGGGAAATACTGCTCCATAAACCCGCCCAACTTGGCTTCGAGCGCAGCGGGCGGGGCGTCGGGGGTGAGCAGGACGTAGGTGTAGATGGCCTGCGGAAACCAGTTGTTGAGCCAGCCGAAGTTGAGCGTACCCTCGCCCGGTCCGGTAGACGACCACGAGATAATCGCGTCGTAGCGCAGGTGCGAATGCGCGGGGGCGTCGGCGGTGATGCCGGTCACGGCGTAGTCGAGGTGGTTCAGCCCCCGCACCGTCTGCCCGATGGGATCGGCATCGCCGAAGAAATAGCGCGCCGTCGATTCGGTGAGCACCATCGACAGGGGCGCTTCGAGGACGGTGGCGGGGTCGCCGCGCACGAGGTCATAGTCGAACACCTCGAAGAAATTGGCGTCGGCGAGCATGAGATCGGGCGTCTTTAACGTCGTCTCGTCCCGTGCCATCAACACATCGTCGAACCATGGCAGCACGCGGACGGTCGCTTCGACCTCGGGAAAGTCGGCGGCCATTGCCGGCCCCATGGGTCCGGAGGAGATGGCGTGGCGCTCGGTGCCCCCTTCCTGCGGCGTCACCACCTTGTTGAGGCGGTAGAGCCGGTCGCCGTTGGTGTGAAACGCGTCGAACGCCCGCTCGTGCTGCACGAACAGCAGGATGAGTAGGCAACACGCCAGCCCCACCGCCAGCCCGACGACGTTGATGCCGGTGTAGCCGGGGTGTTTGCGCAAAACACGCAGCGTGACGGTGAGGTAGTTTTTTAGCATGGCGCAGACGCACGACGGTGACAGAAAGCGAGCACCGAACGTGATTTGCAAGGCGCGTGCCATGCCGCTGAAACCGGCGTTTCTGGCCAAATTGAGTGGGGGCGCCCCCGTCCCTGTCCGAAACCGGGCACCTCGCGTACGGCTGTGAACAGATGTCGCATGCCGTCACGTAACTTGGCGCTGTGACATAAGATGACTTTTTGTATCATAGGACGGCTGTCGCCTCTGGCGTTCCACCCCATGTCATGCCGGGCCTGACCCGGCATCTCCTTGATTAGCAACCCCGCCATACCGAGAGATCCCGGATCGAGTCCGGGATGACAGAAGCGAGACGCCGTCGCTTTACAAAACGTTTCCGATTCCCATGTCCACCCCCATCACCCACCAACAGTACTGGCGCGGGCAACGCACCCGCATCGTGCTGCTCCTCATCGTCTGGGCCATTGTGGCCTTTGGCCTTAGCATCTTCGGCGTGGAAGCGCTGAACACCGTCTCTCTGGGCGGCATCCCGCTGGGCTTCTGGATGGCGCAGCAGGGCAGCATCTTTATCTTCGTGCTGCTCATCCTGATCTACGCCATCACCAGCGACCGCGCCGAGCGGGCCGCCGGGCTCCAAGAGACGGCGGACTCGACCACCCAAGCCGGTGAGGACCACTAAGCGATGAGTATTCAAGCCTGGACCTGGGTGACGGTGGGCATCACCTTCGCTGCGTATCTCTACATCGGCTACCGCAGCCGCGTGCGCTCCACGCGGGGCTTTTATGTGGCCGGGCAGGGCGTGCCCGCCATCGCCAACGGGGCCGCCACCGCCGCCGACTGGATGAGCGCCGCGTCGTTCATCTCGATGGCGGGGTTGATTTCGTTTATGGGCTACGACGGCTCGGTGTACCTGATGGGCTGGACAGGTGGCTATGTGCTGCTGGCGCTGCTGCTCGCACCGTTCCTGCGCAAATACGGCAAATACACCGTGCCCGACTTCGTGGCGGAGCGCTACTACTCGCAGGCGGCACGGATCGTGGCGGCGATATGCGCGATCTTTGTCTCGTTTACATATGTCGCCGGGCAGATGGGCGGTGTCGGCGTGGCGTTCAGCCGGTTTTTGGAGGTGCCGTTTGAAATCGGCGTGGTCATCGGGATGGTGATTGTGGCGTTCTTTGCCGTCCTCGGCGGGATGAAAGGCATCACCTACACACAGGTGGCGCAATACTGCGTGCTGATCTTTGCGTACACCATTCCCGCCATCGCCATCGCGCTGGTGCTGACGAGCAACCCCGTGCCGCAACTCGCCATCGGCGAGGTGTTGCCCAAGCTCAACGCCATCCAGACCGACCTCGGGCTCGACCCCTACAGCAACCCGTTCGCCCGGCTCGACATGCTGAACGTGTTCTGTGTGACCGTGTGTCTGATGGTCGGCACGGCGGGGCTGCCGCATGTGATCGTGCGGTTTTACACGACCAAATCGGTGCGCGACGCGCGGTGGTCGGCGTTCTACGCGCTGCTCTTCATCGCCATCCTCTACACCACCGCGCCCGCCGTGGCGATGTTCGCCAAGTACTACATCCTGAACCAATTCGCTGAGGTCGGCACACAGGGCTTTACGCAGCTCGACTGGGTGCAAAACTGGGCTGCCACCGGCCTCATCGACATTGATGCCATCAACGCGAGCGACGGCACGGCGGCGGCGCTCCTTGCCAACATCAACCGCGACATCATCGTGCTCGCCACGCCCGAAATCGCCGGGCTGTCGGCGTTTGTGGTGGCGCTGGTGGCAGCGGGCGGCCTCGCGGCGGCGCTTTCTACGGCGTCGGGGCTGCTGCTGGTGATCTCGTCGTCGCTGGCACATGACATCTACGGCAACATCATCAACCCGCAGGCTTCGGACAAAAAGCGGCTGCTGGTGGGACGCATCATGATTTTTGCCGCCGTGGTGCTGGCCGGGTTGCTGGGCATCTTCCCGCTCGGCTTCGTCGCCGAGGTGGTGGCGTTTGCATTTGGACTTGCGGCGGCGTCGTTCTTTCCCATTCTGGTGCTGGGCGTCTTCTGGAAACGCGCCAACAAATACGGCGCGATTGCGGGCATGAGCGTGGGCCTCGCCTTCACGTTTATCATGATCGTGCTGATGCGGGCGCAAAATGTCCTCGGCCTCGACGAGCCGATTATCGACAGCTTCCTCGGCATCAACGCGCAGGGCATCGGCATCATCGGGATGCTGCTCAACTTTGGGTTGACGATTGGCGTGTCGCTGGCGACGCCCGCCCCGCCGATGGACGTGCAGCGCATGGTGGAGCAGATCCGCTACCCGCGCGTGATTAACGACGAAGAATTGGAAGAGCATCTGTCTCACGACGCGCACTGATGAACCTGGGCCGCCACCTTCTGATTGCAGCGGGGCTGCTGGCGGCTTTTGTCATCGGCCTGCTGATTCGCAACTGGGAGTCCGTCGAAGCGGCGTTCTCGAACATGACGGCGCTGGCCGAGGGCAAAGAAGAAGCCGCCTCCCTACAGCTTCCAGCGGACCTGTTGACATACCTGCAACACCACCCGGACGACGTGTCGCTGGTGGCGTATGACCTGGGACATGAAGCCGACGGGCTTTTCTGGAATGCCGACGTGGAACGCGCCACAACGGCCCTCGCCAAGCTGTGGACGCTGGCGGCCTACGCTAAACAGGTGACGGCAGGGCACATCAATCCCGATACGCTTGTTTCTGTCAGCGAGATCGCGAATTACGATTTGCCCGGCATCAACGCAGACGGACACGCCCGTGCGATGCAACGTTTCGGCGAGGCAGATTCCGTGATGCTGGCGCAGGTGGTGGAAGCGATGATGCAAGACAACCATCACGCCGCCGCTGACTTTTTAGTCATGCAGTTAGGCGATTCTGCGCTACCGCAACAGGTTGTCCCACACAGCGGCCTTTTTCTGCATTGGCTGGACGAGGCGCATGATCCGCTGGCCCAAACACGGCGACTGGCAGAGGACGCCGCGTTTCGCTTTGAGGCGCAGGAACGGCTGCGCACGCAGGGGTTAGGCTTAAGCATTCAGCAGCAGCGCGCCCGCGCCCACGCCACGTTTCCTCGGAGCACCGCCACGGCATATGCTGATCTTTTTGCGCGCGCCCTAGTGGATTCGGTAGCTGCCTTGCGCCCGCCTCTCGAACAACCGTTCCCGGCGGACACCACCGGCGTTGCAGCCTATGACGCCTTCGCTGTGCATGGCGGGGCGTTTCCGGGGGTGATTTCGCTCGGTGGGTACGTACGCGGGCCTGACGGCGGGCGCATTGTGGTTTTGCTGCTGGAAAACGTGCCGCTGGCGGTGTTTTATCATCTTGCGCAGACGAGTCTGGACAAGGGGTTTGTGCTGCAACTGCTGCTGGATGGGGCGTTTTCTGAGGAGGTGCGGGAGGGGTTGTCTTGATCGGCTTCTCGTTGGTATTGACTACCCGCGTTGCACTTCCTTGATGCTGTGATGGGGCAACGGCTTTTGCCAAAGAACATGTTTGTTCTTTCAGGGACGAAAGAACCAAAGTCCCGCCGCCTCCGAAACGCACGAGCCCCGATCCGGCCCTACCTAAACCCGTACCCAACGGGCACTGAGCACAGCACAACCCGAAACGCACCGGTGCTCGGTTCCAGCGCTGCGCCAACCGGCAGGCGTTTCAAAATTGCTCGATTGCCAGAATGGGGCACCAGCGTCCCATCCCCGGCCTGTGCTGGAGGGAGAAGCCCGTGCGTTTAGCCGGTGGGCGAACAGCACCGCGTCTATCGCATAGCGAAGCGGGTGCCGCCCAGCGGGTACGGATCGTGCGTTGGACGGGCTTCGTGGGATTGGATGGGACAAGGCGTTTGGTCCTTTCCGCTGTGAAAGGACGAAAAACCAGCAAGCACGCAGACTGCTCACAACCTTCTTAACGACCACTCCGCACCACACACCCCGCTACCCTCTTCCCCCTTCCCTCACTCACTCGTACCGCAAACTCTTCACCGGATCGGCGGTGGCGGCACGCAGGGTCTGGTAACTAACCGTGAGCAGCGCCACGGCAAGAATCGAGACGCCGGCTATCGCGAACAGCACAAACGGAAACGCCATCCGGTACGCGAACTGATCGAGCCAGCGGCTGAGGCCGAAATACGCCAGCGAAAACGCCACCACCAGCGCCATCAACAACAGCCGTACGATGTCTTTTGATAACAACCCCACCAGTTGAGGTACACTCGCGCCTAACACCTTACGCACGCCAATCTCTTTCGTGCGCTGCTGCGTGGTGAACGTGGCGATGCCAAATAAACCAAGGCAGGCCACAAACAGCGCCAGTCCCGAAAACAGCGAAAACAGCCGCCCGAACCGCTCCTCGGCGCGGTACTGCGCATCAAAGCTGGCATCCATAAAGCTGTAGAGGAACGGCAGATGCGGAAACAACTCGGTCCATTGTGTTTCCAGTTGCGCCAGCGTTTGCGGGAGGTCTTGGGTATCGACCTGCAAAACGAGGAAGCGTGTGGAGAACGGCGCAAACCGAAGTGACAGCGGCGTGATGGCGCGGTGCAGCGACTCGTGGTTGAAGTCTTTCAGCACCCCGATGACCTCGCCCTCGCGACCCCATTGCGCAAACAGCTTACCTACTGCATCCGCCGGGTTGGCGTAGCCGTGCAACCGCGCCGCCGCTTCGTTGATCATCAGCGCCTGGGTGCTGTCGGTGGGAAACGCCAACGGATCGAATGCCCGCCCCGCCACCAGTTCAAGCCCCAAATGCGGGACGAAGCCTGCGCCGACTTCAAAAATGTGATAGGCCTGCTCGTCCAGCCGCCCATCCTCACCTTCCACGGACGTGCCTGCATTCGGGCGGTAGCTGCCCGGATAGCTGCGCGTCGCCATCGCCTGCTGCACCGCCGGATGCGCCCCGAACGTCCGCAACGCGGCGTCCAACTGCTCCACCACCGTCCGGTCGTGCCCGTGGTCAAGCACGAGTTGTTGCTCGTCGGCAAAGCCCAGCGACTGGCTCCGCAGGAAATCCAGTTGATAGAATACGCCCAGCGTGCCGATGAGCAGCAGCGCCGAGATCACAAACTGCGCGCCCACCAGCCCTTTCCGAAGCCACACGCCCTGCTTCGACCGCGTAAACGCCCCCTTGAGCACCACCACCGGGTTAAACGCTGAAAGCACCAAGGCCGGATAGCTCCCCGCCAGCAGCCCCACCACCAACGCCATCGCAAACAGCAGTGCCCACGCGGTGGGTTGCAGCAACAGCGCAAAGGTAAACACGCCGCCCGACAGCGATCCCAGTAACGGAATGCTCAGCGCGGCGAGGCCCAGCGCCAGCACCATCGCCAGCAGCGCCAGCACCACCGACTCCATCAGGAACTGTTGCACCAACATGCGCCGCGCCGAGCCAATCACTTTGCGCACCCCCACCTCCTTCGCCCGCGCCATCGACCGGGCCGTGGACAGGTTGGTGAAGTTGATTCCGGCGATGAGCAAGATAAACAAGCCCGCCATCGCGAAGAGCGACAGGTTGGCCGGGTTGCCTTTGGGGCCGACTTGCAAGATGCCGCGGTCTGGGCTCAGGTACGCGTCGGCCAGCGGCTCCAGGTCGAGGAAATACGTTTCGTCGTCGAGTTGATCGCCGATGCGCTGGGTGATAAATGCGGGCAGCTTGGCCTTTACCGTCTCGGCATCCTGTCCTTCTCGCAGCAGCACATAGGTGAAAAAATCAATATAGCCCCAACTCTGGAACATGTAGTCCGGGGCCGTCTGCTCGAAGGTAATGATCGACAGCAGCATGTCGATGCGGAAATGTGTATTCGACGGCAAGTCCGCCATCACGCCCGTGACGACCAGTTCGGTGTCGTTGTCCATCCGCAGTGTCTCGCCCATCGGGTCGTCGTCGCCGAAATATTTGCGGGCTGCCGTTTCGGTGAGCACAATGGTGTTTGGACGCGCCAGCGCCGTCGCCGGGTTGCCTTTTAACAAGGCGAAGTCGAACACCTGAAAAACCGTCGAGTCGGCGAAGTAATAGTCCTCTTCCTGATAGGGTGTGTTGTCCCGCTGGAGCAACATCGTGTGCCCACCGGAGAACCGGACCACATGCTCCACTTCAGGGAAATCCTCGGCGAGGGCCGGGCCGGGAGCCGCTGACCCCCAGGCCGCAAACGCGGCGCGGGGCGGCTTCGGCGCATCGGCACCTTCGCCATAGGTGTAGAGGAGCCGGTAGATGCGGTCGGCGTTTTCGTGGTGCTGATCGTAGCTGCGCTCGTGCCACACGTACAGCCCGATGAGTAGGCAACACGCCAGCCCCAAAGCCAGCCCGCTGATGTTGATGAAGGTGTAGCCTTTGTGGCGGCGGAGCGTGCGCAGGGCAATCGTCAGGTAGTTCTTGAGCATCGTTTGTTCGGCAAAAAGTTCAAGCCACAGGCTGCGGCGGTAACGGTGTTTGGTCCAGCGCACCTTCTCGTATTCCGGCTCCAGGTCCACAATCGCGCCCATCCGCGCCGTCGCCTCACGAAACGCGGTCTGGGCATCGAGCCCGTCGGCTTGCAGGCGGTCGATGTGGTCACGCAGGTGTTCTTCGAGTTCATCGACATCGCCGGGGAGGAAGGCGCGGTGCTGTTCCAGCGGTCGCCGCCATGCCGCGAGGGCGTCGTTGAGGTTAAAGGCACGGGGTTTATTCATAACGCAGGCTTTTTACAGGATCGGCGGTGGCCGCGCGGATGGACTGATAGCTTACCGTCAGCAGTGCCAGCAGCAAGGCCGCGGCTCCGACGCCTACAAACAGCCCGGGAGCCAGCGTGGTGTGGTAGGCGAAATTCGTCAGCCAGTCTTGCATGATGAAATAAGCGATGGGCCCTGCCAGCAAAAAGGCGATCAGCACCAACTTGAGGAAGTCTTTGGAGAGCAGCAGGACGATGCCAGAAACGGTGGCCCCTAGCACCTTGCGCACGCCAATTTCTTTGGTGCGTTGTTCGGCCAGAAAAGCGGCCAATCCAAACAAGCCCAGGCAGGCCACCAACACGGCCAGAAACGCGAAGATGCCCACCAACTGCTCTAGCCGGGCCTCAGCCTCGTGCAACTGCGCGAAGCTGTCGTCGATGAAAAAGTGCGCGTAGGCTCCTTCGGGCGTCAACGCTTTCCACGTCGCCTCGATGAAGGCCAGCGTTTCGCCCACCTGATCCGGGCGGATTTTCACCGAGATGAAGCTGCGCCACCACTGCTCGTCCGGGCGCTGGTGCATCACCAGCGGGGCGATTTCTTCGTGCATCGACTTCAGGTGAAAGTCCTGCACCACCCCCACGACGGGGCCTTCGGTCGGGCCGTTGGTCCAGGTGAGGGTCCGGCCAAGGGCTTCCTCGGGCGAACCCCATCCAAAGCGCTCCACGGCGGCTTCATTGATGATAAATGATTCCTGGTCGCCTGCCCGCTCTGCGAGACCGCGCCCGGCCACCATGGGCATCGCGTACGTTTCCAGAAAGGCCGGGTCTACGATATAGCTCTCCGCAGACACCGCCTCGTCGAACCCTTCGGGCAGCACCGGGCGCGTGTCGGAGCGTTGCAAGTTGACCGGCACGCGCTGCGAGACGGCGGCGCTCACCACTCCCGCGTGTTGCCGCAGGGCGTCAAGCAGGGGGACTTCGTTGGGGCTGTACGGCACCACCACCACCTGCTCTTTGTCAAACCCCAGGTTCTTCTGGCGCAGGTAGTCCAGTTGCTGATGAATCATGGCGGTGCTCAGGATCAGCAGAATCGACACAGCAAACTGAAACACCACCAACCCTTGCCGCAGATTCACGCCCGACGGACGCGCCTTTTTTAACCCCTGAAGAGCTACCGCCGGATGGAAGCGGGACAGCACAAAAGCGGGGTATAAGCCCGCTAGCAGCGTCACCAGCAAGACGAGACCAAGCAGTATCAACGCCAGCCAGCCGATGCTCGGGGCAGCAAAGGCCGCCACAAGGCCAAGCCGCGTGAGCACCTCAGCGAGCAGCGCCTGCAGCCCCAACGCCACCACGACTGCTACGCTGGTAAGCAACAGCGCCTCGCCGAGGAACTGCATCACCAGTTGTCTCCGCTGGGCGCCCATCACCTTACGCACGCCGACCTCGCGGGCACGGCGCAGCGAGCGGGCGGTGGAGAGGTTGATGAAGTTGGCACACGCCAGCAGCAGGATCGACAACCCAATCAGGCCCATAAGCGAGACGTAGGTGCGGTTGCTTCCGGGTTTAAAGGCCCCCCGGTACACCGAGCCCAGATGAATCGCCGTGATCGGCTCCAGATGAAACCGAAAGGTGTCCTCGGAGATGGCGTGGCGTGTGACGAAGTCCGTCAGCTTGGCTTCGACGGCGGCGGCGGCCGCCCCATCCGGAAGCAGCACGTAGGTCCAGATGGGCTTAAACGAGCCCCAGTTGTCCTGCTCGGTCTCGATGCCTTCGAGCGCGGCCAGGGCCGTAAATGAGAGGTGCGTGTTGGTGGGCAGATCCTGGATGATGCCCGTCACGGTAAACGTCAGGGAGTCGGGGCCCGGATAGCCGTCATGGGAGAGCACTTCGCCCATCGGATTGGTATCTCCGAAATACCGCCGTGCCATCGATTCTGTCAAGACGATAGACCCGGGGTTGACAAGGGCCGTTGCCGGGTTGCCTGCGATCAGGTTGAGGTCAAAGACTTCGAACACGGCGGGATCGGTGAAATAGAGATCCGGTTCCTGGAAAAAGGTCTGTTCATGACCAAGCACCGTCGCTGCTCCGCGCCAGAATCGAACCACGGCATCAACTTCGGGATAATCCGCCTGCAGCGTCGGGCCGAGGGGCACCGGCCCCCGGGCGGAATAATCCGACCAGTCTTCGCCATGCTCTTCAAACACCAGCCGGAAGGTCCGGTCGGCATGTTCGTGGTACCGGTCAAAGGACCATTCGTGCAGCACATACTGCCCAATGAGCAGGCAGCAGGCCAGCCCCACCGCAAGGCCCAGGATGTTGATAAAGGCATAGCCCTTATGGCGGCGTAGCGTCCGCCGTGCAATCGTCAAGTAGTTCTTCAGCATCGTTTGCTCGGCAAGGAGTTCATGCCACAGGTTGCGGCGATGGCGATGTTTGGTCCAGCGCACCTTCTCGTATTCTGGCTCCAGGTCCACAATCGCGCCCATCCGCGCCGTCGCCTCGCGAAACGCGGTCTGGGCATCGAGCCCGTCGGCTTGCAGACGATCGATGTGGTCGCGCAGGTGCTCTTCGAGTTCATCGACGTCGCCGGGGAGAAAGGCGCGGTGCTGGTCCAGCGGACGCCGCCACGCTGCCAGCGCCGCATCGAGGTCAAAACGGGGAGAGGGCATCGGTCAGGCTCCGGCGAGTTGCGGCGACGGTCCCCACAGCGCCAGCAGCATGGCGTGTACGTCGAGCCAGTATTTCTTCTCGGTCTCCAGCGCCTGCTGCCCGGCGGGCGTGAGCGCATAGTATTTGCGGCGGCGGCCCACCTCGGATTTGCGCCAGGAAGACACAATCAGCCCCTCGGCTTCGAGGCGGTGCAAGACGGGGTACAGCGTGCCATCAGTCCATTGCAGCTTGCCGTCGGACAGGTCGTGGATGCGCTGGATAATGGCATAGCCATAGCTCTCGCCGTGATCGAGAATGGAGAGCATGAGCGGTCGCACAGACGCGGCGACAAGCACTTTGGGAATCATAAGGCCGATTTTTTAAGAAGGTGTTTAAAGGGGAAAGGGAGGATCACTTATTGGTGCGGCGGCGCTGCTGCTTCCTGCCAGGGCAACACCTGGGGTTCGAGACTTAGGCGACGGGCACGCTCTTGCAGGATTTCTTGCACCCGCACAGAGGGCGTCACGAGCAGCGGCTGCCACTGGGTCATCGTCCAGCGTTTTGTGACAACCCACGTCCCCTCCTGGCGCTGTTGCTGCTCCTTGCCCAAGAAATAGGGCGCTTTGCGCGAGACGAAATAGTGTGTGATGCGCTCTGCCTTGGGGCCTTCGGGTGCCTGCGCGTCGGCATAATCCAGGGAGGCACGGCCTGTAAAGATGCGGGCCTCATGCGCAATACCCAATGCATCCACGAGGGTGGTATCACCTGTTACATCCACCCGGTAGAAAAAGGGTTGGTCGGCGTAAGAAGCGTAGCCGCGCAGCACAAAGGCGGTCTCGGTTTCGTCTGCCAATGCAGCGAACACGTACGGCCATGAAATGACGTTATAGCGCGGACTGGACCCCAAAAAGCGTTTGGGACGCTGGTTGATGGCGCCATCCGGGTTAACCTCGGCCACGGATACGGAGTCGCCAAAATAGTGGCTTTCCAGAAGCGCTCCGGCGGGTATCCCAAACGGCGTATTGCGGGATCGTGTCGATAGGGTAGCATGGTCCGTCATGTTGCGATCAACACCCGTCCCGTTCCACGTCAGCGCCATCCACTGGATCATCCATTGCTCCTCTTCCCACGAATGGACCTTCTCCATGGTGACATAAACCCAGGCATCTAAGGTGTTCAGGCTGTCGGGCCGGGTTGTCTCTTTGAACTCGATGCGATGCGGCGTCAGGTGCGTGGCCTCGATGTGCACCTGATCGGGAGGTGTTACGACCTGTGCGCCAACCATCGTTGGTACCAAACAGAGCACGACACACACGAGCCCCCTTGCTTTTTGTATACAAAACACCGGTTTCATCAGGACAAAAAGGATGCGCGAAGACAGACAATACCTCGGCCTACGAGGTATGCTTCAAAAAGATACATCGGGCCCCGAGGTATGCAGGTTCGCTCGAAACTTCTCCTCGGCACCACCGAACACATGGCGCACCGCCATTCCTGTCTCACCCGTCGCCGCGCCGTGTCGCTCGTTGTTACCATCCTTTTTATCGCCGGCATTGCCCAGGGGCTGTTTTTGACGGTAGTGCTATTCCGCGCCTCCGGCCCTGCACCAAAGGCACGGCGGCTGTTGGGCGTGCTCACGCTGGTGCTGGCAGCGATGATTGGGGAGGAGTTTATCGACCACATGGGGCTGTACGAGACCTTGCCCCACGCGCTGCTCGTCACTTTTCCCCTACCGCTGATTATTGGCCCGCTGCTTTATGCCTACGCCCGCACCACCACCGGGACGCAGCCTCTGTCCCGGCGCAACGTGGCTCTTCATGCGCTTCCGTTTGTGCTGGTGACGCTTGGCTTCCTGCCGTTTTACCTGCAACCGGGAGGGGAGAAGTTGTTGTCCTTGTCGCAGGGCAATTGGGAGACCGCCATTCATGCTCTGACGATAGGGAAGGGCCTGCATGTCCTGGGTTATGAGGTGTTTACGGTCTTCTTCTGCACCCGCACACTAGCGCAAAACTCCTCGCCGATGGAAGATCAGCATCTGCGGTGGTACCGGGGCGTGCTCGTCGCCACGCTGGTGCCTGTCCTGCTCATTCACCTGTTGCATTTCTTCCCACTCACCGCGCAGTCGTGGGTGCTGGACTCCGACGTGATGGGCAGCCTCATCATCGCCGCCATCATCTACACGTTTGCGTTTCGCGTTATCCATGATCCGGTGCTGTTGGCTCACCCCCGGCCTGATGTCCCGTCAGGACCAAAATATCAAACCTCGCCCCTTGCTGACGGCGAAAAACAACAGCATCTCGGGGCGTTGCAGGCGTTTATGGAAACCGAGGAGCCTTTCCGCGACCCGGCGTTAAATCCGCAGCAACTCGCCGACGCGCTGGCGCTGGCCCCGCACCACCTCTCGCAAATCATCAACGAGTCGCTGGGTGTCAACTTTGCAACGTTTGTGAATGGCTACCGCGTGGAGGCCGTGAAAGCGTTGATGGAAGACCCGGCGCACGCCCACAAAACCCTGCTGGCCCTCGGCCTCGAAGCAGGCTTCAACAGCAAGACCTCGTTCAACCGCGTCTTTAAGCAACAGACCGGCCGGACGCCCTCGCAGTACCAGAAATCCTGCGCTGAACCGGCGTGATATTCATTCTGAAAAAAAGTGCGTGCCGTTCTCATAGGACGTCATGCCGGGCCTGACCCGGCATCTCCCCATTTAGCAATCCTGCCAGACTGTGAGATGCCGGATCGAGTCCGGCATGACAGAAAAAGACGCATCCTCGCTCCTTCTTTGTAAATCGTATGAGACGCTCATTTGTGGTCCCACTCGCTTGAATGGAACGCTGGAGCCGAAGCCAGCGCTTAGGTTGCCCTCGTTGTATGTGTCCATCACCGAGGAAGCCTTTTATGTCCCGCATGCTGTTCGCCTTCATTTGTGTTCTGCTTTTTCTGGCAGGCCCCGCCCAAGCGCAAACTGCCCTCCCACAGGGCGAGGTGCAGGCGGTGTCCGTTTATGGCCCATCGCTGGAAAACAACCTGTTGGGATTTTCGCCAGCGCGCGACGTGCTGGTGTACCTGCCTCCCAGCTATGACACCGACATCAACCGACGTTATCCGGTGCTCTACGTGCTGCACGGCATCACCGACCCGCCGACCGTGTGGACGGAGCCATGGTCGGATGACGAGGTGGCGTACGGCGTCATGCAAAACCTGATGGACCGGGGCATCGCCGACGGGTGGCTCGCGGAGATGATTCTGGTGATGCCGGATGCACGCACGCCATTTTTTGGCTGCCACTACGCCAACTCGCCGGTGAAGGGCAACTGGCAGGACTTCATCGCCCACGACCTCGTCACCTTTGTCGATTCGACGTACCGGACGCTTCCGAACCGCGAAAACCGAGGCGTGATGGGACACTCGATGGGCGGACACGGGGCGCTGCGGCTGGGCCTGCAACACCCCGACCTCTTCAGCGCCGTCTACGGCCTCAACCCGAGCCTGCTCGGCTGGGCAGGCGATGTGGCGGCCAACAACCCCGCCTTTGAGATCCTGCTCTCCGACGCCGACCCGACGGCGTATTTCGAGACCAACTTCTACGTCCCTGCCATCATCGGCGTGAGCCAGGCGTTTTCGCCCAATCCCGATAACCCACCGTTCTTCGCCGACTACCCGTTTAAAAAAGAAAACGGCGAGATCGTCCCGAACGAAACGGCGCATAAAAAGTGGGAAGCCCACTTTCCGGCACAGATGATCGACGCCTACCTCGCGCAGCCGGACCGGCTGCGCGGCTTGCGCTTCGACTCCGCCTTCACCGACGAGTTTACCCACATCCCGCCGACCAACCGGGCGTTGTCCGAGGCACTAACCATGAAAGACGTGCCGCACACGTTCGAAATGTACAACGGCGACCACCGCAACCGGCTCTGGGGCCCACACGGGCGCCTGTATGCCGAGGTCTTGCCCTATTTCTCGCGGTTGCTTTCTTCTTCCCCCTAGCTTCGCACCCGCTGCTTTTCTGCGACGGCTTCTGGTCTGAGGTGCGCATCATCTTCCGGCAACGCAAGGACAGGTGCGGGCTCAGATACCGCTTGTTCGCGTGGGCCGACGAGGTTCTGCAAACGGCTGGCGAGGTGCTTTACCCGCTCCCGTTGCTTGTTCACCCACAACCCAATGCCGATGCGCACCGCCGTCACCATACCTACCCCACCGCCGGCGGCTATCAAGAGTTGAAGCCCGTCTGACATGCCGTTGCCATCCATCATGACTCCCCCAATCGCCATCCCCGCGGTAAACGAAAACACGTAGGCAATCAGCGCCCCGCCCCAGTAGTGTTGCCGCACCTCCATCAGCGTTTGCTCGCCATGGGGACTGAGCGTCACCCGCTGCGAGCCGATCTCCTGGATGTTGCGCGACCACTCGCGGATCTGTCCGATTTCGCTGATCTTGCCCGTGCCGCCTGTCAGGCGGCGGATGCCCAGCACAAACTGCTCCCACTCGGCCTCCGTCAATTTGCCATCGATCACGCGTTTCTGCGTGATGGGGTTGGGAAAAAAGAGAAACGACGTCTCGTCGGAGGTGGGGAGGTCGGCCAGTTCGGCGGCGGCCATCTGCAAATGCTCAGGCGCAATGCCAATCTCGGCGGCGATCTGCTGAATCTCCTCAAACGACAGGCTGCGGGCCCGCGACTCGTGCGCTTCTTCCTGAAGCTCGGTGGCCCGCTTCAGCAAAGAACCAATCTCTTTCTCGGTGTACAAGCGACGGGGCGTATCAGACAACGGCGACCTCGGGGTGTGGCTGCGTAAAAACTTACTTGACGCAGCAGCCTCTTCGCGGTTGCATCCTGTTGATGAAGGATGCGTTCACCCCGCCTTTTCCTGTCGTTATTCCATCGCTGCCATGATGCCCCAGCCACCAAAGCTCTCGGAGACAGCAAACAGGAGTTCGTTTTCGCCCCGCTGGAGTGGCAGCACGACGGTGTCGAAGAGGCCAATGGTGCCGAGGTACCGGAAGTCCCGCGACTGGTAGCCGTTGTCGCCCGCATACACCAGCTTGCCGTTCAGGTACACCCGCACGCGGTCGCTGTAGCCGATCTTCATCGTGCGCACCTCGCCCCGTCTTCCTGCGATGGTCGTGCGAGCAAAAACGGTGTCGGCTCCCTCATCGATGACGGCGTATTGCGCCAGGTTCACCACGCCCGAGGCCTCGGCGGGCACAGTTTGCCACGTCAGCGCGGCGGTGGCATCCCGGTTTAAGGTGGTTTGCTCCGCCAGCGAGGCTTCGTCAAACGGACTCGACACGTCCCATGTCATCACGGCGTTGTCGGGAGCCGTTTCGGACTCGGGCGGCGTGCCCTGCATCGGTGGGTTGGCGAGGGCTTGGTACTGGAAGTTGGCGAAATAGGCCCCGGCAAAGTTGCCGGAATACACGCCCACGGGCCCCGCCTGCGTGTCGTGTTTAAAGGGTTGCGTCACCAAAATAGGTTCGTTCGAGTCGATGTATACCTCGGCGTGGTTCGTTCCCACTACAATCTTGACATGCTGCCACACATCAAAGCGGAAGTTGACTACTTCGCCGTAGCCCGGCCCGTGATAAAGTTGCCACCCGGCCAACTGGTTGAAAATGGGGGTGTACTGACAGGCATCGGGCTTGCCGGACTGGTGCGGACGGACATAAAACTGCTCGAAGTTGTTTGGATCTTGCAGCCGCCAAAAAGCGCCCATAAAGCCGCGCGCGTCGGAGAAGTTGATGTCGAACTCGATGATGCCGGTGGTAAAAGACACGTCGGACAGTGCTGCTGAAGCTCCCTTCAGGTACACGCTCTGCTTGCCCTGATACATTACGACTTCGTGTTCGGCCCCCGAGATTTCCCACCGCTCGGAGTCGAACGGAATGGGCTGGGCAGACGCTGCCGTGACACCAATCATCCAAATAAAAAGCCCCATGGCTACGCGCCGCATGTGGTGTGTCATCATTGTTCGCTGGTTATATCCTGAAGAAGGGAAAGCAGAAAGTAGCCCTGGGCGTTGGATGCGAGATGCTACATTTCCGTAGAATGCTGGTACTTTTCCGAGATCGGTTGACGAAAATCCGTGGGCGAAGCGCCGACATAGCGCTTGAAGAAACGGGCGAAATAGGCGGGATCGTTGAAGTTGAGCCCGTACGCCACCTCGGCCACGGTCTGGTCGGTGTACTGCAACAGCCGCCGCGCTTCGAGCAGGATGCGCTCGCGGATCAACCCGCTGGCGGTGGTGCCGTAGTGCTCCTTGGTGCAGTCGTTCAAATAATCCGCCGAGACGCCCAGCAGGTCGGCAAAGGCTTGCACCTGACGAACCTGTTGGAACCGCTGCTCCACCAGCCGCCGAAACCGATGCACCAGTCCCTGTGGACCGGGC
Source organism: Rhodothermia bacterium (assembly GCA_030428385.1). GTDB lineage: Bacteria > Bacteroidota > Rhodothermia > Rhodothermales > JAAAOL01 > JAUIDY01. The sequence continues at coordinate 12,321 of JAUIDY010000073.1, read as the reverse complement.
GCAGGCGCAACGCCGTACGCCTGCTCATACCACCGACTCAGCTTGATGAGCACCTGATATAGAATCGCCCGCAGCATGTGTACCTGATCCCGGTGCCGCGCCGTGATTTCGGCCTCGGCCTCACGCAGGTTGCTCGTGAGTGTCTGAAACGCCTCGGGGCACACCTCCAAGTGCAACGGCGTCGTGGACGCGTGGAAATACGGAAGCTGCTCCAGAAAACGGGCGTCGTTAAAAAACGTGGTGATGAACTCAGCGGTGAAGAACAGCACATAACCCGTCATGCCCGGCCGTACGTCCCACTGCCGCACCTGCCCCGGCGACGTAAACAATACCTGACGCGGTGCAACCGGACACGGGCTGAAGTCGAGATAATACGTCCCCGCGCCTTCATCAATAAACGCGATGTCGTAGAAGGTCAGGCGGTGGGGCCGTGCATCGATGATGAAGTTGGGGATGGCCTCAATCCGGCAAATGTCGATTAGCAGCTCCGGGCCATACTTGTCCTTCCAGAAGTTGATGGTCTTGATCGGAGGCATGGGGTTGCCGCGTTCGGTGGGCGTCGTGGATCTGCGCCTACGCAGCACGCCCGCCCAGGTGACATCTCCTTCCATCCGCGGATACAATCCGGCCTTCTCTTTATATAATGTGGCCTTACCGTGCGATGGCAAAAAACGCGGACGCCGCAAGGGCTATCACAACAAGCGCCAGCAGAAGGATCAGCAACCACGACGTGCCCGGCTGTTTTTCTACCGTCACCACCACATCCGTCTCGGCGGTGACGTACACCGAATAGAACGTGTCCCAGTAGCCCTTTTCCACGCAGTTCGACGCCTGGAGCGGCGTGACGACAGGATCTTTGGAGAAAACCCAGTTCGACCCCTGCACCTCAATGCTCCCGTCCAGCGAGGCCCCTTCTGTCGCTGTCCGCGCCTCAAAACAAATCGTGGCGGGGATGCTGCTGAAGTTGCGCCGGTACACCTCGGTACGTTGACCAGCAGCAATAGCGATATCGGTCGGCATGGCACTCTCCGAGCGGACGAAAGAAACCGTCAATCTAGGCGAAACAGGCGTCACCGAGCAAGCGATGCGGCGGTTTTGTCATTCTCGGCGCTCGCGAATAAACGGCCCTAGTGCTCGCCACCAGATCCACAGTGCCATCAGCATAAGAAACAAATGAAGGAAGAGCACCAAAAGGACGGCGATCCAGGCAGCAGTTCGAATAAGGTCTCGCTGATACAACTCTTGCCGTACACGGGCCAGAAAGGCATCCTCCTCAAACGTACGTTCATTGGTATGAATGATACGCGGTCGTCCCTCTTCATTAATGCGAACCCACGTTACCACATACGCTGGGCCGGTATGAGCCGAACAATCTACGATCTCGGCTTCAACGAACGGGAATGTCTGCCATAGGAAACGCCGCTCCTTTAACACACGCACCCGCATGATCTGTGGGCAGTTTTCGGGGAACTCGAACCACTCGTAGGTACGGGGCACGCGGCCATAATGAAAAGCCGCGTACTCCAGTCCATCCGGATCAAAGATTTCAACCGTCCATGAGGTGGCATCAGAAGAGACAACGCGTAGCTGGCTCGGTTGTAGCTGAGGAGCAGGTTGGGCCAGCGTGCTGTGAAACCCAAACACGCTGCCCAGGAGAAGAAAAAAGAAGCGCATGGAACCGTTGCGGGAGGGAGCACGGGTTAGGGGAAACGCGCATCGGCTGAAACAACAAACGGCAGCACCTGCACCGTCTCGGCTTCGCGTGCTTCTTAAGATACGGCATCGGTCAGGTCCACGTCGAACACACTCCGCAGGTTGTTGCCCCCCACGTCTTCGAGGAAGAAATAGTGGCCGGCGGGTTCATTGCCCGTTGCTAGATATGCATTCGTGTCTCCCGTCCCCTCGATGACGGGACGTGGGGCATTGAGGGGGAGGACAAATACGTTTTTTTTTGTTGCATACCGTGTCTTGCACTGAAGGTGGAATCACCTATCCATCAGGCCGCCGCCGCAACCCCGCGCACCATGTTTTCCAGCGCCATTCGCGGGCAGGTGGTGGTTCGGATGTAGTGGACCAACGCGTGGACCACCCCCCGCAGCCGCTCCTCGGTGCGTGTGTCGTGCAGGTTGCCCTGTTCATCGAACGCACGGCGTACGCCTGCAATGGATACCGGCCCCGGTAGCACCAATGCCCCGACGTGAGAAGCCACGCTACGCAGATGCTCCAGCGCCTTAATGGCCCCCACCCGCCCGGACGCAACCCCCACCAGCGCCACCGGCTTGCCCGCCAGCACCGAGGGAAACCCCAGGTTGTCGATGAGCAGCTTCATCACGCTCGAAAAACTGCCGTGATATTCAGGCGTGGCCAAAATCACCCCATCTGCCGATTCGAGGTGTGCCTGGAGGGCCGCCACGTCGTCTGATGTGCCCTGCCCCGGCAACGGCAGATGCAAGTGCGTAGGGTCGATGATTTCGAGGGTTACGCCGTCATGGCGCGTCACCTCGTCGGCGAGGATCCGCAGGGCCTTGGCCGTGTTGTTTCCGGGTCGCACGCTGCCCTGCAGGGCCACCAGGTGTAGGGGATGCGTATGCATCGCAGGACCTCCTTCTGGGAATGGGTTCATGAGAAAATGGAATACCGCATAGACCACCCTTGTCTATACAACAGTTGGAGTAAATTTTTTAGGGCCGCATCTTTTCCAAGAGACGGTTTAGCTCTTTGGTTTCGGCATCGGTGAGCGTGCGCATGTGGTCGTGGCTTTGGCGCATCGCGGGATCTACCTCATCAAGCAGGCTCAACCCCTTGGGCGTGATGACGATATCAACCTTGCGCCGGTTGCTTGAACAAACCTCGCGGTCCACCAACCCTTTCACCCGAAGCTTCTCGACCAACCGGGTGGCATTCGACGACTTGCTGATCATCCGTTCGCTGATCAGTTGCAGCGTCGAAGGCTTCGGGTGTTGCCCGCGCAGAATCCGCAACACGTTAAACTGTTCTTTCGAGATGCCATAGGGCTTCAGGGTCGCGTTGGCCGCATGAGAAATCTGATCGGCCGTCACCAAAATGTTGAGGACCGCTTTCAGAAAATCATCCGTAAACCGCGCTTGCTTTAGTTCTTCTTCCAGTTTCATTTTTGCTTTATTGTCTATACAACAATTGTATTGACGTCAAAATAGAATCTTTTGTTTCACGATGCAAGGGGATGGTATTTCTTATGAGGCGAAGGCCCCTGCTTGCCCTCTATCGCCTGAGGACATTTTGCCATCAACATCCTTGACACGACGGGCATTGTTCCGCAACTCCATCGGTCTCAATCATGCCGAATGGCAAAAGACAGAACCTGCACCGCTTCAGCCTCTCGCTCTTCCGACGGTGCGGCGTGGGTCAGGTCTACATCAAACACGCTGCGGAGGTTGTTGCCCGCCACGTCTTCGAGAATCGTCTCGACGTGTAGTTCATAGCTCCCCGCATCCCATGGCGCCGTCGGCGTAAACGCGCAGCGTGTCTCATGCTCACTCACCAGAATGATGCCCTCAACAGGCGTGTCGCCCTCTTTTTTTACCGTGAGCAGGCGTTGGAGCAGGGCATGATCGAGTGACTCCGGGAAATGCACCACCAGCGACTCCGTCGTCCCTGCGGACGGCGCTTCAATCTGCCAGTCGGCGGGATCTACCGGGGTGCGGTCCGCTTCGGCAACGTGAAAGGATTTTTGAAACGTCGTGCCGAGGGCCTTGCCTCGCGCATCGGTCCAGGTCGAATCTACCACCAGCGTGTAGCGGCGGCCCGCTTCCAGCGCCACCCCCACATCCACATTGGGACCGACCTCACGCTTGATGCGTCCGGGGTCGAAGAGCAGGGTGAGGCGTTGGCGGCTGGGGTCCCACAGTTCGGGCTCCATGCGGATGAAGGGCATCTCCACCCGCTTGCCTGTTGTTTCGTCCACCAGGTGCGCATGGTCAAAGGCACGCCCCTCAGCCATCGGGGCAGAGAAGTGCAAGTAGAACTTGAGCAGGTTCATCGGCAGCGTGTCCGACGAGGGATAGACGCCCGTCACCACCGTCGGCGGCATCTCCACGGCAGGCAGCACAACGAAGGTGTCGAGCACGGCGCGTTCCGGCGGAGCCAGCCCCAATGCCGCATGCCACCCCGCTGCATCAACGCGCACCCGATACGCCACGCCCGGCACCCACGGAAATCGCGGGGTGAAACGTACCGCCGCGCCGTTCACTGTCACACGGCCTAGCACGGGCGGCAGCGTGGAATCGGCGAGGCTGGCTTCAGTACGGACCGAGATGTAGTCGGCCCACTCGTCCGGCGGCTGGCCCCGCAGGTGGTGTATTAGTTCGGCGTCGAGGCCGTGCACGGTGAGCGCGTCGGGGTGCAGCGCCACACCCAAACCCGAACGTGCCGACGCCTCCACAGAAGCATCGGCACGTTCGGAAACAGGAGGTTCGGACTGGCTCTGGCAGGCGACCAGTGAGGCGACCAACAAGACCGCCATCAGGCCACCGCAAATGCGGACATCCATGTGCAACGGGTTACAGTGTGCTCGTGGCGTAGGAACGCAAATTCAGCGCGCCGTCGGCTTCTTCGAGCACGATGACCTGCTCGGCGTTTAGCATCGCCAGTTGGACGACGCCTTCCCACGACAGCGTGGTGTAACCGACGCCTGCGGTCAGCGTCTCGACGGGCTCGGTGAGGCTTTCCGCGCCGGGCAGGTCGGCGGCATCCAGCATCATCACGCCCCGGCTGCTGTTGGCAATCAGGAGGTGTTCGTTGCCGTCTTTTTCAAAGGCCACCATGTCCAGCGGAGCGTTGCGGTTGCCCAGTTCGGCGACGGTTTTGCCTTTCACATGTGCCCCTTCGGCGAGGTCGCCCACGGGGAACGCCACCAGCGGCGTGCAGGTGTAGGCTGCCAGGATGTGTGGCGCATCGCCGATGGCGTAGGGCATGAAGGTGCGCACCGGCGCATGCGTCTCATACTGCCCATGCGCCACGTGGAAAATTTCGAGGCTGCTCGACTGCGCGTCTTCGGAGAATGGGAAGGCCAGTTGGCGGAAGTGCGACGCAAACTCCTCGTTGGACAGCCCCGCGACGTACACTTTGCCGTTGGCGTAGGCGAGGTCGGTGATGGTGTTGGTGCGCAGGCTGCGGCCCCGGCGATCGGTGGCATCAGGCGCGGGCGCACTGGTAATCATGCCCTTCGAGAAACCGATGTCATCCAGCGAAACGACTTCGAGCGCCCCGGCTTTGGTCACGCGTAGCAGCGCAGGCGCATCACCACGCGCCACGGACAGGTACACCTGCTGCGAAGTCGGGTGCACCGCCAGGTCGTTGACGCGGATGGCGTCCGCCGTGGTGCCCAGCAGCGCCGCGATTTTTTGGTCGATGCCTTCAACGTTTAAGCCTGCGAGGTCGGCGGCTTCGGTGTTGTCCTGCACATCGAGCGCAAACACGGCGGCTCCCGTGGCATCGCCGGCCAGCAGGAGGTTGTCGGGGCCGAAGGCAAGCGCGCCGAGCGACTGAAGATCGGGCGTGCCGTAGGTAAGGGTGGTGGCGGGGCGTTCGGCGGTGGTCAGGGCGAGCAACACGAGGCTCAACGCCGCCATCGCCACCCCGGTAAGGTGGAGCTTTTTCATAACATCGACGCAGATGCGTGCTTGTGATGAAGGAGTGGAGAAAAGAAATGTGGCGGCGGTGGTAATGATTAATGTACCGTTTGATCGGCAGAAGCGAAAGGGGGAGGGCAAGATGTCATGGGCAGGCGTTGCCTGCCTCATAAGCGGACTGCCTCATAAGCGGACTGCGTCCGCCTCATTGATGGGGTGGTATGGCAAACAAGGGTCGCCACGGGGGGCGACCCCTACGGGGCTATGCCTTTCCCTAAACCACTTCCTCCATTCCTCAATCGTACCGCAGGGCCTTCACCGGATTTAAGGTGGCGATGCGGAGGGTGTGGTAGCTTACGGTGAGCAGCGCTACGAGCAAGACCAAAAGCCCCGGTACCACAAACAGCCACGGCTGCACATTGATGCGTGTGGCGAAGCCGCTCAGCCACTGGTCGGCGGCGAAATACATCAGCGGGGCGGTGATGACAAGAGCGACCGTGACGAGTTTGGCGAAGTGCGCAAACAGCAGCCGGGCGATGCTCGGCGCGCTGGCCCCCAGTACCTTGCGCACGCCCATCTCTTTTGTGCGCTGTGCCGTGGCATACGCCGCCAGCCCGATCAGCCCGAGGCACGCCACCACCAGCGCCAGCGCCGAGAAAAACCCGAAGAGCGTGCCGAAACGCTGGTCGGCGCGGTACTGCTCATCGAAGAAACGATCGGCGAAGAAATACTCGAACGGGTTGCCGGGAAACAGGGCTTCGTAGATGCCTTGCACCGTCTCCACCGTCTCGCGCACCTCACCACCTTCAATCTTGATCGAGAAATACCGCCCGCCGGTTGTCACCGCCAACCCCGCGGGAGCGGGCGCTTCTTTCACCGACATCCAGTTATAATCTTCCAGCACCCCCACCACCGTCACCGGGTTGTCGTTACTGATCATGATGGTTGCTCCAACCGCCGCCTCGACGGACGCAAAGCCCACATCACGGACCAGCGTTTCATTAACCAGCACGCCCCGGCTGTCGTCGTCCTGCACCTCGTCGAGCAAGCGCCCCGCGAGGAGTTCCAGTTCGTAGAGATCGGGAAAGTTGGGCGTCACCCACGACACCTGAAATGGATGCGTGTCCGACGGATCGGCGGCTTCGCGACGGACGTTGCTGGTAAAGCTGAAGTTGCCGCCCGGCACCGTCGTAGAAATCGCGACATCTTTGATGGCTGCCTGGGCCAGCAACTGCTCCCGAAAGACCGAGCGGTTCTCCCGAAAAACTTCCATATCATCGATGATACCGGGGCGTTCCACAATCAGCACCTGATCGAGGTCGACGCCTAGATCGGCGGTACGCATGTACGACACCTGCTGGTAAACAATGTACGTGCCTGTCAATAGCGCGATGGACGCGGCGAACTGAAACACCACCAGCCCTTGCCGTAGCCAGTTGCGCGTTCCCGCTGTGCCCAGCGTTCCCTTGAGCACGGTCACCGGCTGGAACGCCGACAGCACAAACGCCGGGTACAAACTCGCCAGCAACGTCCCCGCGCCAAACACCGCCAACAGCGCTCCCCACAGCCTCGGCTCGCGCCATGTCGAGAGCGTAATGTCGGTCCCGGCGACGGCGTTCAGGTACGGCAACGCCAGCGCGGTAAGCGCGAGTGCCAGCACCAGCGCCAGCGCATTCGTCAGCGCCGACTCCAGCAGAAACTGCGCAATGACCTGACTCTTGCGGGCTCCCACCACCTTGCGCACGCCCACCTCACGCGCCCGCTCCAGCGCCCGCGCCGTGGCGAGGTTGATGTAGTTCACCCACGCGATGATCAGCACAAAAAGAGCGACAAGGGCGAAAAAGTAGACGGTACGCGCACTGCCGCCGCCCACATGCTCGTCATAGTCGAAGTCCGAACGCAGGTGGATATCGGTGATGGGCTGCAAACCCACCCGCACATCAATGTTGCGCGGCTCCCACGATTCCCGCTTGTGGGTATACAACACCTCGCGCAGTTTTGCCTCCACCGCCGCCGGATCGGCGTCGGGGCGAAGCTGGATATAGTTGACAAAGTTGGTCCATCCCCAGCCGCTTGCCTCGCGGTACTGACTGCCCTGCAACACATTTTCCAGGGTCATCAGGAAGTCGAACGTAAAATGCGAGTTGGCAGGCACATCCTCGAAGACGCCGACGATGGTATAAACCACGTTTTCTTGCCCGCGCACGTCCAGCGTCTGGCCCAGCACATCGGTCGTATCGAAATACCGCTCCGCTGCCGAGGCGGAGAGCACCATGGTGCCGGGCTCGGTGAGCGCCGTGGTTTCGTCGCCGTGTAGCCACGCGAGCGAAAACGTTTGTAGAAACTCGGGGTCGGTGTAGAGCAGGTTTTCGCCGGCTTCGCGGACGGCTTTGCGGGCACCCGTGTCATCCGTGCGGGCAATGATGGCGGGCGAATAGTTGGGATGCGTGCGCACCACCGCTTGCACTTCGGGAACGGCTTCCAGCACGGGCGCTTTCAGCCCAAACCACGAATACGGCTCGCTGCTTTCGTCGCCGTCACTTTGCAACGAGGTATACGTGAAGCGATAGAGCGTGTCGTGGTTGTCGTGGAAGGCGTCGTAGCTCGTCTCGAAGGCCACGTACTGGAAAAGCAGCAGGCACACGGCCATGCCGATGGCAAGACCCGCAATATTGAGCGTGGCGTAGAACTTGCGTTTGTACAGGTTGCGGGTGGCCGTTTTGAGGTAGTTGCCGATCATGACGCTTCCGAAATAAATGCCGTTGGAGAGAAAGGCAGGCAGCGACTTGATCACCTGCGCGATGTACCAACCCAGCGCCCGCGTCCGGCCTTCGTCCTCGGCGATGTACTGAAACACCTCGGCGAAGTCGCCCAGCACCACGTCGCGGTTGTGCGCCGGGGCCAGCCGATACAGCAGCCGCGCCGCCCAGTGGGGCAGCGTGGTGTTCGGCCCAGCGGTGTCCGACGGCGTGCTCATGTGAACCGCAGCTTATCGAGGACGAGCTTGGGCAAGCCCTCCCACATGGCCTCGTGCTGTTCGCGGGCTTCGCGCAGCGCCTCCAGTCCGGCGGAGCTGATGCGGTAGAGCCGACGCGGGCGGCCCATGCGGGCTTCGGTCGGCAGGCCGTCTTCGGTCTTGAGCAGGCCCTTGTTCACCAGCCGATCCAGCGGCGTATAGATGCCGCCCACCGAGTAGCGCTTGCCCGTTACGGCCTGCATTTCTTTGCGGATGTTGAGCCCAAAAGCGTCGGCCTGCAAGCGGCACACGGCTAGGAGCAGCATTTCTTCGGTGCGAGAGATCACGAGCGGGCGGGGTTAGTTGTTCGCGTATATAGAGAAACTCTGAAAAGGTTACACCTGAAGATAATTTTTTCTACGAAATAGAGGAAGCTCTCAATCGTAGCGAAGCGCCTTCACCGGATTTAACGTGGCGATGCGGAGGGTATGGTAGCTCACGGTGAGGAGCGCTACGAGCAGGACCAAAAGCCCTGGCACCACAAACAGCCACGGCTGCACCGTGATACGTGTTGCGAAGCCATTGAGCCAGTAATCAACGGTAAAATACATCAGCGGAGCGGTAAGGATGAGGGCGACGGTGACGAGTTTGGAGAAGTGGGCAAACAACAGCCGGGCGATGCTTGGGGCACTCGCTCCGAGGACCTTGCGCACGCCCATCTCCTTCGTGCGTTGTGCCGTCGCATACGCCGCCAGCCCGACCAGCCCCAGACACGCCACCACCAGCGCCAGCACCGAGAAAAACCCGAAGAGGGTGCCAAAACGCTGGTCGGCGCGGTACTGCTCGTCGAAGAAACTGTCGGCAAAGAAATACTCGAACGGGTTGCCGAGAAACTGCTCCTCATAAATGGTCTGCACCGTAGCGACCGTTTCCCGTACATCATCGCCCACTACCTTGATTGAGAAGTATTGCCCGCCGCCCCAGAGGGCCAGAAACATAGACTCAGGGACTTGCTTGACAGACATCCAGTTGAAGTCCTTCAGGACGCCGACGATGGTCGTGGTATCGTCGCCACTCCCGAGGATGATGGCTTGCCCAATGGCGTCTTCCGCAGAGGCAAAGCCCAGGGAACGAATCAGGGTTTCATTCACCAGCACCCCCTCGTTATTCGTATCCAGTTCTTCGGAGAGCAGACGACCCGCAACAAGCTCCAGCCCATACAATTCGGGGAAATTATGCGACACCCACGAGCCCCGTATCAGCTCGCTATCGGTGGGATCGCCTCCTTCGCGCCGAACCGACGTGCCTAGGCTAAAGGCCCCACCCGGCACGGTTGTAGAGGCTCCGACATCCTGGATGGCGCTCTGCGCCTCTAAGCGATCCAGAAAAACCGCCCGGTGCTCCCGGTACGTATCGGCATCCTCCCTGATGCTGGGGCGCTCCACCACGAGGATCTGCTCCAGGTCCACGCCCAGGTCGGCACTGCGCATATAAGCTACCTGCTGGTAGACCACATAGGTACCCGTCAGCAAGGCGATGGAGGCAGCAAACTGAAAAACCACCAGCGCCTGCCGCAGACGATCTCGGCTGGCCGAGGTGCCCAGCCCGCCTTTCAGCACGGCGACGGGTTGGAACGCAGAAAGTACAAACGCCGGATACAAACTGGCGAGAAGCGTTCCCAGCCCAAACACACCAAGCAGGCTCCACCATAGTGTCGGCTCTTCCCAAGTGGACAGTGTGATGTTCGTCTCGGCAACGGCATTGAGGTAGGGCAAGGCCAGCACCGTGAAGCCAAGGGCCAGTACCAGCGCCAACCCATTCGTCAGCGCCGACTCCAGCAAAAACTGTGTAATCACCTGCCCCTTGCGTGCCCCTACCACCTTGCGCACCCCCACCTCACGCGCCCGCTCCAGCGCCCGCGCCGTGGCGAGGTTGATGTAGTTCACCCACGCGATGAGGAGCACAAACATGCCGACGAGGGCAAAGAAGTAGACCGTCCGGTAGCTGTTTGTCCGCCCCGGCGCGTCGAAATCGGTGTGGAGGTGAATGTCGGTAATCGGTTGAAGGTGGACCCGGACATCCCGGTTTTGCGCCTCCCAGCCTTCTTGCTTGTTCGCGTAGATCACATCGCGCATTTTTTGTGCGGTTGGATCCAGGTCGGTGTTTGGGTGCAGCAGGACATACGTGACAAAGTTGGTCCAGCCCCAGCCGTTGTTGTCCACATACTGATCATGCTGGAGCAAATCGCGCATGGGGAGCAGCAGATCGAAGGCAAAATTGGAATTTCCCGGATGATCCTCGAAGACGCCCACGACGGTAAACTCGCCGTCAATCCAGGCGCGCACATCCAGGGTCTTGCCCATCGGGTCGGCCTCACCGAAATAGCGACGCGCCGCCGAGGCGGACAGCAGCACGGTGCCAGGCCGGGTGAGGGCCGTCGCTCTGTCGCCTTGCAGCAGCGGTAAGGTAAACACCTGAAAGAAGCTGGAATCGGCATACCACAACTTGTCGCTTTCCTCCCGCAAAACCTTACGTTCGCCCCGTGCGTCGGTATAAGCGACTACGAACGGGCTGTAGTTGGGATGCATTCGCACGGCCTCCTGTACCTCTGGCACAGACTCCAGCAGCGCGGGGCGTACCCCATACCACGTGTAGGCTTCCACCAAACCCTCTTCGCCATTCTGAAGGTCGGTTTTGTTCACCCGGTACAGACGGTCGGCGTGCTCCTGAAAGGCATCGTAGCTCGTCTCGAAGGCGACGTACTGGAAAAGCAGCAAGCACACCGCCATGCCGATGGCGAGGCCGAGAATGTTGAGCGTGGCGTAGAACTTGCGTTTGTAGAGATTGCGCGTGGCCGTTTTGAGGTAGTTGCCGATCATGACGCTTCCGAAATAAATGCCATTGGAGAGAAAGGCAGGCAGCGACTTGATCACCTGCGCGATGTACCAACCCAGCGCCCGCGTCCGACCTTCTTCCTCGGCGATGTACTGAAACACCTCGGCGAAGTCGCCCAGCACCACGTCGCGGTTGTGCGCCGGGGCCAGCCGGTAAAGCATCCGGGCCGCCCATCGGGGCAGCGTCGTTTTCGGCGAGCCGCTCATATGAACCGCAGCTTATCAAGAATGAGGGAAGGAAGTCCTTCCCACATGGCCTCGTGAAGCGTGCGGGCGGCCCGCAATGCCTCCAGCCCGGCAGAGCTGATGCGGTAGAGCCGACGCGGGCGACCCATGCGGGCCTCGGTGGGTAGGCCGTCTTCGGTTTTCAGCAGGCCCTTGCGCACCAGCCGGTCCAGCGGCGTGTAAATGCCTCCCACCGAGTAGCGCTTGCCCGTCACGGCCTGCATTTCTTTGCGGATGTTGAGCCCAAAAGCGTCGGCCTGCAGGCGGCACACGGCTAGGAGCAGCATTTCTTCGGTGCGAGAGATCACGGGCGAGCGGGGTTAGTTTTTCGCGTATATAGAGAAACTCTGAAAAGGTTACACTAGAAGATAACTTTTTCTACGATGTAGAGAAAGCCACAGGGTCAAGTAACATGGAACAGCCCCCTTGCCCCACGGTAGCACGCCGCCGGGCACAATGAAACGGGTCGCTGGTACGTTGACGTTGTGCTACCGAGAAATGCATTTTCCTAATACCCGCGCATGACGTTTCTCAACCCGCTGGCGCTGTTCGCCCTGGCTGCGGCGGCGATCCCGCTCATCATCCACCTGTTCAACTTCCGCCGCCCCAAGCGCGTGGACTTCAGTTCGCTGGCGTT
>JAUIDY010000072.1 GCA_030428385.1 Rhodothermia bacterium | reverse complement strand
GTTGTTTTCGTCGGAGATCAGCAGCACCCGCACCGCCACAATCTCCTGCACCTGCGCCTGGGTCAGCCCAATCTCACTTACGGGCTTGCTGAAAGCCTGCCAGCCTTCCCAGTCCACGGGAAGGTCGCCATAGGGAAATGCTTCGTCCTGCCCATCCTCGAAGGCCCCGGTGCCGTTGGTGTCTACGATGAGTTGAACAACGGCGATGGTGTTGGGCGTGCCGAAGCTGTAGAGAAACATGTTGAAGAACAGATCTTCGGGCACGCTGGTGGGCACGGGGAAATACGTTTCTCCGGTGATGGAGGCTTTGATGTCAATCAGCCCGACAAAGAAATTGGTTACGATGTTGTCGGTACCCCGAAACAGGTAGAAGAAGTCGCCTTCCGCCGGAGCCACCTCGGTGCTGCGCCCGGAGTCGGTGGTTAATTCGAACTCGAAGTTGCCAAAGAAGATGTCGCTTCCGGCATTGGTCTCAAAGTCGGCCACCACGCTGCCTTCATAGACGCGGGTACCCAGCACCGTCACTTCCGTGGTCAGGGGTTCGGCTCCTTCTTCATTCAGCACCGTCAGGACAACGGTACAGGTTTCCTCTTTGAAAAAGGGCAGTTCTGTCGTGCCGCCGGTCCACCGGGCATTATCTGCGGTAAGCTCCCGCGAAAATCCTTCAAAGCGTTTCACCGCCCCACTGGTGGCCCCGGTGATTTCAAGCACCCAGTTGACCTGCTTGTTGAACTCGGCGGTGAAGATGATGCTCTCGCCGCTGGAAAAGTCTGCTGCGTCTTGGCTCACCGTCAACGATTCGAGCAACAAGAACCCGCCAAACCGGTCGGTCAGCAGCGGCCCATCCACCATCGAGGTGTCATGGCTGCACCCGGAGAGGAATAGCAGCACCACAAGCCCCAGCAATGAACGAGAAGAAGTAATAAATGAAGTGCCCGTCATGGCAAAATATCCCCAAGGGTTAAAACGACATGCTGTACAAAACGTAGACCTGGCTTAGCCCATAGTCCTGGTCAGGCGTTGCGTTTTCGCTGTAGTTGAGGTGCTGAAACTGCACCGTGAGGTAGATATCCTCCCGGAACCCGTACCGCATTCCGGCTCCCACCAGTTGGTCGGTATCATCGACTTCAAACCGCGCCGGGAAGTCCCGCACGTCGTTGAAGTCCTCAATCACGGGTATGTAGTCCGACCCGCTGGCGCTGCGTAGCTTGGCGCCCAGCAGCAGGCTCAGGCGGGGGTAGACTTCGGCAGCCACGCCCAGTTCAACGAGGTTCGACGACAGGTCTACCTGCTCCACATCCACCCCGCCCCGGTTCGTGTTCTCATGTTGCAGGCCCAGCGTGGCATCCACCGAGCGGCTCCACCCAGCCAGTTGGTCCACCCGCAGGGTAGCGGTAGCACGAATCTGGCGGAAGTCCTTGAGTTCGGTGGTCCCTTGTCCCCGAATCTCTCGCAAAAACGCCGTCCGCAGACTGGCCTCAAGTGCATCGTCATCGGTGCCATAACCGGCCTCCAGCCGCAGGCCGCGCCGGTTGGGGGTGGCAGGGCCATAGGGCAAGACGTTGCTAAACCGGGGGTCATAGGCCATCAACTGATCGGACAAAGCAAACGTATACAGGGCCTGGTCCCGCGTCAGGTCGAACAGCGTGGTGCCCCGCAACGTGCGCTCGTTGCCGATGCGGTTGTAAAAGCTTTTGGTGCGGGCAAAATTGACGCGCCGACTCTGTGCCGCCGGGTTGTAGAAGTCGGGCCCCACATCCACGAAGGCCGCCTGTACCGCTAGGTTCCACGGCTTCAGGTGCACCTCGGCCCCGATGTCGAGGAAGGTGTCGTCTTCGTCAATCGGGGTTTCGTCGTCGTCTTTGAGCCGCAGCGACGACTCTCCGGTCTCGCCCACCAGACGAATCGCCAGGTTCTCATCGTTGCGCACCGCCACATCGAAATCGAGCGTCATGGTGGCATTGCGCAGCCCCGTGGTGACGGCTCCCGTCTTGAGATCATCCCAGACATAGGCCAGGTTCACCCCGAGCGTTGCCTGGGTTCCACGCGGCCCGAAGGCACGCGAGACCACTTCCGCCCGTCCGCCACCCAAAAACCGCGTCGGCGTGCTGACGAAATTGGTCGGGCGGGTACGCGCCAGAAAGGTACGCACGTTCACGAGGTCAAGCACTTGGGTAAACGATAACCCAAAATCTACCTTGCCCCCCTGCAACCGCCGCTCATTCTCGCCGGTGTAGAACTGCTCGTACGCGATCACCTCTTGCTGGGGGCGAAACAGGTCAGGCTCGTTGACCGTGCCTTCGGCGTCGGGCAGAAACAGCGTATACGGCGTCAGCGCCACATCCATGTCCCCCACCCGGTACTCCACCACATTGGCGACGATGCCACGGGCCCAGAGTTCACGTACCTCCAGCGCCACGCCTTCGCCAAAGAAACCGCCAAACTCGTTGCGCATCCGCAAAACGCCCTGCACCTCGGTGACATCGTTGGGCTGGGCGTTGAGGGCCAGATCGAGCACGAAGTCGCCGTCTGCCACGTTCTCCACCGTGGTGGAATCGGTGTCGAGCAAGGTGCCACCCAGCGACGTTTGCTGCACCGTCGCGCGCCCCAGACCATTAAACTGGACCGTCCGGCGCTCCGTGTTTTCGACGGGCGCATCTTGTGCCTGCACGCGCAGGGGCAGCAGCACCAGGAGGATTATCAGACCATGACGAAATAGATACATGCCCCTTCGGATTAGATAAAGATCTTCAGTTCAAGGGTAACCTCACGGCCCCGGTATTGGTCGATTGCCACGCTGCGGTCCTCGTAGTCCATCCAGCGGTGACGGAAGTAGAGCCCGGCATTGGGCGCGAGGGTCCAATCAAAGCCCAGCCCAAGGCCGCTGGCCTGCTGATCGCGTAGTTTGCCGCTGATCTCGTTGGCCCGCGTAAAGGCCCCGCCTTGTGCCCATTCGAGCCCCACGTATCCCGTCACGATAAAGCCGTTCCGGACTTCATAGTAGAGGTCAAACTCGTGCGACTGGACGAACAGATAGGTGTCATCGTTTGCTGGAACCACGGTGGCCTTGTCGCTGACCGAGCCGAAGTTGCCCAGGTAAAAGACGTACAGGGGCCGCTTGGCGAGTTGGGTTTGCAGCTTGGCCTTCACGTCCACAGCGTGGAAATACTTGCGGTTGGGCACCGCGCCCGTGACCGGGTCGATGTCGGTAAGCACCACCCGCTCAAAAACGCCTCGGAAGAAGGAGTACTGCCGCTGGAGAGGCCCAAACTGGGTTGCACACACGGCATTGGCCGGGAACGGGTTGTAAATACGCGACAGCGCCAACCCATTGATGCGGTGGACAAAGGACAACACATCCGTCGTCGGCTCCAGCTCCTGCGCGATGCCCCAACCCGCCGCTAACTTGGCAGGCCCTCGTTCCCACGCGGTGTTGATGTTGATGCCGCGGCGGTTGTGGGCCAACTGGTTCACTTGCGTCAGCAGTCCTCCTACCGACCCTTGCCCCGCCGCCACCGTACACTGACTCTCTGCCCGCAGGTTGGGGTTGTTGTTTGTGCTGATTTCGCCGTTTTCGTTGTAGAAATCGGCGCCCACCTGATACAGTTGGACATCGAGTGGGAGGAAGGTATAGGAGGCGGGGATTTCGGCCCGCACCATCAGCGCTTCGCCCCAGTCGGAGGTGTAGTCGGGGCTTTCAAACTTACTCGCCCCCACCTCGCCGCGCACGTTGATGTCGCCCACATTCAGGTCAAACGAACCGGTATGCACCTGATACGACCGCCGGTCGGTGGTCAGGCTGTCCAGCGTGCGGTAGCTGTAGATGGTGTTGTAGGCTACGGTCCCGGCGTCGAGGGATTTCTGCAGCTTGCCCCCGGTGATAAAGCTGGGCAGGGCGCGGGCCTCCCCAGCCGTCCCCTGATAGGTGGGCACCACGCCGTTTTCGGGGATGGTTTCTACCGGGTCGGTGGTCGCGTTCGGAAGGCCCCCGTTTGGTTGCGTCTTGCCCCAGAAAAAGTCGAAGCCCAGCCCGCCGGGCAGCTTCCGGCCATCGAGAATTAGCCCTTGAAACGCCTGGAAATTCCACCGCTGGTCGCCCGGATTGGTCTGCCCCGTGGTGAAATAGTTGGCGTACTTGTCTACCCCATCCACGCCTTCCCACGGCGTTCGGTCGAAGATGGTAAACCGATCGAGCACCTGATACACCCCTATCGTGAACGGGCTCAGGTTGTACCAATGGATGCCACCTGCCCGCGCTCCAAAGTTGCCTACCTCGGTGCGGAAGTTGCCGTAGAAGTTCACCCCGAGGTTGAGCGAGACGATGTTGTTCGCCGTGCTATTTCCCTCATAGGGGGTGTAGACAAACAACTCCGTCCCGAAACTCGACCGGCCACTGGGCCGCCCCAACACGTTGAGCGACAGCATGGGCTCGCGGTAGCCATCCCCCACGCCATAGGCCCGTTCGAAGGGCTCCAGGTTCGGATACGGGTCGGTCATGTTCCTCCCATAAACCAAGAGCCGGTAGTAGCCAAACACCGTGATGGGCTGGGGCTGCTTCCGCAGGGTCTCAGAAGAGTCTGCAGCGGCAGTGGTCTGTGCGCGGGTCTCTCCCACCCCCCCGGCAGAAATCAGCAGTACCATGACGGCCCACACCATCCGACGCAACAGACCGTGCGTCCATCTGCTTTGGATGCGTTCCGGGGCGTAATGCATAGGTGAAGGCATGGGCATCATGTTGTAAGCACCTAGGTGAGGCAACAGCGGTTATTGCGCGAGGATGATGCTGCGGGTGGTGGTAAACGTCTCCGTCGTTACCCGGTACAGGTACATCCCACTGGCCAGATTTTGCCCATCCAGCGTGAGACGATGGGGGGTGCCCGCCATCATCACGCCATCGTAGAGCACCTGCACCGAACGACCGAGCATATCAAACACCTCCACACGCACTGGCTGCGTCTGCTGAAGCGTCACGTCAAACTGGGCCTGTGTGGTGAACGGGTTGGGATAGGCGGGGCTGAGCGCAACAGCACCGGGCAACACCGCTTCGGGATCTTCGCTGGACGTGGAAGGATCGACGGGAGCGCCTGAGCTGAATACAATATCATCGATGGAGAGAGCGAACTCAGGCCCCTGCACCCCAGCATAGGCAACGACGATCTCGAACAGGTTCGCGTAGTCAAACCCGTCGCTGGCACCGGGGAAGACGGCATTGTCATCGGTGAACGAGGCCACAGGGATCTGCACAAACGTGTAGCCCTCGCCGGTCGTCACCTGATAGATGGCCTGGTACTCGTCTTCGAGGCCTCCATCGTAGACCCCGTCGCCGTTGATGTCTTCATGGAAGTTGATCTCCAAGACCACCGGCACGTTGGCAGCCTGGACGGTCTGGGGACGGAGGTAGAAGGACATATGGGTCATGCCCGTGACGTCGGTGGTGCCCGCGCCGCCGGAGACGACAAATCCGGAGAAGCTCCCGGTGTCGCCGGGGTTGACGCCGATGGAGAGGGCAGCATCGGCGGTGCCGTTGCGGTCATCGGTGGTCCCGACGCCGATGCCGCCGCCGGTTTCGCTGAAGGTGAACACGTCGGAGATGTCGCCGTCGTTGAAGTCTTCAAAAACGACCTGGGCCTGTGCATCAGAAGCGGGAAGCGCTACCAAAAGCGCGAAAAAGAGAGTGACCAATAGGCCCTTCATCAAAAAATGCGTTCGGTGTAACAAGGAGGACATGGCGGATTATGTTTGGTGTGATGAATACCGGGGCGGGCGGGCTAGATAAGTTGACTTTTTTTAGAAAACCTTTTCAAATCTCCAACGAGATAGTTACAGGTTATCCTATTGGTGGGGGGATAAAAAGGAATTCAGGGACATAAACATGCCATGAAGCCAGATCGAACGGCTTCAATGACCCCATGAATGGCTTATGCACCCCGAAGATAGTAAAAATCTATCGATCTGAAAACCTTTTCAGAAAACGTTTTCAGAATTTCACAATCTCCGTCACAGCGGACGACAATTCAGGGTGTGGCTCACGGAAACGAGGGGCCTTATGCCTCGTCCTTACACGGTGCCGTGGACTGACGAACGACCAGTTCTACGGGATACACCTGGTCCTCATGGGGCATCGGGTGCTTGGCCCGAAGCCGGGTGACGAGTCGGCGGATGGCGGCCGCGCCGATTTCACGGATGGGAACGCGTACAGAAGTAAGGGTCGGCGCAGCATATTGCGCACTCGGCACATCATCGAATCCCGCTACCGAAATCTCTTCGGGGACTGCAATTCCGTGCTCATGCAATACGCTTAACACCCCGATGGCACAATAATCATTGGCGGCAATGATGGCGGTGGGCCGTGGATCCAAAGCCAGTATTTTTTCACCTACTGTATAGCCTGCCTGTTTGGTATAGTCGCCATTGAATTCCAACATCGATGTATCGGAAACGCCCGCTCCCTGCATCGCCGCGCGATATCCCTCCAGGCGCTTCTGCGCATCATGCGCCCGTTCGGGTCCCCGGATCAAGGCAATACGCTCGTGCCCATTCGCTATCAAATAGGCGGTCATTTTTCGTACGCCCTCAAAATTATCGAAGTTGATGCGGTCGACTGCATCTGTACTCAAGGGTGTATTGATACAAACGACCGGATCCTCTCCTTTGGCCAGATAGGCTAACTCTTTGGCATTTATTTCTGGCACCATCACAACCAGCCCATCCACGCGTTTATCAAGACCGCGGATCGACGCCTGCAAGGTTTTGTCATCCCGATGAGAGGTGCAAATCAGGAGGTAATAGCCATACTCCTGCGCAGCCAGGTCTGCCCCGGTGAGGAGTTCGGCGAAGAACTCTTCTCCCGCATAGGGTAACAGCACGCCAAGGCCACCGGTCTCTTTTTTTAGCAAACTCTGCGCAGCCGGATTGGGGGTATACCCCACCGCATCTACCGCTTCAAGCACCCGTTTCCGCTTGTCTTCACTTACGGGGACGGTTTTGTTCAGTACCCGAGAAACAGTAGCAATCGAAACGCCTGCCCGGCGTGCCACCTCACGAATGGTCCTGTCCATGTCTGATTTGCAACCTCCATAACCACGTCATGAAAACGTTTTCGAGATTACGAAACAACAATCAAAGACGCAACGAAATGGGAGACCTGTTAGCGCGAATCTAAAAACGAGGGGCCGCCATCGGAAAAAATCACAGCTATGCAAAGCGCCAGGGCCGTCATGAGCAACTGGGGTGTGATAACGCCTAATTCGCCCGCGCCCGCAGGTCGAAGCGGGGAATGACGACGCGGAAGCGCTCGCCGTTGGCGCGTTCCATCACATAGTGCCCTTCCATGATGCCTTCCATGGTGTTCAGGACGCAGTACGAGCTATACTGGTGCGCCCCGCCCGGTGCAAGAATCGGCTGCTGCCCAATGACGCCCTCGCCCTCTACCTCCTGCACCTTGCCATGCGCCTCGCGGATCAGCCAGCGGCGGCGGAGCAGTTGCACCTCGTCCAGGCTTTTGTTCTCGATGCGGATGAAGTAGCCAAACACAAACCGCTTCTCGAAATAGTCGGACTGATTATCGAGGTAAACAGGACGAACCGTGACGGTGATGTCTTCGGTGGTGGCGACGTAGGGGACCATAACAACGGTGGAGAATACAAACGGGAGGCGACAAACCAACGCCTCAACACACAGTCAGTTCTTGACAAGTGGCGCACGCGTAGCAGCCCGCACCTGCTCAGCGGCAGTCATCAGCCGCTCGACGCGTTGTGCGCACACCGGCGCATCCCATCGCCCGCCTTCCTTGAGCGCACTGCCCACAATAAACCCATCGGCGTGCGGATACAGTTCGGCATATTCATCGGCGGTGGTGCCACTGCCCACCAACACGGGCAGTTCGGTGGCAGCCTGCACGGCTTGCAGATCGTCGGTGCGCGGCGGCTCGCCCGTGTGAACGCCCGTGACCACTATGGCATCGGCCTGATGCAGGGCCATGCCCCGCGCGATGTCGGCAATGCTCAGATCCGCAGTGAGCGCGTGCGCGGCGTGTTTTTTTTTGATGTCGGCAAACACCGGGATGTCGTGCGCCCCAATCTGGTGGCGGTAGCGCACCACCGTCCCCGCCGAGGCGTCGGTAAAGCCTTTGTCCGAGATGTGCGCGTGCGTCCAGCCTTCGGCCCGGACGAAGTCGCACGCGGCCGCCTGCGCCACGGCAAGCGCCGTTTTGGTGGCCTGAAACAGCACATGCAGCCCGACGGGCGTGTACCCGGCGCGGCGTTTCACGGCATGGGCCACGCGGGTCATAAACGCCGCCACCTCCGGCCCCATCTCACGCTCGTGGATGCACGGAAAGTCGTGCATGTTCTCGATCAGTAGCCCATCGACGCCGGCGCTGAGGTACACCTCCGCTTCGGCAACGGCCCGCTCCACGGCGCTCTCCACCCGTAAAAAACCCGGCATCCCCGGACTCGGCCCCGTGTGGATCATCGCAATGACCGGCTTGGGCTTTTCGAACAACGTATCAAACGCGATAGGCATGGATGGCTGAGGGATGGGGGAAGAGGGTTGAGGGAAGCGGGGCGATGCGTATTATATGGCACATGCGCAGCGACACCACCAACGACAGCATGCATGACACAGGCGCAGCCTGTTAATGACCATTCTGACACGAGCGCAGCGAGCGAATGACCGCAAAGCGTGTAACCGCCATCGCTTGCGACATCAAAGATCCGGTACAGTTCCAATCCAACGAAACAACCCGCATCCTTCGGCTTTGGACTTGAACTTTGGGTCGTTCATCCGACCCTTAATGAATACCTGCTTCCTATTTTCGGGTTTACCCCACGTAGTTCATGGCTTCTTCTGCCCCTGACACGGCCCCCCAAAAGACCCGCGAACGCCTCGCCGAAGCCACCATCTTGTTTGCCGGAGACTCTGGCGACGGGATGCAGCTTACAGGCTCGCAGTTCACCCTCGCGACGGCCTACGCCCGCAACGACCTCGCCACCCTTCCCGACTTTCCCGCCGAAATCCGTGCGCCTGCGGGTACCACGTATGGCGTCTCGGGCTTCCAGCTTCATTTCGGCTCGGTCAACATCCGCACGCCCGGTGACGAGGTGGATCTGCTGGTGGCGATGAACCCGGCGGCGCTAAAGGTCAACATCAACCGCGTGCGTAAGGGCGGCTCGGTGATCGTGAACATCGACAGCTTCACCCAGCGCGACCTCGACCTCGCGGGCTACGACGCGCATCCGATTGACGATGTACTGCGCGAGCGGTATCAGCTTTTTGAGGTGCCGCTGACCAAGTTGACCCACGAAGCGCTCGCCGACTTCGGGCTGGACAAGAAGCAGATGGACCGGAGCAAGAACATGTTTGCCCTCGGTCTGGCGCTGTGGTTGTACTCGCGGCCCATTCAGCCTGCCATCGACTGGCTGGGGAAGAAGTTTGCCAAGAAGCCCGACATCCGCGATGCCAACGTGCACGTGCTGAAAAAAGGCCTCCATTTTGGCGAGACAACCGAGACCTTTACCACCCAGTATGAGGTCAACCCGGCCCAGTTAAAAGCGGGAGTTTATCGCACCATCCACGGGGCGCAGGCGGTGGCGCTCGGCCTCGTGGCGGCGTCGCACCAGAGCGGCATCCCGCTTTTCTACGGCTCGTATCCCATTACCCCCGCCTCCGACCTGTTGCACGAACTGAGCCGCCACAAGCATTTTGGCGTGATGACGTTTCAAGCCGAAGACGAAATCGCTGCCGTGGGCTCCGCGATTGGCGCGAGCTTTGGCGGTAACCTCGGCGTGTGTGGCACCAGCGGTCCCGGCGTGGCGCTTAAAGGCGAAGCGATGGGGCTCGCGCTGATGACCGAACTGCCGCTGGTGGTGGTGGACATGCAGCGCGGTGGCCCCTCCACGGGCCTGCCCACCAAAACCGAGCAGAGCGATCTGCTGATGGCCGTTTATGGCCGCAACGGCGACTCCCCGATGCCCGTCATCGCGGCCTCCACGCCGGGCGACTGCTTCTGGGCCGCCTACGAAGCCTGCCGCATCGCCGTCAAATACATGACCCCGGTGCTGTTCCTCGCCGACGGCTACCTCGGCAACGGCTCCGAGCCGTGGCACATTCCCAACAGCGCCGACCTTGCCCCATTCGAGGTGACCTACGCTACCAAGACCAACCGCGTCATCAACGGCGAAGACGTATTCCTGCCGTACGTGCGCGACGAAAAAACGCTGGCGCGTCCGTGGGCCAAACCGGGCACGCCGGGGCTGGAGCATCGCCTCGGTGGGCTGGAAAAGCAGGCGGAAACCGGCAACGTGTCGTACGACCCGCAGAACCACGAGCGCATGACCAAGATGCGCGCCGAGAAGGTGCAGCGCGTCCAGCAAGACATCCCGCCCACCACGATTTACGGCGACGCCGAAGGTGATGTGCTGCTCATCGGCTGGGGCTCCACGCGGGGCGCGATTGAAGCCGCCGTGGACGAGGCCCGCAGCCGCGGCCAACGCGTCGGCGCGATTCACCTGCGCTGGATCTGCCCGTTCCCGGCAGACCTGCAACCGATCTTCGACCGCTTCGAGCATCTGGTGGTGCCGGAACTCAACAACGGCCAACTCGTCCGGCTGCTGCGCGACGAATTCTTGCTCCCGTTTATCCCCGTGAACAAGATCCAGGGCCAGCCCTTCCGCGCCAGCGAACTGACCACCAAGATCGACAGCATACTCGGCACCACGTAAACACGAAACGCCTTCGTACGCCTCTCCCCCTCTTTACGAAGTAAGGAGGGGGCTGGGGGGAGGATCAGAAAATGAAAGCACAAGCTAACATCGACCTCTCCTCGATCCCCTCCTGCCTCCCAGGAGGGGAAGAAAAAATAGAACATGCCATTGGGCATTAAATCCATTCCCTTTCCCTCTGCTACCATGGCGGACAACAACCAGGACAACAACAACCCGAAGGGCAAAAAGCCCACGCTTCCTCCCGGATACGCCCCCAAGGCCAAAAAACCGACCTTACCCCCCGGCATGGAGGCCAAAAGCAAAAAGCCGACGCTGCCACCGGGCATGGAGAAGGGCAAGAAACCCACGTTGCCGCCGGGCATGCAGCCTGCGGGCAAGCGTAAACCAGCCATGCCGCCCGGCATGAAAGCGGGGCCGAAAGGCGCGAAACCTGCGATGCCACCCGGCCTCGCCGGCGGCGATGGCGCGCCGTCGCGGAAGGACTTTGCCAGCGATCAGGACGTGCGCTGGTGCCCCGGCTGCGGCGACTACTCCATCCTCGCAGGCGTGCAGCGGTTGATGCCCGAACTCGACATCCCGAAAGAAAACCTCGTTTTCATCAGCGGCATCGGCTGCTCGGGGCGGTTTCCGTATTACATGAACACGTACGGGATGCACACCATCCACGGGCGCGCGCCGTCGTTTGCGACCGGCCTCAAGGCCAGCCGCCCCGAACTGGATGTGTGGATCGTAACCGGCGACGGCGACTCGTTGTCCATCGGTGGCAACCACCTGATCCATATCCTGCGCCGCAACCTGAACGTGCAGATCCTGCTGTTCAACAACCAGATCTACGGCCTCACCAAAGGCCAGTACAGCCCCACCTCCGAGCGCGGCAAGGTGACCAAAAGCACCCCGTTCGGCTCCATCGACCATCCGTTTAACCCCATCGCCGTGGCCCTCGGCGCCGATGCGACGTTTGTGGCCCGCACCATGGACCGCGACCCGAAACACATGAAGGCCGTCCTCAAGGAGGCCCACGGGCACGCGGGCACCGGCTTCGTGGAGATCTACCAGAACTGCAACATCTTCAACGACGGAGCCTTCTTCGAATTCACTGAACGCGCCACCAAGTCAGACCGCGCCGTGTTTATCAAAAACGGCCAGCCGATGGTGTACGCCGGGGGCAAAAAAGGCATTCGCCTGAACGGCTTCTCGCTTCAGAGCATTGATCTGGAAGGCGGCGACTGGTCGAAAGACGACTGCATTGTGTACGACGAGACCAGCATGGAACTGGCGAACATCGTCGGGCGCATGTTCTGGCAACCCGATCTGCCGCGTCCGTTTGGCGTCTTCTATCGCACCGCGCGCCCCACGTACGAGTCGCTCCTGCACGAGCAGATCGGCATGGTGACCAACAAGCAAGGAAACGGCGACCTCGACACGCTCCTGAACGCAGGTGATACCTGGACGATCGGGTAACAAGCCGAGGATCGATTTCTGAACCCTTACCGGTGTAGCTCGGGCCGGGCACATTCCCAGATGCGCTCCCACTGAACAGTTGGCGTGCCGTTTTCATGGGGACTCGCCACGACGTGTCGCTTTAAGTCCTGCTCCCTTCCACGAAAACTGTTGGCGACGTTGTTTTCGTGCACAACCGTCATCCACGCGGCGTGATCATCCAACATAAACGGATGTTCGAGATGCAGCAGGGCATGGTCGCGATGGTAGACCGAAAGCGGTTTGTGCTGGTGGAGATCCACGAAGAGGCTGCCGTATTGGCGGTTCTTGCTCTCCATTGAAAATAGCCGCCCTGAAGCAAGATCGAGCATGTATCCCCGCCCGAAGTTTTGCACGGTGGTGGGCGCTCCGGTCGCCCGGTATTTATGAAACGCCGCCTGCACCCGCTCGATGTAGTGCGGACAAATCACATCGTCGTTGTCCAGCCGCGAGGTGATCAGGTACCGGGTCTTCTTGAGCCGCTTCTCCACCCCGGCAAACGTGCGGTTTTTATACGTCACCACCACGTTTTCCCGCTCAAAGGCGGCGAGACGCTTCCGGTAGGCACGGGGGACGCGCTTGCGGCAGGCCAAGAGCCAGGTAAAGTTCTGCTCCGTCTGCGCCATCACCGAGGGATAGCAGAACGTCTCGAACAGGCGGATTCGTTCTTCCAGCCAGTCGAGTTGCTGGGTGCCATCATACCCGGCACCGGGGTTTTGCAGGTAAAAGCGGGTGAGCAGGAAATGACGAAACGGTGCGGCTTCCGCCATAAAAATCCCCTAACGTTAGAGATACAGCCATCAGCGAGAAAGCCGCCAAGATAGCCGTCACTACGCCCATTCCAAAATGTACAACCCCACCATCATCACCTGGCACAAACAGGTGACACATGGGTGACACCCGCTGTGTGTAGGTTGAAGCCATCCCAACGAAAACCAACCGATGGCTGCCATGCGAACCCTCACGATCAGCGACGAAACCCCGACCGGGGAAACCCTGGGCTCCTGCACGCTCGACTTCCTCACCGAGCGCATCACGGTGCGCGAACTGATCCACCGCCGGGTTTATGAAGAGGTGCACGAGCACAACCTAAACGCCCCCTCCTTTCCTCACATGATGGTCACGCCCACTGCCGCCGAGCAAACCCTCAACCATCACCGCGCCACCATCCGCCGTCGCCTTAACCCCGAACGGTTAGCCAACAATGCCGTGCGCGCGTTCGAAAAAAACGGCTTCTTTGTGCTGGTGGACAACCAACAAATATGCGACCTCGATGCCAAGATCGACATCAACGTCGATACCTCGGTCAGCTTCATCCGCCTCGTTCCACTGGTGGGAGGGTAATCATGGCACGCCCGCTGGACAAACTCTTCGGGTGGGTGCGTACCCTGGGCCTCCCCGCCGAAACGGCCCCCGACGGTTATGAATATGTGGAGGGCGATCCGTATGCGGAAGGCCACCGCTTTCTGGATGCGTTTTTGCTGGAAGCAGAGGCCGCCTGGATTCCAGCACGGCATCATTACAGCACGATTGATCCGGCGGTGGTACAGGCCGCCAGCGAGACAATCAAAACCCTGCCCTCCGCGATGCAGCGGCAGGTGATGCATGCGCTGTTTGTGCGCCTCTCGCTGCTGGCCGACCGCACCCTCTTGCGCACCTGGGCGATGGCCCGTCGCCCAAAACAACAGTTTTTCTTGTATGCCCTCCGCGACCTGCTGGATCGTTCGGCCCGGCGGCTGGCCGTATTTGAAACCGAAGACTGGCGGCGCGTCCTTCGCTTTTTGGCACAGACGCACCGCGATATGTATCCGGGTTACCTGCCGCTGAAATGGATGGTGACGTATCTCGAAAAACACGTGGGGAGCGCAGGAACCCCGCCCGCCCTCGCCGACGCCATCCGACAGGCCCAGCGTTCCCACCTGTTCCGCAGCGACGACTTCCAGCAGCGGCTCGAACGCCTCACGGGCACCGTCTGCCTCGCCGACACCGGCGAACCCTGGGCCGATGCCATCGTGGCCTTCGCTGCCGATACTTCCCCTGCGTGGCGCGCCTTGCTTGAACATCTGCTCCTCCCTACCTCTGCCCGCCCCTCTCAAAAGTGGCTGCGCATGACACAAACGCACCTTGATACCGTGGGGAGGGATGTTTTTCAGGCGCAGGTGTTGGAATGGTTGGCGCTGGCCGCCAGGCCGCAGGCCCAGCCCATGACCAACCGAAACGGCGACCTCCTGCGTGGGCTGCTCTGGGCATGTAGCCTTTTTCCTGATCCTGTGGTGATGCGAGCCGTTGGCACGATCGGCGAAGCGTGTTATCAAAAGATTCCGCATATCGGCGCACGGTCCCTGAAGGCGGGCAACGCCAGCCTCTACACCCTCGGCGCAACGCCCGGACGCGAAGCCATTGTACAGCTTTCGCGATTGCGGGCCCGCGTGAAAGACCGCCGGGCGCTGCACCAAATCAACAAAGCCCTTTCCGAAGCCGCCACCCGCGAAGGCGTCACCCCTGCCGACCTGGAAGAGATGGCCTTGCCTGCGTACGGCTTTGTGGCGGGCGTCTTTCACGAAACCCTCGACGGCTACCGCGCCACATTAGGAATCACCGGCACCGACACGGTGACGCTGGCCTGGACCCGCCCCGATGGCAAGCCGCAGAAATCTATTCCTAAACCCCTCAAAGACCACCACCCGGAGGCCATCCAGCGGCTGAAGCGCCTCCGCACCGACGTCCGCAAGTTGCTTCGTGCCCAGCGTACCCGCCTTGAAGACCTGCTGCGCACCGAGCGGCAGTGGGCGTATGCGGCATGGCAAGAACGGTATCTGGAACACGGGCTGCTGGCCCCGCTCAGCCGCCGTCTCATCTGGCTGTTTACCCATGAGGAGCAGGCCACGACGGGCATGTGGCATGACGGTCAGTTGGTGCATGTTACGGGTGAACCCCTGCCAGAATGGGCGGAACAAGCCCACGTACAACTTTGGCACCCCATCCACGCCGAAGTGCCCACCGTGCAGGCATGGCGCCGCTTTCTCGAAAAGCACCAATGTACCCAGCCGTTTAAGCAGGCCCATCGGGAGATCTATCTGCTCACCGATGCCGAGCAGGCTACCGGCACCTATTCCAACCGCTTTGCCGCCCACATCCTCAAGCAGCACCAATTTGCAGCCC
Source organism: Rhodothermia bacterium (assembly GCA_030428385.1). Taxonomy (GTDB): domain Bacteria; phylum Bacteroidota; class Rhodothermia; order Rhodothermales; family JAAAOL01; genus JAUIDY01. The sequence continues at coordinate 15,261 of JAUIDY010000072.1, read as the reverse complement.
TGTGTCGCGAGCGGGGCTGGCAGTACACCTTGCAGGGCGCGTTCGATGCCTACGACACCCCCGTCCTAATGCTACCGCACAGGAGGCTGCGGGTTGAATTTGACGTAGACGGTTCCCTACACGATGACCGCCTGACCGACGCTGGGCTGTACCGCTATGTGCGGACGGACCAGGTGCGTTTTTACGAACAAGAGGGCACCTTGCTCTCTCTGGCAGACGTCCCGCCCCTCGTGTTCAGCGAAGTCATGCGAGATGTGGACCTGTTTGTTGGCGTAGGCAGTGTGGGCAATGACCCAAGCTGGCAAGACCATGGCGAAGCGGGTGGCACGGGGTACTGGGAACGCATCGCCTTCGGCGAACTCAGCGCTTCTGCCGAAACGCGCAAGGCCGTCCTTGCCCACCTCTTGCCCCGCCTCGCCATTGCCGACCGTTGTACCATCGAGGGGCGCTATCTCCGTGTGCGGGGTGCGTTGCGCCTATACAAAATCCACCTCGGCAGTGGTAATATTTTAATGGCCGACAACAACCAATACCTATGCATTGTCCCGGATGGAAAAGTCGCCACCCGCACTGATCAGATCTGGCTACCGTTCGAGGGCGACCGGCTGCTTTCGATCATTCTCAGCAAAGCCTTTTTGCTTGCCCAGGACACCCACATCGCCGACCCGACCATTGTCCGCCAGATTCAGCGGCAGTAGCCCTCACGGGCGGCTGGATTTTAACCGTTTCCTTTTTTGCCGAAACTGTAAACCGCATTCCCTGGCTTATGTTGGACCGATGCTACCGTGGGGTAGCGAATTCATATGGTGTGGCACTCCCTCGACCGTTTTCGCGATGTGGGCCTGCTCCTGTTACGGATCGGGCTGGGGGGCACCCTTATGTTTGTGCACGGCATGAATAAGCTTTTTGGCGGGCCTGACCGTTGGGAACAAGTGGGCGCTAGTGCTCAGGCCATCGGCCTCGACTTTTTGCCTACATTCTGGGGGTTTATGGCGGGCCTTGCGGAGTTTGGCGGCGGGTTGTTGCTGGCATTGGGCCTGCTGTTTCGTCCTACCCTTCTTTTTCTCCTCATTCCTACAATGATCGTCGCTGCCACGGCCAACATTATGGGCATGCTTTCCAACAATCCCTGGCATGCCATCGAACTAGGTCTTGTGTTTTTTGCACTGCTTTTTATTGGCCCCGGCGACTACAGCCTCGATGCCGCCCTGAATCGCCGGAAAAAGACCTTGTTCTAAGCCTATTCTCTTTAAAAAAGCACCCTGATGGGCTTGCAGATCCGATGGTTAAGATCCACCTCGGTGTGTCCGATACCGCAATAGCTTCATCCCTATTGTATACCGGCACGGAAATCCCCGTCCTTTTGTCCTGAACCCAACGTTTTTCAAGAAGGCTCATGAGACGTCTTGTTCCTTTTCTCCTTTTGTTTGGTCTTCTCACCACAATCTTCGTTGGGTGCGATTCCTCCAGCAGCGACCGCGGCACCGTCACCTTAACCGGCGAGGTGTTTGATGAAGACCGTAACCAACCGATTGAAGGGGCCTTCGTCACCGTCGAGGCTGAAGATAATCCCCTCATTGACGAGCGAGAGGACATCATTATAGAAACGGATGCCAACGGACAATTTACGACCTCCTTTGACATTGATGAACCAACCGACGTGACCATCCGGGCACGTAAAGATGGGTTTACCACTGATACCCAGACCATCTTCGCCGTTGCCGAACGCACCATTGATGTTCCTCGCTTCCGCCTCCGGCAAACCCGTGAGGAAGATCCTATCTCAGGTACGCCGTCCAACATCGTGTTACAGGGCCAATCTCTTTCAACCATTGGTGTGATCGAAAGCGGGTCGGCTGAAGTTACGGTTATCACCTTCCAGGTCACCGACTCCTCCGGCACGCCCGTCACGTTGGAAAACGAAGCCCTCGTGCGCTTCCGTCTTGGTCAGCAACCCGGCGGCGACGCCTTCATTGCGCCGGAACAAGCGGGGACCGATGATAATGGAGCGGTGGAAGTCAACCTGTCGAGCGGCACGCAGGCTGGCGTAGTACAGGTGGTCGCCGAAGCCGATGTAAATGGCCGTACCATTCGTTCGAAGCCGGTCAGCATCACCATCCACGGTGGCCTCCCAGATCAAAATCACTTTACGCTGGGACCCCAACAGTTCAATTTTGCCGGACTCAACGTGTTTGGCGTCCGGAATGGCATTGGTGTACTGGTGGGCGACAAATTCTCAAATCCGGCACGTCCCAACACAGCAGTCTACTTCTCCACTACCCATTCCATCATCCAGGGTTCTACCCTGACATCACCCGACGGACAAGGTGGTGTAGACTTGATCTCGGGCAATCCATTACCGTTTCCGAGTGCCAACCCCACCCCGCTTTCACCAGGCGTTACCATCATCCGTGCAGAAACCGCAGGAACCAACCAGAACCTCAACAACACCGATGCGCCCGGTTATGGCGAAGAATTGGTCTTCGATGAGACCGCTGTCGTTATCTCTGGGCTGATCCAGTTGAGCGCCAATATCCAAACCCTCACACTTGGACAGACCTATTCCTATACCGTGACCGACCAACTGGGCAACCCGCTGGCTCCGGGGACCGACATCACCGTTAGGGCAGAAGGCACCAACGTGAAAGCCGTCGGCGATGTGGCTTTTGAACTTGGTGACACGCCCATCAATATTTCTCGTGTGAGCAACCTCGACCGCACCATTACCAGTGCTGTCCCTGTCACGGGTCCCGGCATTACACGGTTCTCGTTTTCGCCTGTGAGTGACCAGGAGTTGGATGAGGAGACCGAGCCGGTGTTGGAAAGCGTCACTATTGCGGTGTCGGGACCGAACGGGCGCGTACAGTTAACCTACACGGCTAATGGCAACATCCAAGCGTCGGAAGATACGGAGTTGCAGCATTTGTCGGACGGCACCATCCGGCTGCGGGCGCTGAAATAACGAGGGCCCCTCCCCCTACATACAAAAGGGTCGGTGGGACATGTATTTTCCTGCCGACCCTTCTCTTTTGCCGCATCAACCATGTGGACAGGCACCGTACAGGCCCTGTTTATCGCGTCCGAAGCCGGTGCCCCTATGGAATCGGTGGAGACAGTGCGCGCTGTACCGGGCTTGGGTTTAGAAGGCGACCGCTACTATAAAAAACGTGGTTCGTTTTCGCGTTGGGCAGGCTCTCACCGTGAAGCCACCCTGATCGCCATAGAAGCCTTAGAGGAGATGACCCGTGAAACGGGCGTGATCCTTCCGGCCGAACAAAGCCGCCGAAACATCCTCACGCAAGGCGTGCCCCTAAACGACCTGATCAAGCAAACCTTCTGGGTTGGTCCCGTCCAGATGAAAGGCATTCGGCTGTGTCAGCCCTGCAAATACCTCGTGCGTTTGACACAAATACCAGGGCTGTTGCCCGGGCTGGTGCATCGCGGCGGCTTGCGGGCGCAAATCCTTACCGAAGGCGTCATTCGCCTCGGCGATGGCGTTCGTCCGGTGGACGCTACGCCGTCTACACCGTAACTTCCCCCTGCTTCTACCGTGCTCACTTGCCGCACACGCCTGTGGCTCGTCATTTCCTCTGTGGCCTCTTGCTGGTTGTGCTGGGCGCATCAGCCTGCCAGTCACAAAGCCCGATCCCTCCGGCACCAGCGCCCGATACGATGGCGGTTGTCGTAACACCGCCACCTCCCGCAGTTACCGACGGCGGCGCAGTACTGATGCCCCAACGGCGGCAGCACGTGTTGCTGGCCGAGGACTCCCTGTGGGCGGAGGCCTTGCGCATCCACTACAACGCCCTCGTCTTCGACGGGCACATCGACACCCCCACGCTGATGCACGACGATGGCTATGCGCTGGGCAAACGCCACCCGTCTCATCAATCGCATGTGGACCTGCCGCGCATGGCGGAAGGCGGACTGGACGCCGCGTTTTTTTCGATCTATGTCGCCCGCTCGTATGGCGAAGGGCCCGACGCCACCCGCCGCGCCTTCTCGCTGATTAACGAAGTGAACCGCCAAATTGACCTGTCGGACAGCCTCGTTGGAATCGCGACGACTTCGGAGAACGTGCGCCAGCTTGCCGGCGCTGGGAAAAAGGCGGTGTTGCTCGGCCTTGAAGGCGGCCACGCCCTCGCCGCTGACACGCTGCTGCTTGACTCGCTCTATGCCGCTGGGATTCGCTACGTGACGCTCACGCATATCAACACCAACGCTTGGGCCGATGCCTCGCAAAGCGTAGCGCGGTGGGACGGGCTCAACGACCTCGGGCGTGCGATGGTGCGCCGCATGAACCGCCTCGGCCTCCTCGTTGACCTGTCGCACACGTCCGACGCCACGTTTTACGACGCCCTCGCGGTCTCCGAAGCCCCGGTATTGCTGTCGCACTCGTCGGCGCGGGCGCTCACGCCGAACGTGCGCAACGTCAGCGACGACATGCTGCGGGCGCTGGCACAGAACGGGGGTGTCATCATGATCAACTTCTTCGATGCGATGGTGAATCCGCACCTCGACTCGACGGTGGTGCGGGAAGCGGAGCAGCGGTTGCGCAACGAGGGGCAGGGATTGTGGAATCTGTGGAACGCGCTGTATGCCGCAAAAGCAGCCCGCGGGCTGCCCGGTGCAAGCGTCGGGGATGTCATCAACCATATCGACCACGCCGTGCGGGTGGCGGGCATCGACCACGTGGGCCTCGGCTCCGACTTCGACGGGGTCTTCGACCTGCCGTCGGGCCTCGAAGATGTGACCAAACTGCCGTGGATCACCTACGGTTTGTTGAAACGTGGCTATACCGAGGCGGATATCTATAAAATCCTGGGCGGCAATGTGCTGCGCGTGCTGTCCGAAGCGGAGGAGGTCGCCGCGACCCACCGTAAAGCTATTGTAAACTAATCAAATAAACACTTATTATTTAACGCTTTAATACCAGGTATTAACAAACGGTAAGCCCCCATCTCTTTATCTGGGCATTACCGACCCCGCCTATCTTTTCAGGGCCGTATTTCTACGGCGCCACCCCTCTACCAAGGCTGCCTGCACACCCAACAGGCACCCCCTTCTCTTGCCCTCGGGCATCCACGCTCCCCCTCGTTTTGTCTTCACCCAACCTGATTTCCCATGATGAAGCGTTACTCGTTATTACTCTTGTTGCTGCTGGCGTTTCCGGTCCTGGCCCTCGGGCAGGGCGTCACGACGTCCGGCATTCGCGGCTCCGTATCGGATGCCAGCGGCGACCCGCTCCCCGGCGCCAACGTGCTGGCGGTCCACCTGCCAACCGGCACCGAATACGGCACCGCCTCCGACGCCAGCGGGACGTACAACCTGCGCAATCTCCGCGTCGGCGGGCCGTACCGCGTCCGCATCACCTTTATCGGTTTTGACACCTACACGCGCGACGGCATCACCCTCAGCCTCGGCCAGATCGAGCCGATGAACGTGGTACTGCGCGAGACCGCCACTGAACTCGGCGAGGTGGAAGTCGTCGCCACGCAGGGCGTGTTCGACGTCGAACGGACGGGCGTGGCCACCAGCCTCGACGAACGCACCATCGAGATCCTCCCGACCGTGGGACGCGACCTCGCCGACTACACCCGCCTGACGCCACAAGCCTACGTGGCCAATGACGACGACGATGGCCCCGCCATCTCGATCAGCGGGCAGAACAACCGCTACAACTCGATTTACATCGACGGGGCCATTAATAACGACGTGTTTGGCCTTTCGGCCCAGGGCACCAATGGCGGGCAGACCGGCTCGACGCCCATCTCGATTGACGCCATCGAGGCGTTTCAGATCAACGTTTCGCCGTTCGATGTGACGCAGGCGGGCTTCACGGGCGGGGCCATTAACATCGTCACCCGCAGTGGCACCAACCAGTTCGAGGGCTCGGCCTACTACTTCCTGCGCAACCAGGGGCTGGCGGGCAAAACGCCCGGCCTGCTCGTGGATCAGGGCGCCGACAGCCAGCGTCTGCCCGACTTCTCCAACAACCGCTACGGCTTCCGGCTCGGCGGACCGATTATCCAGGACAAGCTGTTTTTCTTCGTCAACGGCGAGTTGCTGCGGTCGGAGTCGCCGCAACCGGCAGCCATGGCCACGTTCCGGGGCAACACCGCCAACTTCGACCTGATCGCCAACACGTTGCAGCAGGAGTTGGGCTACAGCACCGGTACCTTCGGCGACAAAGCCGCCACGCTGGATGACAACAAGCTGTTCGCCCGCATCGACGCCAACCTGAGCCAGAACCACAAGCTCAGCGCCCGCTACAGCTACTCGAAGTCGGACAACCGCGACGAGTTTGCCACCACATCGGGAACGGCCAGTTCGCTGGACCGCACCGAGGTGTTTCCGAATAACACCCAGTTCGCCACAGTGGAGCTGAACAGCACCTTCGGCACCCGCTTCGCCAACACGGCGCTCATCGGCTTCACCCGCGTGCGCGACGACCGCAACATCGACCGCCAGCCGTTCCCGACTGTGGACATCACCGACGGCGATGGAACCATCCAGCTTGGCCCCGAACCCTTTTCGACGGCCAACGTGCTGGACCAGGACATCTTCACCATCACCAACAATTTCAACTGGTTCCGGGGCCGCCACACGCTCACGTTCGGGACGCACAACGAGTTTTACTCGATCTCAAACCTGTTCATCGGCTTCAACTATGGCTGGTACTTCTACGACAGCGTGGACGACTTCTTGAACGACGTGCGCGCTGTCAACGACCCCAGCATCGACCCGGTCGGACCCGGCTTCTACCAGCGCAGCTTCTCGCTCATCGGCAGCGGTCTGGGCGACGATTCGGAAAACGTGGGTGCGTTTGATGCTTTCCAGATCGGCCTCTATGCCCAGGACGAGTTTCAGTACAGCGACCGCCTGCGCCTCACGCTGGGCCTGCGCCTCGACGTGCCGCAGATTGTGGACGAGCCCCGCTTTGCACCTGATGTGTTCGACACCACGCTGCCCGCCCTCGAAGCTGCCGGACACGACCTGAACGGGGCGCGTCCGGGCGAACCGCCTGCCGCACAGGTGTACGTCTCGCCGCGCTTTGGCTTCAATTATGACCTGAAGGGCGACCAGACGGCACAGCTTCGCGGCGGCACCGGCATTTTCCTAGGCCGCGTCCCGTTTGTATGGCCCGGCGGGATGTTTCTGAACAACGGCGCAAACACGGGCTCCGTGTCGGGCGGTTCGTTGCCGGACGGCTCGCCGATTCCATTCCGTCCCGACCCGAACAACGCACTGACCCTGCAAGACTTCGGGCGCGCTCCGGAAGACGTGATCCCCAGTGGTCGCCTCGAAATCTTTGAGGATGACTACAAATACCCGCGTGTGTGGAAAACCAGCCTCGGCCTCGACGTCCAATTGCCCCGTGGTTTCGTGGGCACGCTGGAAGGCAACTACACCAAAAACCTCAACAACATCGTCATCACGAACATCAACCTGAACCCGGCAGCGCTGACCACGCTCGACGGCCCCGACAACCGCCCCATCTACGGCGACCGGAACGGCGACGGCAGCATCAGCGGCAGCGATTATTACATCGACGGGCGCTACGAGAACATCCACCGCGTGGGTACGACGAGCGAAGGCTACACCTACGACCTCACCGCGCAGGTCCAGCGGCAGACGGGCAACCTGTTCACGTCGCTGGCCTACACCTACGGCGATGCGTATTCGGTGAACGACGGCACCTCGTCGCAGCTCAACTCGATCTGGCGCTTTACCGAAAATGTAAACTCGGCCAACGACACCGGACTGGAGCGCTCCGACTTCTCGCTGGGGCACCGGGTGCTGGGCGGCGTCTCGTACCGCGCCGAGTTCCTGAACAACCTCGCCACCACCGTCTCGCTGTTTTACATCGGTGAGAGCGGACGGCCTTTCTCGTATACCATCGGCAACAGCCGCCGGCTCGTGAACGAAGGCGGGCGCGACGTGTCGATGTTCTATGTGCCCAACAGCGCCAGCGAACTGACCTTTACCGGCGATGCCGCCAAACAGCAGGCCCAGGCCGCTGCGCTCGACGCCTTCATCGACGGCAACACGTACCTCAGCGACCAGCGGGGCGACTACGCGGCCCGCAACGGCGACCGCACCCCGTTCGAGCATATCTTCGACGTGCGGCTGGCGCAGGAGGTGTTCACCAACGTGGGCCCACGCCGCGCCCGCGCCGAGATCAACCTGAACATCTTCAACGTGGGCAACCTGCTCAACAGCGACTGGGGCGTGCGGTATAACACCGTCGACTTTGGGCAGTACAACGTCGTCCGCTTCGAGGGCTTTCAGGACATCGCCAGCGGTGACTACACGCCGATTTATTCCTACACGGGTGGCGATTTCGCCGACGAAGACGCCTTCTTCGACACATTCGTCAAGGACAGCGGCACCTACAGTTCGCGCTGGCAGGTCCAGCTTGGCTTCCGGGTGACGTTCTAGGGGTCGGGGATGGCCTTAGGCACCCCTGCCCTTTTTCTCGTCATCACGAAGGATCGCAGATCCTGTGGCGATCTCACCCCGATAGGAATCAACACTTCAGACGGGGTGAGATCGCCACGTCGCCGGGGGCTCCTCGCGATGACGCGGAGAAATGTGCGTAAGGCCTATGTTTGCAAAAAGGCCCCGCCGTGCCCAAGAGCAGGGCCTTTTTCTTTGCGCTGCACGTTATACTTTACACCACCGATGTTCACCAACCTGCTGATACCATGTCGCCCTTCACCCGCCGTGCTTTCCTAAAACACGCCGCTGCTGCCAGCGCGGGCGTCGCGATCCCTGACTGGTCGCGCTTGCTCCTTCCAACGCCCCCGGCCCAAGCGGTTCGGGTTACCGGGCACGTGCGAGCGGGCGGCTCCGGCATTGCTGAAGTGGGCGTGACCGATGGGCTTTCGGTGGTCGAGACAAAGGCCGACGGTGCCTTTGAACTCGTCACCAACACCCGGCAACCGTTTGTGTACCTATCGATGCCGGCAGGCTACCAGATCCCACAAAACGAAACCGGCACCGCGCGTTTTTACCAGCCGATCCAGGCCAACGCCGGAGGTGAAGCCACCGCCACCTTCAACCTGCAACGGCTCGGCGGCTCCGACGAGCGCCACGCGTTTGTGGTGCTGGCCGACCCGCAGACGCAAAACACCTACGAAACCGACCTGCTCCACGCCGAGACCGTCCCCGATGTACAAGCGCTCTTGCAAGCCCGCCCCGACGGCGAACCCGCTTTTGGCGTGGCGTGTGGCGACATTATGTTCGACGACCTCTCGCTGTACCCCGAATACGAGCGGGCGGTGCAACGCATGGGCGTGCCGTTTTTCCAGGTTATCGGCAACCACGACCTCGACTTTGAGGGACTGACCGACGAAGCCTCGGGGCAAACCTTCCGCCGCCACTTCGGCCCCACGTATTACTCGTTCGACCGCGGCACGGTGCATTATGTGGTGCTCGATGATGTGTTCTGGAGCCACGACCGCTACTTCGGCTACCTCGACGCCAACCAACTGGCGTGGCTAGAGGCGGATCTGGCGCAGGTAGAGGCGGGGCGTCCGGTGGTGGTGTTTGTCCACATCCCCGTTCTCAGCAGCCAGTACCTGCGCCTGGGTAATGCCGAGCCGTCGCCGCATATTTGCATCACCAACCGCGACGCATTATACCAACTGCTGGAGCCGTATCAGGCGCATATTATCTCCGGCCACACCCACGAGACCGAGCATGTCTTTCAGCAGGGCACCCACGAGCATGTCCTCGGCGCAGCGTGTGGGGCCTGGTGGAGCGGCCCGATTGGCCACGATGGCACGCCCAACGGCTATGCGCTTTATGAGGTGAATGGCGCGTCGCTGCGGTGGCGCTTTAAATCAACGGGGCACGACCTGAGCCATCAACTGCGCACCTACGCCGCCGGGAGCGACCCGAAAGCGCCTGACGAGTTTATCGCCAATGTGTGGGACTGGGACCCGGAATGGACGGTGGTGTGGTACGAAGGCAGCATCCGCCGGGGCCAGATGGCACAGCGCCTGGGCACCGACCCGCTTTCGGAACAACTCCACCGAGGCAGCGACCTACCCGAGCGCCGGAAATGGGTAGAGCCGATGCCAACACAGCATTTGTTCTACGCACCACAACCATCCACAGCGGAGGAGATTCGCGTGGAAGTGACGGACCGCTGGGGCGAGACGTTTACGGCAACGGTGCTTGGGGCCTAGGCCTCCTGGGGCACCGGGCGGACGTCCCACAACAGCATCTGTTCGATGTCGGCGTAGTCCTCTTCGCCGTCGGCGTCTACAAAGGCATAATCGCCAAACTTCTCGCGGCGGATGGGCGAGTTGCGCTTCCACTGCATGCCTTCCTGATCGACAAACGCATCGGGGAAGGGGCTTTTGACGCGGTAGGAGGGGTGGTACGAGCGATACGTTTTTTCGGCCTCGTACAGCGCCGCGCGGCGGGCCCCCGGCTTGGTGGCACTGCGGCCCGACACCCGAAACGGCGTGATGGTAATGGACGACTGAAAATAGCCGTCTTCTTGCTCCACATATTCGGGACGCATCACCTTAAAATCTTCGGGATGCGGATAGGCGCTGCGTTCGTTCTGATCAATCATGGTGGTGTATGCTCGAAACCGTTGGGAGTGCAACAAGAGGCCGTTTGTTGGCGGATCCCCTAAACGACGAACCGCGGAAGGAGTTCATCACGGAGCGGTGCCCTGATCACCCCCCGCCATTTTTTCAAGAACCCGCTATGCGCAGGGGCGGCGGGAAGGATTTTTTCCTTCCGTATCCCGGCATCGGCTTGCACATCGATGAAGGGTATTTTGTATTTTCTTAGTTGGTTCCACCCTAGTCCACGCATGCCCGCCAGACCGTACCTCATTAGCACCCGTACCACAATGACTACGCTTCTCGAACCCGATCTGCCCATCGCTCCTGTCGCCTACGAAACGGACGACTTCGACGACTTTGACGATGATTTCGACGACTTCGACGATGAGGAGTTTGATGATGACTTTGACGATTTAGAGGATGACGAAGACGATTTCGACGACTATGAGTATGATGACGACGATTACGAGTATGACGACGAGGAATATGACGACGACGACGATTATTAAGCACCGCCGGGTGTGACACCGAGCACAACGGTAGCCTTGGCGCAGCGCACCACAACACCCAGGGAGTCTGCCAAGCCACCAACAAAGTTCCGTTATTGGGCACGCTGGGGTACCGTTATTGATGAGCCTCACATGTGTGCCTGTGGATAACTTGTGATCGCCCTCCGTACTACTTAAAACACCTCTTCAATAACGGATTTCCAATCGCCGCATTTGGGCCAGAAATCCGCCTTTTTATGGGTTTTTGCGATCTCCGTTATGCAGTCTGGCCCATTTGTAACACTTCCCCATTGTGGAAAAATTGTGCTTGCATCACGCTCCTCGGGGCGATTTATTGGTACCCGCAGTCTTCGGCGTTTTTGATGACGGTTTATCCCTTTTCGGCGATAGACCGTTATTCGTCTTGGGTAGTCGGCATCATCCCCGCGCCACCGCGGGTGCCAAAGCGGGTCGATTGAAACATGAAACGTAAAACGTGAATGCCTTTTCTGGCGCTGGTGCCCGGCACCCTCAGGTTTTACGTTTCACGCATCACGTCTGCCGCTTTCGCCGCCATTGTGGCACCGATGCCCCCACCTGCCCTTGCTCCGGAAGGGCTTCCGGAGCCCTGCCTTATGTCGCCCCCCACAGCTGCTCCCACTCACTCTGTCATCTAACCCTAATTGCACCGTAAGCGCGAAGAGGAACGAATGAGCCAACCGTCCAAACCCACCCTGTTCAACACCGCCGTCACCAAGTCCCTACCCACCACCAAGTCCTTAAAATCTGGCCTCACCATCGACCGGGTTTTCTCCACCGAAGGCCAGGATGCATTCGACTCGGTGACCTGGGAAACCCGCGACGCGGCCATCCGCAACCCGAAAGGCGAAGCCGTCTTCGAGCAAAAAGGCGTCGAGTTTCCGAAAGCATGGAGCCAGCTTTCCACCAATGTCGTTTCGTCCAAGTATTTCTACGGCGACATCGCTCAGGGCAACGGCGACCCGTCGGAGGGCAAGCGCGAGTATTCGCTGCGGCAACTGATCCACCGCGTCACCCGCACCATTGCCGACTGGGGCACGGAGCAGCACTACTTCGCCAGCAAGGAAGATGGCGAGCGGTTCTACGACGAACTAACGTGGCTGTGCGTGAACCAACACGGCGCGTTCAACAGCCCGGTGTGGTTCAACGTGGGGCTGCATCATCAGTATGGCGTGCGCGACTCGGGCGGTAAGAAAATTTACGGGTGGAATGCGGAGACCCAAAGCGTGGAGCCCGTGGACCCCTACGCGCGTCCGCAGGCCTCGGCATGCTTCATCATCTCGGTGGAAGACTCGATCGACGACATCTGGCAGCTCATGGGCGAGAGCGCCCGGCTGTTTAAGTTCGGCAGCGGTGTGGGAGCCGACTGGAGCAAGCTGCGCTCGTCGAAGGAAAAACTCTCGGGCGGCGGCGTGCCGAGCGGTCCGGTGAGCTTCATGCGCGTGCAGGACGCCACCGGCGGCACCATCAAGAGCGGCGGCAAGACGCGCCGCGCCGCCATCATGCAGACGCTGAAGGTGTGGCACCCCGACATCATGGAGTTTGTGAACGCCAAGATGGAGGAAGAGAAGAAGGCGTGGGCGCTCATCGAAGAAGGCTACGACGGCAGCTTCAACGGCCCGGCCTACGGCAGCGTGGCGTTCCAGAATGTGAATCAGAGCGTACGCGTGACGGACGAGTTTATGAGCGCCGCCGACAAGGACGACCACTTCGACCTGCGCGCCGTGACCTCGAACCAAACGGTGGATACCGTCCGCGCCAAAACCATCCTCGACGGCATTGCCCAGGGCACGCACCTGTGCGGCGACCCTGGTGTGCAGTACGAAGACACCATCCAGCGCTGGCACACGTGCAAAAACTCGGGGCCGATCAACAGCAGCAACCCGTGCAGCGAGTACATGTTTTTGGACAACTCGGCCTGCAACCTCGCCTCGCTGAACCTGATGAAGTTCCTCCGCGAGGACGGCACGTTCGACGTGGAGCGCTACCGCGCCGCCGCCCGCCTCTACATCACCGCGATGGAGATTCTGGTGGACAACGCCGGATATCCGAGTGCCAGCATTGCCAAAAACAGCCATGCCTACCGCCCGCTGGGCCTCGGCTTTGCCAACCTCGGCGCGCTGCTGATGGCGATGGGCCTGCCCTACGACAGCGATGAAGGCCGCGCCGTGGCAGGGGCTGTGATGGCGATTGAACACTGCGAAGCCTACGCCCGCAGCGCCGAGATCGCCGCCAACCCCAAGATCGGGACGTTCGACGGCTATCAGGAAAACGCCGCGCCGTTCCTCGACGTGATGCAGATGCACCACGACGCCGTGAGCGACATCGACCCGAGTTGCCCGGATGAATTGCTGCAAGCCGCCAAAGACAGCGCCGACCGGATGCTGGCCCTTGGACATCGGCACGGCTACCGCAACGCCCAGTCCACCGTCCTCGCGCCCACCGGCACCATCGCGTTTATGATGGACTGCGACACCACAGGCGTGGAGCCCGACATCGCGCTGGTGAAGTACAAGCTGCTGGCGGGCAAAGGCGACGGCATGCTCAAGATCGTCAACCGCACCGTGCCGCTGGCCCTCAAGCGCCTCGGCTACAGCGACGACGAGATCATGGCGATCATCGAGTACATCGACCACAACGACACCATCGAGGGTGCGCCGGTGCTGAAAGATGAGCACCTGCCCGTGTTCGACTGCGCCTTTAAGCCGTTCAACGGCACCCGCAGCATCCACCACAGCGGGCATATCAAGATGATGGCGGCGTGTCAGCCGTTTATCTCCGGCGCGATCTCGAAGACGGTGAACATGCCCGAAACGTCGACGGTGGAAGAAATCGCCGACGCGTACCTGCTGGGCTGGAAGCTGGGCCTCAAAGCCGTGGCGATCTACCGCGAAAACTCGAAGCGCAGCCAGCCGCTCTCGACCTCGCAAGGCGGCAACACCAAAAACGCCGAAAAAGCGGAAGTCAGCGGCGACGGCATGGCGCTGGGCGAACCCGAAATCGTCGAAAAGATCGTCGAGAAGGTCGTCTACAAACCCGTCCGCAAGCGCCTCCCCGACGAGCGCCCCAGCCTGACGCACAAGTTCAGCATCGCCGGGCACGAGGGCTACCTGCACATCGGGCTCTACCCCGACACCAGCATGCCGGGCGAGATCTTTATCACGATGGCGAAGCAGGGCTCGTCGATCTCCGGGCTGATGGACGCCTTTGCGACGGCGATCTCGATTTCGCTGCAATACGGCGTGCCGCTGGAAGATCTGTGCACCAAGTTCAGCCACATGCGCTTCGAGCCGAGCGGCTTCACGAACAACCGCCAGATCCCGATTGCGAAGTCGATCATGGACTACATCTTCCGCTACCTCGGCCTCAAGTTCTTGCAAACGCCCGCCGAGGAGGAGGAAGCCGTAAACCCTAATATGGCCGTTGCGGAGATCGTCGACCGCAGCGGTCCGGCCCAGGACGAGACGCAGATGACGCTGTTCACGACGGACACGCAGGAGTCGCACATCGGCGGCACGGTGGAAGCCTTCATGGCGGAGGCCGACACCAAGACCGCCACGAAGAAGCAGCCGGGCGCGTTCCAGAACCAGGACGACTCGCCGCCCTGCTCCAACTGCGGCGCGATTACCGTGCGCAGCGGCAGTTGCTATCTTTGCACGCAGTGCGGCACCAGCAGCGGCTGCGGGTGAGTTGGCTGCCCCTGTGACAATGTAGTGGGTGAACTACAGAGGAGAAAGCGCCCGGCTTCCATTGTGGAGGTCGGGCGTTTTTATTTGCTTTTGAAACAGTGTTTGCTGTTCTACACACGATGTTACACTTAATAACACTTCTCAAATAATCATGACAATATCTACTGGCTATAGATCTGAGCGTTTGTTTGCTGAACTATGTAAAAGGCAGTTTCTCCAAGGCTTTGTTTTTCATAGTCCTCGATTCAACAATCCGACCGAGCAAGAAGCAGGAGATATTGTCCTATGGGTGCGCCGAAAAGTCATTGTGATCGAACTTCTTACGCGAGATTCAGAAACAGGCTCTAGTACGAAGCAATTTGTTAAGCGAATAGGTGAGAAGAGAAAGCAACTGGTTAGAGATCACAAAGTATTCAGGGATCCCACTATTGATATTCGCCTCATTAATGAACAGGG
>JAUIDY010000216.1 GCA_030428385.1 Rhodothermia bacterium | reverse complement strand
GCCGCAACCGCGAACTGGAACGCGAGGTGGCCCGACGCACCGCCGAACTCAACCAGTCGCTCGCCGACCTGAAGGCGGCACAGGCCCGGCTGGTGCAACAAGAAAAGCTGGCCTCGCTGGGCCAACTCACGGCAGGCATCGCCCACGAGATCAAAAACCCGCTCAACTTCATCAACAACTTCGCGGCACTCTCCCGCGAACTGCTCGATGAACTCGATGCCGAAACCGACCCCGCCGAACAGCAGGCGCTGCTCGACGACCTCAAGATTAACGCCGAGAGAATCGAAGCCCACGGGCGGCGCGCCGACGGTATTGTCCATGCCATGTTGGATCATGCCCGTCCCAACAGCCACGAACGACGCCTTGTAGATTTTAACACGCTGGTGGGCGAATATGTGGCGTTGGCGCTCCACGGCAAGAAGGCCCAATCTCCCGATGTGGAGGTGGCGGTGGTAGAAAACTTCGATGCCTCGGTCGGCGAGCTAGAGATAGGCCCGCAGGAAATCGGCCGCGTGGTGCTCAACCTGATGAGCAATGCGCTCGACGCCGTGCTAGAACACGCCACCCAGGCCGAGGAACCCTACACGCCCCGCATCAGCGTGACCACGCAGCGCACGGCGGAGGCCGTGACCCTGCGCATCGCCGACAACGGCCCAGGCATACCGGAAGCCAGCCATGGAAAAATCTTCGAGCCCTTCTATACCACCAAACCGCCCGGCAGCGGTACCGGGTTGGGCCTCAGCCTGAGCTACGACATCATCATCCAGGGACACGGCGGCACCCTCACCGTAGACAGCCTCGAAGGCCAGGGCGCGACCTTTATGGTGACGTTGCCATTGGATAAAAAGGGCACGTGATCCAAACACATCGTCCTGATGACCATGGGATCATTTTTGACTTTTTCGCCGATCCGCAAACCGTCATTTTAGACCAATAAGTTTCCTTTCTACTGGCAATCGTTCCCGGTATGAACACCAATGCTTCAACCGGACAAAAAAGGCTTATGACGGTACCCCTGTGCCCCTCTCGTTGGCTGATGAAGGTGCTGCTTCTGGCAGGTATGCTGTTGGTGGCTGCCTGCGACAGCAACGATCCGGAAGAGGCATTCGACGACCTACCGACTTCGGCACCCGAAGCCCAGGACGTGGATGCCCAGCAACTACAGGCCGCCTTCGCACAGGCGGAACAGGTGGCGGGGATTCAAAGCCTTGTGGTGGTGCGCAATGGGCACCTCATCGGCGAGTCGTACTACAATAACTTCGGGCGCGATGACGTTCACCATGTACGTTCGGTCACCAAAAGCGTGCTTTCGATCCTCACGGGGCTTGCCATTGACCAGGGACACCTCACCGGCGTCGAGCAGGAGATCGGGCCCTTGCTGGAAGACGTGACCGTTCTGGAGCCCGAAAAGAGCGCCATTCAGGTGGAGCACCTGCTGACGATGACCAGTGGGTTTGCGTGGAGCGAAAGCGGCACCAGCACTGCCTCGGGCTACGTGGCATGGATCAATGCACCCGACCAGATCAACTACCTCACCACCCGCCCGCTATCCGACGCCCCCGGCACCCGGTTTAACTACAACTCGGCGGCGGTGCACCTCTTGGCGGTGGTGCTGGCCGAAGCGACCGGAACGGACATGCAAACCTATGCCACAGAGCAGCTTTGGGGCCCGCTGGGCATTCCGCGTACGGCCTGGGAAACCGATGCGCGCGGCTACTACAACGGCGGGGCGGGCCTTCAGCTACGCCCGCGCGACATGGCCAAGCTGGGCGTGGTGGTGCTGCAAAACGGCCAATGGAACGGCCAGCAGGTGATCCCCGCTTCCTGGGTGCAAACCATGACCCAAAGCCAGGTGGGCTTTAGCTTCGACAGCGGCCCGCTGCAAGACGTGGACTATGGCTACCTGTGGTGGCTCGACCGTGGCAGCCGCCCCCTCGCATGGGGCTACGGCGGACAGTTTATCTACATCGACGCAGCCCGTGACCTTGTCGTGGTCACCACCGCCCGATGGCAATTGGACGGCACTACGGCCAATCAGCAAGAACAGGCCTTGCAAAATCTGGTCATTAACCAGGTTCTCCCGGCCGTGCAGTAAGAGCATAAAACGGGATAAGTAGAAGTCTTGCTCTTCATGATGTGGCGGGTTGCATAAAGCGCGAATTTACAACAAACAACTCAGTAGCGGCGACATTGCGACGGTGCCTATGGTGTACGCATCCGCATGCGTCTTATTCGACGGAGCTTTCCTGTGCCAGCGCTCGGATTGCAGCGCGGTTCCAGCGCATGACAATGGGCAGGCGACGCCCCAGCCCGAAGGCTTTGTGCGTCACCCGCAGCCCCGGCGGGGCCTGGCGGCGTTTGTATTCGTTGCGGTCCACGCGGCGCAAGATGTCATGCACCAACGCCGCGTCAAAGCCCGTGTGACTAACGATGGTGTCGAGTTCCTCCCACTCTTCGATGTAGCGCCGCAGGATCTCATCGAGCACGGCGTAGGGCGGAAGGCTGTCTTCGTCTTTCTGGTCGGGGCGTAGCTCGGCAGACGGCGGCTTGGTGATGGTGTTTTCGGGGATGATTTCGCGCCCGGCGCGGCGGTTGATGTAGCGCGCCAGTTCGTACACCCGCGTCTTGAGCACATCGCTGAGGACCGCCACGCCGCCGTTGGTATCGCCGTAGAGCGTGACGTAGCCCACGGCCATCTCGCTCTTGTTGCCCGTCGAGAGCAGCAGGTAGTTAAACTTGTTCGACAGCGCCATCAGCGTCAGGCCACGCGTGCGGCTCTGGATGTTTTCCTCGGCCACTCCCGGCGTGGTGCCCGCAAACGCCGGAGCCAGCATGCCCTCGAAGGCCGAAACGGCCGGCTTGATCGCAATCTCGTGAAATTCGATGCCGAGATTTTCGGCTAGCGCCTCCGAGTCGCTGACAGAACCCGTAGAGGAATAGCGCGAGGGCATCGTCACGCCCACCACCTTGTCGGAGCCAAGGGCGTTGGCCGCCAGCGCACACGTCACTGCTGAGTCGATGCCGCCGGAGAGGCCAATGAGGGCCTTGCTGAACGCGCCGGTCTTGTGGAAATAGTCGTGGATGCCCATCGCCAGCGCATCGTGCAAATCGGCGATGGCGTCGTGCTGCATCGTGCAGGCCGTTTGCGGCGCGTTGCTGTCCCATAGCATCAGGTGCTCTTCGAACGACGGCGCACACAGGAGCCGGGTCCCGTCGGCGGCGTGCACGCGGCTGTCGCCGTCAAAGATGATCTCGGTGTTCGCGCCCACCGTATTCACAAAAACAAACGGCAGCCCGTGCTCGCGGCAGCTTTCTTCGATCAGGCGGTTGCGCACATCGTGTTTGCCATACGAAAACGGCGACGCGCTAATGTTGATAAACAGTTCGGCGCCCAGCGCGGCGAGTTCGTCGATGGGGTTGGCAGCGTAGAGGTAAAACGGCGCTTCCTCCTCGTTATTCCACATGTCCTCGCAGATGTGGAGGCCCAGCTTGTACCCGCGCCACAGCACCAAGTGACGGCTTGGCGACGACTCGAAGTGGCGGTACTCGTCGAACACATCGTACGTCGGCAGCAGCGTCTTGTACACCGTCCCCAGCGTCTCCCCATTCTCGAAGAGAAACGCCGCGTTGAACAGCCGCTTGCCCACCGGGGCGGGGTTGCGCACGGGCGCACCCACAATCAGGCCCATGTCGCGGGGCGCTTCGGCGGCGAGGTGCGCCAGCGTGTGCTGCACCGCCTCGATGAAAGTGCTGTTGTCAAGCAAATCCTGCGGCGGATAACCCGAGATACAGAGTTCGGGGAAAACAGCGAGGTCGGCCCCTTGCGCTTTGGCGCGGCGGGCATAGTCGAGGATTTTGCGGGCGTTGCCGGTCAGGTCACCGACGATGGGGTTGATCTGGGCAAGGGCGATGTTCATGTGCGAGGAGCATCGGGTGGACAGGTGGCTGCAAGCACGCCCGATGTGCCGGGACGTTCCGTTGCCTTTAGATGAAGTGCCTCATAGGCGCCCCCTGTTCGCAAACGCATGTTTGTGTCCCAACACGATTCCGCCGATCCTATATTCCCCGGGAGGCGGTACACGGCCAAGCGACAAGGCCGCGCCACGCAAACACAAGGAATGCGCCTTGCCCCGCCACCGTCCCGGTTTCTGGACGCTGGACGCGACAGCACGGACACCATCGCTGCGCGCTTCTCGCTCCTGAGACAGACCGTTGAACAGCCTCTTAACCCCAGGCCACTCGACGCAGGGTCGATAGTAAGCCAAGCAAGTTTTTACCGTTTAGAATAGATTGCTTTCTGTGTGAATCAGCCTCTTTCTTTGAGTCGCCATGACTAGTGAACAAACACGCGAATGGGTGGCCCCCCCCAATGCTCGTTTGCCGGATTTTATCATATGTGGCGCAATGAAATGTGGGACTTCGACTGTCCATAAACTGCTCAACAGGCACCCACACGTCTATATTCCAACGCGGGAAATACACTTCTTTGATATTGACGACATCTTTGGGCATACGGATTTCTATTTCCAGGACAAGAGCCGCTGGGTGTGGCCCAATATTGCCAGCAACCCTCAGGGCTACTGGGCATGGTATCTAAGCTTTTTTGAGCAGGCCCCAGAAAATT
>JAUIDY010000071.1 GCA_030428385.1 Rhodothermia bacterium | reverse complement strand
CGAGGCTCGTAGCAACGCTACGGGCCGAGAAACCGAAGGCGGAGCCGCAGGGCATCGGGCGGCGATGGGCGGAAAAGCGACCGGCGCAGTCCCAAATCGACGTACCAGACCGTTTCTTAAAGCTTGTTGGAGATTTTAGTTCGAGCCGAGCAAGATGAGCTTGTGGGTGGATTCGCGCCCGCAAGATCGCTTGGAAAGGCCGAAATCATAATGTTCAACACGCTCTTACCTCCACCGCCACTTCTTTCGCACATGCCCCCTGTGGGTTAAGCTTCCTCACGCTTATGGCACGCATGGAACGCATGCTGCTCGCCGGAGACCATCACTCCCCCTCCATCGCCGCCTATTTTACGCACACCGGCAGCTATCAGGTGGTTTGCCTTCCCGAAGGACCCGCCACACTCCAGGAAATGACCCGGCTCCCGGGGTACGACATCGTGTTGATGGAGGTGGACCTGGCCGGGCAGGGTGGTCTGGAGGTCCTGCGCGAGGCGCGGCGGGTGGGCGTCACCACCCCGGTTATTCTGCTTGCCGCCACCACCGCCGATTCGGTGCTCGGCTTTGACCTCGGGGCCGACGACTATGTGCCACTGCCCATCAGCATGGAAGAACTAGCGGCCCGGGTAAAGGCCGTGATACGCCGCAGCCGGACCAATGGCACGGCGCGCCTTCAGGTATACCGCTTCGATCAAGTGGTGGTCGATTTTGAAGCCGAGACCGTGATGCGCAACGAGGAACCCGTCCCGTTCACCCGCCTCGAATTTGACCTGCTGCGGTATCTGGTGGCACACCGGGGCCGCACGGTGAGCCGCAAACAGATGCTACGCGACATCTGGGGCATCAGCGGTGATATCACCACCCGCACCATCGACCGGCACGTGGCTGCCATCCGCAAAAAGATCGAAGCAAATCCAGACGCGCCCCGTTATATCGAAACCGTCTACGGCATCGGCTACAAGCTGGTTGGTTAGTTCCTTTTTTCCTTTTGTCCCGCTGGTTCATGTCTATGGAATCCCCGCCGCGCCCCCTGCATCACCTGGCCCTGATCTACCTGGCCCTCGCGCATGGCACCGACCGCGACCTCGACGAGGCCGAAGTGGCGCTGATGGCCGACCGCCTGCGCGTGTATCAAGACGGGGGGCTGGCGCAGGGCACCGTCGTGGAAGCCATCACCGAGGCGCTCAAGCGCCATCAGGAAGAAGAGACCACCCACCTTGACGAAGCCATCGAAGCCGTCGGTGCCGCCTACGCCGAACCCATCCTGCGCCGCATCCTGGGCGACATGACCCGCATGGCAACCGTCGATGGCAAAGTGCTGCACGCCGAAGCGCAGTTTCTGGGGCGGCTCGCGCATGCCTGGGCCGTGCCCGCCGAAACGGAGGAGGAACTCTGGTCGCTGCTCGGCCCCATCACGGAAACCGAGTGGACGCCCCTGCACGACCTCATGTTCATCTACCTGTCGCTGGCCCACGATACCGACACGCAGCTTAGCCAAAAAGAAGTGGACGCCATCCTGGACAAGATCCACGGCTGGATTCCCGACGCCCGCCCGATGCAGGTGAAACACCTGTTCAGCCAGGCGCTCGACGCCTATGTGGAAGCCGGAGAAAGCCCGGAGCGTTTCAAAAACGCCGTCGCCTCGGTAAAACAAGCGATCCCCATTCACCAGCGCAGCGTGCTGCTCGACGACCTGCGGCGCATCGCCTACGCCGACGGCACCCTGCTGCCCGAAGAACAGGAAATGATCCGCGAACTGGCACGGGTATGGGAGATTGGAGGGAAGCGGGAATAGGGATGAGGGAAGGGGGATATCCTAAACTGCCGCCCTCGCCACCCGTAGGGGTCACCCCCCATGGTGAGCCGGTCTGCAAACACCGCCTGCCCCCAAACCACCGGGACCCCAGCAGCGCCTTCCTCGTTGCAACACCTTTCGCGGGCGCGTAGCGAACAGAGCGCCCTCTTTTCATGGAAGTCTAGGATGTTATGAATCGCTGGTTTTTGCCGTTGGTTGTTGCGTTGGTCTTCTGCCTGCCGTTGACAGCGCAGGCCCAACAAGAAGTCACGTGGGAGGTGCTGGCCCAGGTGAAGCTCGCCAAGGCCGACAACAAGTTTGTGCCCAAGTTCGAAGCGCCCGTGGAACAGTTGAAGGGGCAAGAGATCCAGATCAAAGGCTTTATGATGCCGCTGGAACAAGCCGCGCAGCAGCAGCACTTTATCCTCAGCGCCAACCCGGTGCAGAACTGCTTCTACTGCCTGCCCGGCGGCCCCGAGACGCTGGTGGAAGTCCGCACCGACCGGCCCATCGACTTCAGCTATGACCCCATCACCATCGCTGGGCGGCTGGAACTGCTCTCCGATGACCCGATGGGCATGTACTACCGCCTCGCCAACGCCCGCGCCGTTCGCTAAGGTGCGAATGGAATTCCCTGCATACATTTTTAGGGCGATCTGCTGGCGTGGGTCGTCCTTTTATTTTCGACTACAACCCGATGTACCAACGCTTTTCCTTTACCAGCCTGCTGGTCTTGCTCCTCACCGCCCCCGCCTTCGGGCAGGCCGCCGACCCGCTCACGAACGTAGAAGCGGGGCCACTCGACAACGGGCGGATGTGGACGTTTGAAAACCCGCCCACCGACTACCTGCAGGAGACGTATGACCTGACCGTAGACGAGGCGTGGTTCGAAAACGCCCGCCTGAGCGCGCTGCGCATTCCCGGATGTTCGGCGTCGTTTGTGTCGCCGCACGGCCTCGTTGTCACCAACCACCACTGTGCCCGCGGGCGCGTGGCGCAGGTCAGCCGCGAAGGCGAAAACCTCCTCGACAACGGCTTCTATGCCGCATCGATGGACGAAGAACGCCCGATTGATGGCTATTACGTAGAGCAACTCATCGCTATCGAAGATGTGACCGAGGCGGTGTATGCCCAGCTTGACGACAGCAGCACCGCCGAGGAACGAGCCGCCGCCCGGCAGGCCGCCACCGAGGCCGTTGATGCGGATCTGACCGAACGGTTTGGCGGTGACGAAGCAGGCATTAGCGTACAGGTGGTGTCGCTCTATAACGGCGGGCTGTACTCGGCCTACGTCTTCCGGCGCTACACCGACGTGCGGCTTGTGGCCGCGCCCGAGTTGCAACTCGGCTACTTCGGCGGCGACGCCGACAACTTCACGTATCCGCGTTTTGCGCTCGACTTCACGTTCCTTCGGGTTTATGACACCGACGGCACACCGCTGGAAACGGAACACTACTTTCCCTGGACCGACGCAGGCGTGGAAGAAGATGACCTGATCTTCGTGATTGGCAACCCCGGCTCCACGACGCGGCTGGCTACGGTGGCCCAGCTTGAATACCTGCGCGACATCCAGGTGCCGTACATCAAACGCGCCATCGACGAGCGCATCGCTGCCATTCAAGGCTTTGCGGAAGAAGACCCTGAGGCCGCAGGCGATGTGCGCAACCAGTTGTTTGGACTGCTGAACTCACAGAAGGCATACGGCGGCCGCCTCGCGGGCCTCGACGACCCGTACATCATCGCCCGCCGCGCCGCTGCCGAACGCAACTTCCACCAAGCCATCGACGCCAACCCCGACCTCGCGGGATACGCCGGGCTGTTTGATGCCATGGCCGACGTGCAAGCCCAGAAACGTGACCTCGGAGACGCCTTTGGCAGCTTTTTGCTGTTTGGTAACCCCAACTTCTCCTCGTCGGTGCTGCGCCGCGCCATCATCGCCCGGCGGTACTTGGCTGCTACAGGCGAAGAGCAGGAAGAACTCAAGGCCCAACTGTTGTCGATCCCCAGCCATCCCGTCGCCCTTGAGCGCCGCCTGCTCACGCTACGGCTGCAAGAGATCGAACGCTACTTCGGGGCCGACAGCGAGATTGGGCAGGCCGTGCTGAAAGGCTATGAGCCCCACATCGTCGCCGAGACCGTGCTGACGACCACGTCGCTGGCCTCAGAAGCCACCACCGACCTGGCGCTGAGCCAGAACACCCTGCGCCCGGACGACCCGGCGCTACAAACGTGGGAAGCCATAATGCCCACGTTTGCGGCCTTTCAGGAGGCCAACGCCACCCTCAACGCCGAAGAACAGGAGATCGCCAGCCAGCTGGGCCGGGCCCGGTTCGATGTGTATGGCACCGCCGTCCCGCCCGACGCCACGTTCTCGCTACGTATCACCGACGGGGTGGTGAAAGGGTACGACTACAACGGCACCATCGCCCCGCCGTACACCAACTTCTACGGCCTCTACGACCACTACTACTCATACGGCGCCGACAGCGAGTGGAACCTCCCCGAGCGCTGGCTCAACCCACCACCGACGTTCGATATGTCCACGCCGCTCAACTTCGCCTCCACGGCGGACACCATCGGCGGCAACTCCGGCTCGCCCGCCATCAACCGCGATCAGGAACTGGTGGGCCTCAACTTCGACCGCAACATCGAAGGACTCGTCCGTGATTACATTTTCCTCCCCGAACGTGGCCGCAACGTGATGGTCGATGCCCGTGCCATCCGCGAAGCCCTCGACGACATCTACGATGCCGACCGCATCGTACAGGAACTCGAAACCGGACAGCTTTTCCAAACCGAAGCCGACGCCGATGCGGCTGCAACGGATTGAACCTTCCATCAAAACCTCAACTCCTCTCACACCCCCAAACTCCCACACCCTCCGTGTATCATTTAGCTCAGGTCAACGTAGCGCGGATGAAGGCACCGCTGGATGACCCGCGCATGGCCGATTTTGTGAACAACCTGGAGCCCATTAATGCCCTCGCCGATGACAGTCCGGGCTTTGTGTGGCGCTTGCAGGACGAGGCCGGCGATGCTACGGGCGTACAGGCCTTCGACGACGAAACCATCCTCGTCAACCTCTCGGTGTGGGAGGATGTGGACCCGTTAAAAACGTACGTGTACCAAAGCCGCCACGTCGACTTTGTGCGCCGCCGCAAGGAATGGTTCGAGTTGTTCGACGGGGTGTATTATGCGCTGTGGTGGGTGCCCGTGGGCCACACCCCCTCGCTAGAAGAGGCAAAAGAGCGGCTGGAGCACTTGCAAACGCATGGCGAAAGCAACGTGGCGTTTTCATTTAAAAAGACGTTCCTGGCTCCCACAGCGATGCCCACACCAGAAGTCCTGTAACTGTCCTAATCCCTCCTTGATGTATGCGGTTTTTTAGTGCCTGGATGCTGTTGGTTTTTCTCGTGGGCGGTGCCTCGGCGCAGCCGCTGCGGCTGGTGTTGCCCACGGACAACGAGGGCATGCTGACGGGCGACGAGCCGTCGTTTTACCAGTACACCAACCGTAATTTCCAGGGCCGCCGGTCGTACCCGTGGCAGGGCGGGCAGTATGGCTTTGTGCGCAACCAACGTGAAGTCGGCTCGCGGATCGTGTTCACGCGCTTCCACGAAGGCGTAGACATCCGCCCCGTGCGCCGCGACGCCAACCAGGAGCCCCTCGACGAGGTGCGCGCCATCGACCGGGGGCAGGTGGTACACGTCAACGATGTGGAGCGGCACTCCAATTACGGGCTGTACGTGGTAGTAGAGCACTGGTGGGACGGCGCGCCGTTTTACACCCTCTACGCCCACCTGGCCGAGACCGACGTGGAGCCGAATACGTGGGTGGAGCGCGGCCAGAAGCTGGGCCGCATGGGCTACACGGGCGTGGGCATCAACCGCACACGGGCACACACGCACTTCGAGATCAACGTGCTGCTGAGCCGTCGCTTTCAGATCTGGTACGACGCCAATTACAACGACGAGAACTGGCACGGCATCCACAATGGCATCAACATGGCCGGGCTGAGCGTGCCCGACCTGTACCTCCGCCTGCAAGAAGACTCGACACTGACCATCCGCGACTTCTTCGAGGAGCAGGAGCCGTTTTTCAGCGTGACGGTGCCCAACATCGGCAGGCTGGACTTGCTGGAGCGGTATCCGTGGATGTGGCGCAACGCCGATCAGGGCGAGCAAACGTCATGGGAGATTGCGTTTTCCCAGTCGGGACTGCCCTTGGGCGTGCTCGGCTCGGGCCGCGTTGTGATGCGCCCCGTCGTGAGCATGACCCAGCCCAGTGCCGTAGCGTATAACTACAACACCAACGGCCTCCTCTCGGGCACCGCCGACGTCCCCGCCCTCACCGAACGCGGCGAGCGCTATATCGAACTGCTCATGATTCCTGCCGAAGCGCCGGTGCTGCCCCGCTCGGTGTATGAATGGTGGTAGATTTTTGGGCAGGCAGGGCGCAGGTCTTTTTACGGTAAACCATGAGGTCATGACGAAGATTTTCCTGCTTGCACTGTGCCTTGTGGCAACTGCGTGCCAGAACGAAGCCCCCGCGCCTACAGATGCCATTTCCGGTCCGGCGCCGCGTGTACTGCCGTCAGACACCACGGCGTTGTGGCTAAGCGATGGCGACGTAGCCAGCGACACGGTGCTGATCAGTTGTCAGGGCGGTCCCACGTCGTCCCTCGGTTTTCAGCGTGAGCACAAATCCAGCCTGCGCTACCTTCCGGCCTACAAGCGATACCACACCGCTTTCTTGCACCAGTCCCAGACCATCAACCCGGAGGTGTACAGCCGCGATCAGGCCATGACCATCGACGACGCGCACCACGAAGTTGCCATGACCTCCGAGATCCTGAACCGGGCCGTTCAGTATTTTAAGAAGCGGCAGAAAACGGTGATTGTGGTGGGCATCTCCTACGGTGCGTTTGTTGTCCAGCATTATCTATCCACTCATGCCTCTGAGGCCGACCGCTATGTGATTATCGGCGGACGCCTGGACATGACCGAAGCCATGGTGGATGAAACCCTGGCAGGCTGGGCGGGGCATTTCGAGGAAGACGGAAGCACCTACGTTCCTGCCGAGCGGGTCTTTCCTGACGATCATCCCGTGCAAGCCGCCCGCGAAACCCGCCTCGAAAACCTCCTGAAAGCCGCCATCGGTGTTCCGCGCTACACGCAGGACCTGGCGGACATCGACCTGTCCAACGTCGCCTATTTCTACGCCACCAATGATCAGGCTGTGGGCGCATTGACGCCACAAGAAGTGGACTTCCTCGAAGCCAACGGTGTGGCGGTGTATCCCACCCACGATGGACACAGAGAAATCACTTTTCGGTTTATCGATGCGGTGATGGCAGGCGATCTGGTGCTCTGACGAAACCCATACCCTTCGCTTCCATTTTAACCCCATGCCCGATAGAAACTACAAAGGTAACGGCCTCACCGTGCACTACAATGTGCGCCGCTGCATCCACGCGGAGGAATGTGTACATGGCCTGCCGCAGGTGTTTGATCCGCACCGCCGCCCGTGGATCGACGCGACGCAGGCCGACAACGACGCCCTCGCCAACGTCATCCAGCGGTGCCCCACCGGTGCGTTGCATTACAGCCGCAGCGATGGCGGTGCCGAGGAAGCCGTTCCCACCACCAACACCGTTCACCTCGCCCCCGACGGGCCGCTCTATCTGCGCGGCGACCTCACCGTGACCACCCCCGACGGCAACACCATCGTAGAAGACACCCGCATCGCGCTGTGCCGGTGTGGGGCGTCCAAAAACAAACCGTTCTGCGACAACAGCCACCTCGACATCGACTTTGCCGCTGATGGGCACTTCAACGAGGTGCAAGTGAAAGCCACAGAGGGCAAAACCGATGCGGCGCTCCGGGTTCAGCCATCCACCAACGGCCCGCTGTTGCTGCAAGGACGCTTCACGATTACGGATGCGTCTGGAAAGACGGTGGAAGGGGGCAATACGGCGCTGTGCCGGTGCGGCGGCTCGCAGAACAAGCCGTTTTGCGACGGTAGCCACCGCCGCCTTGGGTTTGAAGGCTAAATGCGTAGCAACTGCCCCTTGACTAGGCAGGCACCAGGTGTACGAAGCGCGTATTTTGCAGCATCGAGGGCCGTACTTCATCGCGCTGCACGATGGCCTCATGCACCGTATGATAAAAGCACGTATTTCCCACGGTCTCGCGCATGCCGGCCCGGTAGAGCCGGTCCAGCACCGGCCCTTTCGCTCCGGCGATGTAAAAATCAATGCCTTGCGCCTTGAGGTCTTCACAGATGCGTTTGAGGGCATGCACGCCCGTCGCATCGATCTGGTTGATGGGATACGCATCCAGCACCACCGCCTGCAGCGTCTCATCCTGCACCGTCGCGCGCACCACTTCCTGGAAATGCGCCGCATTGGCAAAATACAGCGAAGCATCCATGCGCAGCACCGCCACCCCCGGCGGCATCTGGGCCTGAGGATGACGGACGACATTGCGATAGGTGTCGGTGCCGGGAAGCCGTCCCATAACGGCGGTGTGTGGCTTGGCGCTCTGGTACACTACCAGGGCTACGGAAGCGACCACGCCTACCAGAATACCTTCCTCAATGCCCAGCCCCAGCGTCGCAACGAAGGTGAGCAAGAACAGCGCGAAGTCCTTCCGGTCCACCTGCCACAAAAACCGGATTTCTTTCCAGTCGATTAGCCCGGCGACAGCGACGAGGACGATGGCGGCCAGCACCGCGTTGGGCAGGTCGTGAAAAAGCCCGGTGAGCAACAACAGCGTCAGGCCGATTACCCCAGCGCTGATCAGAGACGCGACGGTGGTATTGGCCCCGGCCTGTGCATTGACCGCTGTCCGCGAGAATCCGCCCGTGGTGGGATACGCTTGAAAAAACGAGCCCGCGACGTTTGCCAACCCCAGCCCAATGAGTTCCTGATTGGCGTCTACCTCATAGCGGTTGCGTGCCGCATACACCTTCGCCACCGCGATCGACTCCATAAACCCGACCAGCGCAATCGTCAGCGCGATGGGCAACAGCGCCTGCATGAGACCGAGATCCAGCGACAAAAGCGTAGGCACCGGCAAGCCACGTGGCACCTCGCCAACGACGGCCACGCCTGCCGCCTCCAGATCGCCGAGCGATACCACCAGCGTCCCCAACACCACCAGCACCAGCGCCCCCGGTGCGGTCTTCTTCCAACGTTTCAGCCCCACGAGCACCACAATGCCCCCAAGCCCGATGAGCAGCGTAGGCACCTGCACCGCGCCAACCTGCTGCACGGCACTCCACAAAATCTCGTGGATGTGGTTCGATCGGGGTAACGGGATGCCCAGCAGGTGCTTGAGCTGGCTCAGCCCGATGATGAGCGCCGCCGCGGCCGTAAAACCCGTCAGCACTGGATGCGAGAGAAAGTTAACCAAAAAGCCAAACCGGAGGAGGCCCAGCCCCAGTTGAATCACGCCCACCATAAAGGCGAGCAGCAACGCCAGCGTGACGTACTGGCCGGGATCGCCCTCGGCGAGCGGGGCGACACCTGCTGCCACCAGCAGCGACACCATGGCCACCGGCCCCACGGCCAGTTGCCGCGAGGTGCCCAGCAGGGCATAGATCACCAGCGGCACCAGCGAGGCATACAGGCCATAAATCGGTGGCAGTCCTGCGATGAGCGCATACGCCATTCCTTGCGGAATCAGCATCACGCCCACGGTCAGTCCGGCAGACAGGTCGCCCCGCAGGGTGTCGCGCCGGTAGGCTGGCAGCCATTGCAGCGGTGGAAAAAAGCGACGAAGCATAACGGTTCGGTTTGAGACGATTGTCAGCGCCACCCCTGGCCTTCCTGCGATGTTGCGTGGAAGGCCCGGGGCGATCAATACAAACCGTTAGGCCACGGCTTCCGCTATTTCCATCGGCCGATAGTTGGCAAACAGATCCACCACATTGGTCACCGTATAGCCATGCCGTGCCAGCAAGGAAGCCGCTGCCGACGAACGTCCCCCGCTTGCACAATGCACCAACACCGGGCGGTCTTTCGGAACCTCGCCGAGCCGGGCCCACAGCCGCGTGTGGGCGATGTTTTGCGCCCCAGGCACATGCCGGGCCTCATATTCGGCCTGGCCGCGCACATCCAGAATATGCACGTCCGTTTCGATGCGGCGGTGCTCTAGTTCGGCGTGGTCAATCACCTCCATCTGGTCCAGCGTTCCGCCCTCTGCGGCATAAGTCCCAATGGTTTCGGGCGTGGCATAGCCCACGATGTTGTCCAGCCCAATGTTGATCAGGTCGCGCACGGCCTGCGCCACATCGGCTTCGTCGATCACCAGATAGATCGGCATGTCTTCCTCGACATACGACCCGGCGATGGGGCTGAAATAGGTACCCCACTCGGCGAGAATTGCGCCTGGCACATAGCCTGCGAAGAAATCCTGGCGACGGCGCGTGTCGAGCAGCGCAATGTCTGTGCGTCCCGCCAGCGTTTTTACGTCCTCGGCGGTTAGTTTGCGCGGCTGCGGCAGGCGACCCAGCACCTTCGGTCCCAGCTTATTGTCGCGCTTCATACGGGCGAAATACAGCGGTGGCTCGGGCTGGCCGGAGAGGATGAAGTCGACAAACTGCTGCTCACTGTCCGTGGCGCGGATGGAGGCGTTGTTGTGCAGCTCGTAACCCACCGTTGAAATCGGTACATCGCCGAGGGCTTTGCCGCAGGCCGACCCGGCCCCATGCGCAGGCCACACCTGGATAAACGAAGGCAACGCCTTGAACCGCTCCAGGCTTTGATACAGCGTACGGGCGCTCGGCTCCATCACACCTTCCTGCCCGGCGGCGGTCTCCAGCAAATCCGGTCGCCCCACATCGCCCACGAACACGAAGTCGCCACTGGCAAGGGCGATGGGCTCCTCGGCGCCGCTGCCCCGGTCGTAGACGAGATAACTCAGGTGCTCGGGCGTGTGTCCCGGGGTGTGCAGTGCCTCAAACTCGATGTTGCCTACGCGAAACGTATCGCCGTCGGTGAGCAACTGGTAGTCGTAATCGGAACCCATCAACCATTCGTATTTCCAGTCGGCGTCGCCCTCATCGGAGGCATAGATTTTGACGCCGCGCTCGGCCAACTCACGCATCCCGCTCAGGTAATCGGCATGGATGTGTGTGTCGATGGCGGCCACCAGCCGCAGCCCTTTCTGCCGGGCCAGGTCGATATACTGATCCACATCACGTTCCGGGTCGATGATGGCGGCTTCGCCGGTGGCGGGACAACCAACGAGGTACGCATACTGCGCCAGCGTGGGATCGAAGATCTGTCGAACAAGCATGGTTTATATCCTGTTATGTCTGCTAGGGTTAAGTCGTAGTAGGGTACGTAAAATCGGGTGTTTCTGCGAGTTTTGCTGAAGGGGAAACCCGGAAAAAGCCTGGTATCGGTCGGGGGTTAGTGCGGTAACCGGGGACGCAGATGTCCGTAGGCCCAGGCACCGGCCAGGGCACCCAGCAACGCCACCAGCATCACCGACACACCACTGCCAATCAGGGCGTATACCGGTCCGGGGCAGGCCC
The DNA here is from genome assembly GCA_030428385.1 of Rhodothermia bacterium. Taxonomy (GTDB): domain Bacteria; phylum Bacteroidota; class Rhodothermia; order Rhodothermales; family JAAAOL01; genus JAUIDY01. Next base: position 19,578 of record JAUIDY010000071.1, on the reverse strand, counting down.
CGAGTAGCGCCCAGCCAAGGCCAAAAAGAATGCCGCCCAGCAAGGGCCCCCGCCCTCGGCCCCATACTTTGGGTTTGATGACAATCGGCTCATCAAAAATATTGCGCACCTGAAAGCGCTGGATCAGGAAAACGGACACGGCCGCCACCATGACGGCGACGCCGATGACGCCATACATGTGGATGCTCTGAAAGCGAAACATCTCCTGGATACGAAACCAGGAAACCACCTCGCCTTTCACCAACACCCAGCCAAAGAACACGCCAAAAAGCAGATACACCAGCAGGCCCAACACGTGGGTATCGCGGTGGCGAACAGCAACAGCAGCAGTCGTCATGGTTTATGCAATGATCGGATTAAAGAAGCAGCGGAAGGACGAAATAGGTCGCCGTGAGCCCGCCAATGAAGAAGCCCAGCACCGCCACGAGCGACGGTTTCTGAAACGTAGCCAGCCCCATGATGGCATGCCCCGAGGTACAGCCTCCGGCATAGCGGGCCCCGAAGCCCAGCAAAAAACCACCGCCTACAATCATCAAAAAGCCAGGAAGGGTCATCAGGTTGGACCATGAGAAGATGTCGGCGGGTACCAGCCCCGAGACATCCTGCACGCCCAGCGCGGCGAGGTCAGCCACGGTAGCTTCCGACAAGGCGATGGGCTCCGGGTTGGCAAAGAAAACGCCCGCGATCAGGCCGCCGAGTACAATCCCGGCAGCAAACGCTATATTCCATCCACCCTGGGTGCGCCAGTCGTAGGCAAAATAGGAAGCCTTGCCCGGTAGCACGGCAGCGCAGGCATGACGCAAACTCGACGAAATGCCGAAGTTTTTTCCCGTTATCACCAGCAGCAGGGGCACCATGAGCCCAATGACCAGTCCGGTCACGTACCAGGGCCACGGCTGCATCAGTACATCAAACATAGGTTGTCAGAAATCCGTGTAGCGAAAAATGAACACGCCCCAATATACAACTCCTTCGTTATATAGTTCTGTCAAAAACTTTCCTTTACAAGATTTGCACATTTTGCATAATTATATATTTTTGAATTGTTTATATTTGTTTTAGCCGATCATTCAACATCACCTATAATCAACTGTGAAATAATATATTCTCCCCGGAAACCCCCTTCGTGTCAGCTATGGAAACCCAACCCACGCTCGTTCCCCGCCTGCTCCTAACCCAGGCCGCCCATCGGTTTAAGATCCTTAGCGAGCCCGTCCGCTTGGAACTGCTGAACCTGCTGCACACGAACGGCGAAATGAACGTGCAGGACCTGGTAGAAGCGACCGGGCAGCACCAGGCCAACGTAAGCAAGCACCTGCGCCTGTTGGCAGAAGAAGGCATGGTGGCGCGGCGCAAGGACGGGCTGTATGCCTTTTACCGCATCATCGACCCTAGCCTGTCGGGGCTGTGCCTGCTGATATGCAGCCAGCTTTCGGAATAGACGCTTGCATCCTGGCGGATACGCCATTTACATCCTATGGATGTGTCATCTGCACGCTACGCGTGTGTCATTCAGCCTCTTCGGGGCCGTCATTGATTGGCATCATGCGCCGCAACAATGACGTAGGCACCGCCTGTTAATGCCCATGCCTACGGCTTAATCCTGGTGACGTGCATCATGTTGGTGCGGCCCTTTTCCGGCAGCGGCATCCCGGCGGTAATCACCACCTCATCGCCGGGCTTGGCGAGGCCCTGTTCCACCAGTGTGCGGTGCACCACATTCACGCCCGCGTCGGTGTCTTTTTGTGAAGGGATATGAAACGCCTGGGTGCCCCACAACAGCCCCAGTTGTCCCACCACACGCTCGCTGTCGGTAAACGCATACACGGGCATCGAGGGGCGGTGGCGGGCGATGTTGCGGGCGGTGGTTCCAGAAGCGGTGAGGCACGCAATGGCCGCCGCGCCAATCTGCTCGGCGAGTTGGAAGGTGGCGAGGCTAACCGATTCCGTAACATCGTCGGCCCCGCTGGTACGCGTCGGGTGCAGGTCTAGCGGACGCCGGAACTCGGCCCAGTGCGTTTCGGCTTCGCGCACGATGCGGTCCATCACCTCAACGACGCGCACGGGATGTTTGCCCACAGCGGTCTCGCCGGAGAGCATCACGGCGTCGCTGCCATCGAGGACGGCGTTGGCCACGTCGCTTGCCTCCGCGCGGGTGGGACGCGGGTTGTCGATCATGCTTTCGAGCATCTGCGTGGCGGTGATGACCGGACGCGCGGCGGTGCGGCACTTGTGGATAATCTTTTTCTGCGATGTCGGTACCTGTGCCATCGGCATCTCGATGCCGAGGTCGCCCCGCGCCACCATGATGCCGTCGGCCTCATGCAGGATCTCGTCGATCTTGCGCACCGCCTCCGGCTTCTCGATTTTGGCAACCACGCTGGTGAGGCGGCCCGACTCCCGGATGCGGCGCACGAGGTCGGTCACGTCGCTCTCGTCACGCACAAACGAAAGCGCGATGATGTCCACTTCGTTGGCGAGGCCAAACTCCAGGTCGAGCAGGTCTTTTTCGGTGAGCGACGGCGTGGAGGTGCGAATGTCGGGCAGGTTGACGCCCTTGCGCGAGCGGAGCGGTCCGCCAACGATGACCTCGGTGAGCACGTCGCCGTTAGACCGGCACTCCTTGATTTCCAACTCCAGCAAACCGTCGTCGATCAGAATGCGCCCTCCTACTTCTACATCCTCGGCGAGGGTGGGATAGCTCACGTACACCCGCTCGGAGGTACCCTCATCCATCGGTGTCATGCTGAGCAGCAGGTTCCGGCCCTTGTGGATGAGCACCCCGCCATTTTTCATCTTGCCCACGCGGATCTTGGGACCTTGCAAATCCTGCAAGATGGTGACGTGGCGGCCCTCGGCTTTGGAGGCACTGCGGATATGATCGATCACCTGACGGTGGTCATCGTGGGTGCCGTGGGAAAAGTTGAGCCGCGCCACGTCCATTCCCGCCGCGATAAGCGCACGGATGGTGGCTTTATCCGACGAAGCCGGGCCAAGGGTGCAGATAATTTTTGTGCGTCGTTGCATAAAGATGCGGGAGCCTCCTAGAAAACAGCAGGGGACAAGGTACGAAGCCCAACAACGCCTCGCGGCACCGCTGCGTTATTTTTTGGGTACGGGCGGTTGGGTGAGGGAGAGTTTGGGAGATGCGGTTGTGGGCGTTGGGGCCTTAGGCTAATCACGCCGCGACAGCTTTTTCATCAGGTCTTGCCTGCTGTGTGCAATAGTGAGCACTTCCACGTCCGGCTTTTCATTGTCTCCGAGGAGCAAATACACGACGCGGTAGTCCTCGACAATCACTTCTCGAAATGCTTCATCCTCCAATTCTGGAACTTGCCGCCCCATACGCGGAAATAGCTCCAGATTAGTAACCGCACCAAAGAGTTTGCTGATGATGGTCCGCGCATAGTTGGGCGAACTCTGCTCGTAGTAATCGCGTATGGCTGCCAGATCTTGCCTCGCTGCCGAGGACCATCTTATGACAGCCATTTCTCAAACTCTTTCCTTACGTCTTCGTGCGCGACGGTGCGTCCTTCTTTTATATCTTTCAGCCCTTGCTCCACTTTCTGCAAGAAGTAGAGTTCATAGATAATGTCTTCGAAAGTAACATCCTCATCCAGCCGCTCAATCAGACGGAGCGAGGTTTGTTTGGCCGAAAGCGTAGCAGACATGGCGTGTCAATAAGGTTGGGTTTCGCTTTTTTACGTGCAGGAAACAGATTGTTCTTCCGGGTCTGTCACTTCGTGAAGATCGCTTGCTTGAGTTTCCCTGTTTCTGGCTCGATTTGACAGACATAACTGGCAAAATTCAAAACTGATAGCTGATCGCCCTCGATAAACTGAACGTAAAAGTCCGCTGTCGTATTGGTCGGATGCTCAGCCGTCCACAGTGCGTTCCCGTCCAAATCGCAAGCGTGCAGGTTTTGAAACTGTCGCCAGGATGGCCCGCTTGATCGCCCATAAATAAGCACGACTCTCCCGTCTACGATTTTTGCATCAGCGACGGGGTAGGCGACGGTCCACGTCTGACCGGCAACGGTTATTTCCTTTCCATTGAATTGAATTTCGTCGGTCGGCATTGCTTTCCCATCAATTAATAGCAAAGGGTTTGAATCTCTTTCTTCAGGGTGGCGTCCCGTCAAATCGCCAATGCATGCTATAACGACCTGCAATCTCTCTATATCTTTTTATCCATCCTGCTCCAAAAACAGGGTCTCCACGCCAAGGCAAACCATACATTTTGACATATCCGAATAAGGACGCTAGATATTCCCTTTTATCCGGATTAACGGCTTTGAAATATTGCCCCAATTTCTTGCACCTCCTTAACCAACAAACCCTACGGCAGCGACGGGCTCATTTCGCTTCCAGCGAGGCGGACGTCGAAGTTCTTGACCCCGAACGACATACCCACGGCCAGCGCCCCGGCCACCATGGGCGCGTCGGGGCCGACGGTGCGGGTTTTGTTGGCCACCTCCTCGAAGGGCACACTGGTGAGGCTGTTTTGCTGGAGCGCCACCATACGCCCATACTGCTTGTCCACCACCATCGCGGCGGCGTAGGAGCCGTACATGGTAGCAAGGTTGCGGTCGTAGGCAGTGGGCGTACCGCCGCGCTGCACATGCCCCAGGATGGTGCTGCGGATCTCGCTGCGCACGCGCTTTTCGAGCTGGCTTTCGAGGATCTTGCAGACGCCGCCTAACCGGATCGGGTCGGGGCTGTCCGCGACAATTTCCTGAACCACCTGCTCGCCGCCTTTCGGTTTTGCGCCTTCGGCCACGCAGATGATGGTGAACTGCTGTCCACCGCTCTCGCGCTCGCGGCACACACGGGCCACCTCGTCAATGTCGTACTCAAACTCGGGGATCAGGACGATGTCGGCCCCACCGGCCACGCCTGCATACAGCGCGATCCACCCGGCGTAGCGACCCATGGTCTCGATGATCATCACGCGGTTGTGACTCTGCGCCGTCGTGTGCAGCCGGTCGATGGCCTCGGTGACGATGGTCACGGCAGTGTCGAACCCGAACGTGCGCGACGTACCCACAAGGTCGTTGTCGATGGTTTTGGGCACGCCGACGCAGTTGATGCCCATCTCTTGCAGGCGGTACGCACTGGACATGGTGCCGTCGCCACCGATAAGCACGAGGGCGTCCAGCCCGATCTCGCGCAGGTACTTTTTGACCTCGGCCGACACATCGGCCCCGCCGCGTTTGTAGTAGTTGAACGGGTTGCCCTTGTTGCTCGTCCCGAGGATCGTGCCGCCTCGGGTCAGGATGCCGCTCACGTCAGAATACGTCAGCGACCGCATGCGGCGCTCGATTAAGCCCTCATAGCCGTCTTCAAAGCCGATGACTTCGGCGTTGTGCTGCAAAATGAGGCTTTTGGTAACGGCCCGAATGACCGCATTCAGGCCGGGGCAGTCGCCGCCGCCGGTCAGGACTCCTACACGTAGCGATTTGGCCATAACAAAGGGTAAAGGGTGGGAAACAATCGGGTAAGCATAACAAATCGGAGCGAAATCGTCGTGTTAACTCTTGATGAGGCTTTGCTGTTGCCGATAATGGATGAAACGTTCAACCGGGCCGAGCGGTGGCTTTGGTGTATTTCCCCGCACACGGTTTTGCTTGCGGCGTTCATCAGTTGCCTACGGCCCGTGTCTCTCTCTCCGGGAAGAGAGGACTCTTCCTTGAAGGCATGTATCCAGGCATCACTTGTTGCAGTCCGTATTAACCATCATCTTGATGGCTGTGCCACTAACACCCAACCCGACCCATTGGCTTGAAAACCATCGTCCCTTTGTCCATGTCGCTGCGCCCTCGCTTTCTCGCCTTGCTTCTTCTTTTTCTTGTGCCCCTGGCCGAATGTGGCGGCCCCTCCGAAGCCCAGCGGGCGCTGGAGGCAGGAAATAGCGCCTTTAACGAAGGAAACCTGCCCACCGCACGAGAGCAGTATGATCACGCGCTGGCGCTCGATTCGACGTTGGCTGAAGCGTACGTCAACCGAGGCATCATTTATCGGACACAAAACAACCACCGTGCAGCAGTGGCCGACTTCGACCGAGGACTGGCCCTAGATCCCAACCAACCGCTGGCCCATTATCATCGGGGCGCCAGCCGGATGATGATGCAAGACTTTGAGGGTGGTGTAGACGACATGGCAAGCGCCCTCGCGACTGACGCCTTGCATCAGGAAGACAAACTCCGCGCCCACCGCTTTCGTAGCATTGGGCTGATGAACCTGGAGCGGTATACCGAAGCCATCGACGACCTGACACAGGTCATCGCGCTGCAGCCCACCATGGCAATAAACTATTTTGACCGCGGGCAGCTTTTCGAAGCAACGGATAAGCCGGACCAAGCCATCGCCGATTACGAGCGTGCGCTCGAACGGCTTGCAGCGAACGAGCCCCTCTATACCAAAGTGCAGGACCGCCTGACCGCTTTGCAACAGGCTCAGGCTTCGGAGGCATCCTGAGCGGCGGGCGCATACGACCGCGGCTCGTTCTTCTGTCGAAACATGATCGGGATCAGGCCACCGTCTGGTGGACCGATTTGCATCAGTTCCCACTGCCGGTCATAGTCCTTGAGGAATCCTCGCAGGATGCCGATACGCTGCTCCGTATCAAACTCTTCGGGCCACGGAAACGACTCCACGCGGTAGTGCAGCACTTGTTTTTTTCCGTTGATGGTCACTTCCATCTCGATGGTTTGTCCCGCCTCCATTGGCGGAACAGATACGCAGATCTGACTCATGGCGATTAGGATTAGGAATTAGTGAGTAGGAATGAGTAATGATTCATTGTTCATCACGCATTGCTCATTCGTAGCGGAGGCTTTTTACGGGATTGGCGATGGCGGCGCGAATGGCCTGGTAGCTTACGGTGACGAGGGCAATCAGCACGGTGCTTGCTCCGGCGGCGAGGAAAATACCCACGCCCAAGTCGATGCGGTAGGCAAAGTCTTGCAGCCACTCCTGCGCGGCGAGGTAGGCGAGCGGGGCGGCCACCCCAAAGCCAATCAGCACCAGCCACAGGAAGTTCTTCGAAAGCAGGAACGTGACATCCGAGATGGTCGCGCCCAGCACCTTGCGGATGCCGATTTCTTTGGTGCGCCCGGTGACGGTCAACGCGGCGAGGCCAAACAGCCCGAGGCACGCGATGAGCACCGCAAAACCCGCTGCATACGCCACAATCTCATTCCAGCGCCGCTCGGCGTCGTACTGACGCGCTACGTCGTCATCCAAAAAGCTATAGTTGAAGGGCACGCCGTCGGCTACGTCGGCCCATGCGGTGCGCAGCGTTTCGAGCATCGCGGGGATGTCGTCCGGGGCAATACGCACAAGCAGGTGCCGGATGCCCCAGTCCGGGTCCAGCAGCAGCACCATCGGCTCCACCGTTTCGTGCAGCGACCGGAAGTTGAAGTCTTTCACCACGCCCACCACCACGGGATCGGTGTAAAAACCGACCAGTTGTTCCCCAATGGGATTTGTCCATCCGAAGTCGCGCACCATCGCTTCGTTGACGAGGATGGCCTGCGTCGAGTCCGTGGCGAGGTGCGGATTAAAATTGCGCCCGGCGACAAGCTCCATCTCCATCACGTCGACGTAGTTGTCCTCCACGCGGTAGGAATACACTTCTTTTAGTTCGCCGTTGTATTCAAACCCTTCGCGGCTGTAGCCCCGCGTAAACGAACTGCTCACGCCGGTAATGCCCCGCACCCCGGGCTGCCCGGCGAGGCGCGTCTCCAGCCGCTGCCGCAGGTCCTCGCCGTCGATGCCCTGCGTGGGGAGGACCACCAGTTGCTCGTCGTTGAAGCCGAGGTTTTTGTTTTGTAGGAAGTGGAGTTGCTGCAGCATCACGAGCGTACCCGCGATGAAGAAGATGGAGATGGCGAACTGAAAAACGACCAGCGCCTGCGTAAACCGGTTCGAACCGCCGAGCCGGAGGCGCTGCCGCAGCGTGTCGAGCGGGCGCAGCCCCGAAAGGCGCAGCGCCGGATAACTACCCGCCGCCAGCCCCGTGAGCAGCAGCAAGCCGCCGAGCGCGGCCACCATCGGCACGTCGAGCGTCAGGTCCAGCGCCTTGTTGGCGAGGGTGTTAAACACGGGCAACGCCGCCTCGGCGAGCGCCAGCCCCAACACAAGCGCCAAGCCGGTGAGGAGCAATGCCTCGCCCCAAAACAGCGCCATCAGTTGCGCACGTGGTGCCCCGACGGCCTTGCGGATGCCCACTTCCCGCGCCCGGCTCGCCGAGCGCCCGATGGCGAGGGTCGTAAAGTTGATACAGGCAAGCAACAATATCGCTAGCGCGATGCCGCCGAGGATGTACGCATAGCGTGGGTCGCTGGGCGCTTTCAGTCCGGCACCAACCGTCGGGTTCAGGTGGATGTCGGCCAGCGGCTGCAACGCGAAGTGGATGGGCGTTTCGGTACCCTCCCATAGGCCCATTTCGCGCAGGTTGGCGGCTTCGTCGGGAAAATGCGTGGCGCGGAGGTCGCGCATCTTGGCCTCGACCGCTTGCGCCGACGCGCCGTCTTGCAACTTGACGTAGGTGATGGCCGACGACGCCCGCCACACCTCCATGCGGTTGCGGATCCACTCGTGCGCATCGGGCAGTTTCTGGTAGGGCAGCAGGTAATCGAACGAAATGCTCGACTGGCTCGGCACGTCGTGTGCCACCCCGGTGATGGTTACGTCATGAAACGCCCCGCCGAGGCGTACCTGCATCGTCTCGCCCACCACATCGTCGGTGCCAAAATAGCGCTGCGCCGCCGTTTCGGTCAGCACGATACTGTTGAGGTCGGCCAGCGCGGTGCGCGGGTCGCCATGCCGCAGCGGGAAGGAGAAGACCTCCAGCATGGCGGGGTCGGCAAAGAGCAGCATCTCTTCCTGCATCAGGTCGCCGTGCCCGATCAGGTACTCATCCCGGTAGAAACGCACCGCCTGCTCCACTTCCGGGATGGCCTCCATCAGCGCGGGGGCCAGCGGAATGGGCTGGTAGGGATCCTGATCAAAAATGCCCTGGTTTGGCATGTCGCTCACCCGCAGCACGCGGTACAGGTGATCGGCCTCGGCATGAAACCGGTCGTGCGTCAGTTCATCGCGGACGAACAGCACGATGAGCGTACAAAATGCCAGCCCCACCGCCAAGCCCAGGACGTTGATGACGGAATAGCCGAGTTGTTTGCTCAGCGAGCGCACGGTGATTTTGAAGTAGTGTTTGAGCATGGATTTTTTGGCTGTCAGCTATCGGCTGTTGGCTATCAGCTGTTGCTCCGAAGAACCGAAAGCCGATAGCTGAAGGCCGATGGCCCTATTCATAGCGTAAACTTTTCACGGGGTCGGCGAGGGCGGCGCGGATGGCGTGGAAGCTGACCGTGAGCCACGCCACGGCCAACGCCCCGAGGCCGGTGATGATAAACAACGTCCACGGCAACTCGATGCGGTAGGCAAAGCCCGCCAGCCAACCCTGCATCGCCACGTAGGCCAGCGGCACAGCCAGCACAAACGCCACGGCGATCAGCTTGAGCAAGTCCTTCGAGAGCAGCAGGATAATGCCTGCCACCGACGCGCCCAGCACCTTGCGCACGCCGATCTCTTTGGTGCGCTGCTCGGCGGTGAAGGCGGCGAGGCCGAACAAGCCGAGGCACGCAATCAGGACAGCGAGCGCCGCAAAGTAGCCAAACAACGTACCGAGCCGCTCCTCGGTGCGGTACAGCGCATCGAACTGCTCATCGAGGAAGCGATACTCAAACGGACGGGCAGGGTTAAACTGCGCCCAGCCTGCTTCGAGCGCCGCGAGGGTCTCCGAGATGTCGTTCGGGTGCAGGCGCACCGCCACGTAGTCGTAGTAGTAGGTGTTGGGAAAGATGTGGAAGACAAGCGGGTCGATGCCGTGGCGCAAGGAGTGGTACTGAAAGTCTTTCACCACGCCCACGATCTGCCCTTCCTTGTCCGAATGCCCGTTAAACCACACGCTGGCGGTGAGCGTTTTGCCCACCGGGTCGTCCCAGCCAAACCGCGCGGCGGCGCTTTCATTAATCAAATAGCTCGAGGTGGCATCCACCGGGAACGCTTCGTCGAAGTCGCGCCCCGCCACGATCTCCAGCCCGTAGGTTTCGGCGTAGTCGTGATCGACGGTGAGCACGTCCAGACTGAGCGTGTCGGTGCTGCCTTCGGGGTGAACGGGTAGCGGACGCAGGTTCACATCAAGGCCCGGCATCCCCGACGAGGCGGTGACGTGCGCCACGCCGGGAATCTGCTGCCACATGGTTTTCAGCGTGGTGTAGTTGTACTGGTTGTCGACATCACGCATGGGGATCAGCACCACGTGCTCCTTGTCGAAGCCCAGCCGCTCGTTCTGCGCATAGTGCAGTTGCTGGTAGATGACGCCCGTCCCGATGATAAGCGCAATAGAAACGGCAAACTGAAAGACGACGAGTCCTTTGCGGAAATGGACGGCCATGCGGCTGGCGGTGGTCGTTGCGCCTTTGAGCACCCGCGCCGGGCGAAAAGCCGAGAGATAGAGGGCGGGGTAACTGCCTGCCAGCAGGCCCACAACGACGACCGTTCCGAGCAGCAGCAGCGGCACCGTCCAGTGCAAAAACACCCCCGACGCCAGCGTCTTGCCCGAGACGGCGTTGAACACGGGCAACAGCGCTTCCACCAGCACGATCACCAGCAGGAGCGCCACGGCCACCATCAGCATCGACTCGCTGAGGAACTGGCGCATGAGTTGACTGCGCTGCGCCCCCAGCGCCTTGCGCAATCCCACCTCTTGCGCCCGCCCGGCGGCCCGCGCCGTGGCGAGGTTCATAAAGTTGATGCACGCAATGAGCAGAATGAAGAAAGCGATGAGCCCGAAAAGGTACACATACGTGATGTTGCTCCCGGGCGTCAGTTCTTCCTCGCGGGCCGACTTCAGGCGGATGTCGGTGAGGGCTTGCAAACGGAAGGTGCGGCTTTGCGCCACATCACTCCGCACGCGCCGGTCGGCGAAGGCCGGAAGCTGTGCCTCCAGCGCCCCCGCATCAGCCTGGGCATCCAGCTTCACGTACGTGTAGAGCGGCGGATGGTCCCAGTTGCCCGCGTCCTCCACCCATGGGCTGTACATGGTGCGCATGCTGGAAAACGACGCCAGCATGTCAAACTGAAAATGCGTGTTCGACGGCAACACATCGAGGACGCCGGTCACGGTGAATTCATAGATGGCTTCGTCGTCGCGCACCTGCAAGAGTTGCCCCACCGCCTCGGCGTCGCCGAAATACTTGTGCGCCATCGGCTCCGACAGCACCACCGAGAACGGGGCCTCCAGGGCCGTGGCGGCCTCGCCCCGCTTCAACGGGAAGTTGAACACGTTGAGGAAGGTAGAATCGACGAAGTAGACGCCGTCTTCCTGGTACTTCGTGTCGCTGTCGGGCGTGACGAGCAGGGGATAGGGCAACACCCGCACCGCATCGTCGATCACCGGAAACTCTTCCTCCAGCAGCCACGCCATGGCTCCGTACGTCGTCGCCCGGTAGCTTTCGCGGTCGCCTTCGTGCCAGTCCTCCACCACGCGGTAGATCTGGTCGGCGTCGGCGTGGAAGCGGTCGTAGCGCACCTCATCCATCACATACAAGACGATGAACGTGCAGCACGCCAGCCCCAGCGCCAGCCCGACGACGTTGACAAACGCATACAGCGGATGCTTCCGCAAATTCCGAAACGCGATAAGGAAGTAGTTCTTGAGCATGGCTTTTGGGGGCTATCAGCTATTGGCTGTTGGCTGTCAGCCTATTCATAACGAAGGCTTTTGACGGGGTCGGCGAGGGCGGCGAGAATCGTCTGGTAGCTCATCGTGAGCCAGGCCAGGGCAAGGGTAGCCAGGCCTGCACCCAGGAAAAGCCACGGACTCAACGGGACGCGGTAGGCAAAACCGTCCAGCCAGCGTTGCAGCCCCACATACGCCAACGGCCACGCGATGAGGTTGGCAAGCACGACATAGCGCAGGAATCGCCTCGACAACAGCCCCATCAGACTCGCCGCGGAGGCTCCGAGGACTTTGCGAATACCGATCTCTTTGGCCCGGCGCTGGGTGACAAAAACGACGATGCCATACAAGCCGAGGCAGGCCACCAGAATCGTCAGCAGCGCCAACCCCATCACCAGCCGGGCAAACTGTTGGTCGCGGGCGTACAGCGCGGCAATGTGGTCGTCCAGAAAGGTGTAGCTGAACGGGAGGTCAGGGGCCACGGTGCGCCAGTCTTGCTCCAGCGAAGCCAGCGTTGTCTCTACATCGCCGGGTCGCACCCGGACGAAGACTTTGTCCTGCGCCCCACGCGAGAAGAACAGCACCAGCGGGTTGATGGACGCATGCAGCGACGCGAAATGAAAGTCCTCCACCACACCAATGACCTGCCCCGCCATAATCTCATCTACCTGCACCCGTTTGCCAATGGGGTCTTCCCAGCCCGGCACTGTCTCGGCCAGGATGTCGGCGGCGCGGCGGTTGAGCAGAACCGCCTGGGCAGAGTCGGAAGGAAAGGCCTCGGACGGGGCTCTTCCGTTGATCACGTCCAGCCCCAGCGTCTCCACAAAGTGGTGCTCCAACCCGTAGATGTTCATCGCTCGGACGGGCTCCTCATTGTTGCCCTCGGGCGTAATGGGAACGGAGCCCTGGTCGCCGTCGAACAGGTTGCCGCCCCGGCTCACGTTCACCACGTGTGGGTTCTGCAACAGCACCTCGCGCATCGCCGGGTAACGCCCCAGCAGTTCCGACCCCAGCATATGCACCGCAATCACTTCCTCTTTGTCGAACCCGAGGTCCTTGGTCTGGATAAAGCGCATCTGCTGGGCAATGACAAGGCTGGCAACCACAAGCCCGACGGTGATGCTGAACTGGAGCACGACCAGCGCGCCACGCAGGCGACCGCTGGCTCCTCCCACGGGCGGATTGAGCATCACACCCGGACGAAAACGAGCCAGCATTATGGCGGGATAGCTCCCCGCGATCAACACCGCAAGGGCTGCCACACCCAGTCCCCAACCTAGCATCTTTAGGAGGGCCCCGTGATCCATAGGAATCGAAAGGCCAAGCCACGAGGTGCTGATGGCGGCCCCACCCTGCACCAGCGCCAGCGCAACAACCAGACTCAGCAAAGCCACCAGCGTCGCCTCGCCATAAAACTGCATCCGCACTTGCCTGCGCTCAGCACCCAACACCTTTCGCACTCCAACCTCTTTGTGCCGCCGCAACGCCTGCGCCGTCGAGAGGTTGGTAAAGTTGAAACAGGCCAGCAGCAAAATGAGCACCGCAATGGCCGAGAGACCATAGAGGTACGCCGTGCTTCCATGCTTCATCGCGTGGTGTTCGGGCGTGCCCAGGTAAATGTCGCTGACTGGCTGGAGTTGAAGCCGCGCCCGGTCGGCACGGCCATCGGCGAAGTGATTCCGCATAAACGCCGTCAGCTTCGCTTCGAGCGCCTCGGCGTTGGTGTTTTCCGCCAACAGCAGGTAGGTATGAAACGAGATCCACCCCCAGCTTTCGAGGGTGACCGGATAGCCCAAGGGAACGCGGAACGTCGAGAACGAAATCAGGCAGTCGAACTGGAGGTGCGTGTTCGCGGGCAATGGCTCCATCACACCTGTCACAGTGAGATCTTCTTCGTTGTTGAACCGCATGATCTCGCCCACGGGATTGCGGTCGCCGAAGTACTTTCGGGCGGCTTCTGCCGTCAGCACCACGGTGTTGCTGGCCTGCAACGCGGTGGCGGGGTCGCCGTGGGCCAGCGGAAACGAGAACAGTTTGAAGAACGACGAGTCGGCGTAGAAGAAGTTTTGCTCGTAGAACTGCGTGTCGCCATACGCAAGGATGGCACGATCGGGGGTGCGCAGGCGCACGAAGTCTACCACTTCGGGATACTCGTCCACCAGCGCAGGCCCCATCGGCGGCGACACGGTGGCGAGGTGCCGCATCGCGGGCGTGTTGAACTCCTCATACGTCAGGCGAAAGACGCGATCAGACGCCTCATGAAAATCATCATAGCTCCGTTCGTGCTGCACGTAGCGCGTGACCAGCAAGCAGCACGCCAGCCCCACCGCCAGCCCCACCACACTCACGGTCGTGTAGAGGGGCTGTTTGCGCAGATTGCGAAACGCGATGACGAAGTAGTTCTCGAGCATGGCTTAGGGGCTATCAGCTATCGGCTGTTGGCTGTCAGCGTTGCTCCGAAGAGCCGATAGCTGACAGCCAAAGGCCGACAGCCTATTCGTACCGTAGGCTCTCGACCGGGTCGGCGAGGGCCGCGCGGATGGACTGCGAGCTAATCGTGAGGACGGCAACGATGAACGCAAGAAGCCCTGCCCACACAAATGGCCACACGCTGATGGCGGCGCGGTAGGGAAACGCGGTCATCCACTCATCGATGGCGAAATACGCCAGCGGTACCGCCAGCGCAAAGCCCACCAACACCAGCCACGAGAACTCTTTGGTGAGCAAGAGCACAATGCGCGTCACGCTCGCGCCGAGGACTTTGCGCACGCCGATCTCTTTGGTGCGCTGCTGTGCCGCAAACGCCGCCAATCCTAACAAGCCGAGACACGCCACCAGTACGGCCAGCAGCGTAAACGCACCGGCCGCGGCGGCCATGCGGTCTTCCTGCTCGTAGAGCGCGGCATAGGTCTCATCCACGAACTCGTAGGGCATCGGGCGCGACCGATCAACGGTTGCCCAGTGGCCCTCCATCATCGCAAGAGCTTCTTGCGTGTCGCCGGGCGTGAGGCGGACGGTGATGTAGTTGTGAACGTTGTGCTCCGTCGGGCGGTAGTTGTGCAACACCGGGGCGACTTCGTTCTGGAGCGAGTCGAAGTGGTAGTCGGCCACCACACCGATGACGGTGAAGTCGGTATTGCCTCGGCCTACGGTCTTGCCCACCGCCTCGCCGAGCGTCCAGCCAAAGTCGCGCACGGCGACTTCATTGATGATGATGGCGGTTTCCATGTCGGCGGGGCGTTCGGGATCGAAGCCTTCGCCTGCTACCAGTTCAATACCATAGGTGTCGAAGTAATGCTCGTCCATGTAGGCAACACGCAGCCGCAGCGGGTCGCGGTCGCCCCAGTCCTGCGGACGCGCAAACGTGAACCAGCCCGCCCACTCACCCGGACGGTGCGCCGAGGACGTGACCGACACAACGCGGCTTTCTTGCGCCAGGGCTTCCGTAAAGGCGTTCAACTGCTGCTGCGCCGCCTCGGCATCAGCGAAATCGCCCGGCTCCACCGAGAGCGCCACGAGGTTTTCGCGGTCCAGCTTCAGGTCCGCGTTTTTCATGTAGTTGATCTGGTTGCGCACCAGCAGCGTGCAGGCAATCAGGGCGATGGAGACGGCAAACTGGGTGACGATGAGTCCTTGCCGCAGCCGCAACCCCGATGGGCCTTTGTTCGACGCCCCCCGCAGGGTGCTGATGGGGCGCAGACCCGAGAGATATAGCGCGGGATACAGCCCGGCGAGGCATCCCACCAGCAGTCCCAACCCCAGCACCAACAACCACGTCGCCGGATGCAGCAACGTCAGGCTCAGGCGCAGGTCGTAAAATTCGTTGAACGCCGGGATCAGCAGTTGCGTCAAGGCCAGCGCCAGCGCCAGCGCCATCAGGCTCAGGAAGATGGCCTCGCCCAGAAACTGACCGATGAGTTGGGGACGGTGTGCTCCCATCACCTTGCGCATGCCGATCTCACGCACCCGCTCCATCGAACGGGCGGTGGCGAGGTTGGTGAAGTTGATACATGCAATCAACAGGATGGCGAGCGCGATGCCCACGAGGATATAGGCATAGCGCCGGTTGCCCGTCCGGGCGTTGTGCAACTCCGACAGCGGCTCCAATCGGAAGTTGGTCCGCTCGGCCACTTCGGCGTCCCAGATTTTGGTGATGAACGCCGGGAACTGCGCCTCCAGCGCGGCAGCCTCGGCATCGGGGGCCAGCAGGATGTAGGTAAACAGAAACGAGCCGCCCCAGTTATCCTTGAAGTCGTCGTACGAGTCGATGCTCTCCCACCGCACGGCGAGGTCAATGTCGAGCGTAGAGTTGCTCGGGAGCGGTGCCAAAATACCCGTCACAGTAAACGAGTAGGTGTGATCGACCGTCAGCGTTTTCCCGATGGGGTCGGTGTCGCCAAAGAAACGTTCGGCGATGTCCTCCGAGATCACCACGTTGTTGATGTCGACCAGCGCCGTTGTCGGGTCGCCGCGCACCAGCGGCACGTCAAAAACATCAAAAAGCGAGGCATCGGCGTAGGTGACCTGCTCCTGGAAGCGGTGCTCACCATATTGCACCCACTCCGGGTTATCCATCAGCCGTACGCCATCCACCACGGCGGGATAGTCGTCTTGCAACGCCTCCGACAGCGGCGCCCAGGTGTCTTCGGTCCGCTGCATGCCTGTGGGCGTGAGGCGTTCTTTGTAGACAAGGTGGATACGGTCGGCCTTCTCGTGAAAGCGGTCGTAGGTCAGTTCGTGCCGTGCATACAGCCCGATGAGCAGGCTCGCCATGATACCCAGCCCGAGGCCAAAGACGTTGATGAGCGTGAACCCGCTGTGTTTGCGCAGATTCCGAAAGGCGATGGTGAGGTAGTTTTTAAGCATAGGGGTCCGGCAGTGCGTTCTAAGCGTGGGTCTTGGAAACGTGATGCGTGAAACGTAAAACGTGAACTTCACTGCAGCGATGGTGCTCGGCACCCTCACGTTTTACGTTTCACGTTTCAAACAAACGGCGTTAGCGTGTCATTCATATCTGAGGCTTTTCACCGGATCGGCGAGGGCCGCACGGATGGATTGAAAGCTGACGGTGAGCAAGGCGATGGTGAGGATGCCCAGCCCTGTTAACAGGAAGGGCGGCGCGCCCAACTCGATGTGATAGGCAAAATCAGCGAGCCAGCGCTGCACGGCGAAATACGCGAGCGGGGCCGCCACCACAAAACCGACCAGCACCAACACGGCAAAATCTTTGGAAAGCAGCAGGATGACGTTGCCCACTGACGCGCCGAGGACCTTGCGCACGCCGATCTCTTTGGTGCGCTGCTGCGCCACAAACGACGCCAGCCCAAACAACCCCAGGCACGCGATGAGCACGGCGAGAAGCGCGAACAGCCCAAGCACCTGCCCCATCCGGGCTTCGCTGCGGTACAAGGCGTCGAACTGGGCATCCACGAAGGCGGGCGCGAAGGGCATGTTGGGGCGATAGACGGCCCACTGCGCTTCCAAAAAGGCCAGCGTCTCGGGGATACGGTCTCCAGAAATGCGGATCGTGGCCTGGTAAAAACCGGGCGCGGGCTGGATAAACAGGATCATGGGCGCAATGCGCTCGTGCAGCGACTCGAAGTGAAAGTCGCTGACCACGCCAATCACCGTGGCGCGGCGATTGTTCGCGTTGCCCTCCATCGTAAACGTCTTGCCAATGGCTGCTTCGGGCGACGCCCATCCCACGCGCGCGACGGCGGCC
The DNA here is from genome assembly GCA_030428385.1 of Rhodothermia bacterium. GTDB lineage: Bacteria > Bacteroidota > Rhodothermia > Rhodothermales > JAAAOL01 > JAUIDY01. The sequence continues at coordinate 2,105 of JAUIDY010000071.1, read as the reverse complement.
TCATTCAGGAGGACGGCTTCGGTGGAGTCGCTGGCCCGTTCCTTCGAGAAATCGCGCCCCGCCACCAGTTGCATGCCGTAGGTAGAAACAAAGTCGTGATCCACGGGCACCAGCGGCATCTCGCGGTATTCCCGCATGGTGCCCTCCACCTCGGCGGCACCATCGATGTTATCGAGCAACGCATTCGACGGGACAAACTTGGACGCCGTCATCGACAACACCCCGGGATGTGCCACGAGCTTGTTTCGCTCGTTGTCAAAATCCTGCGCCAGCGTGGTGCCCAGCGGCAGCGTGACGAGTTGCGCCTCGTCAAAGCCGAGTTGCTTCTGCTGCACATAGTTCAACTGCTGCACGATGGCGAAGACGCCGATGATGAGCAGCACCGCGATGCCAAACTGCGACACCACCAGGACGGTGCGGAAGCGCGACCGCCACGATCCAGCGGCGACGGCCGTTTTGAGGACCCGCACCGGCTGAAAGCGCGACAGGAAAAACGCCGGGTAGCTTCCCGCCACCACGCCCACAAACAACGTGATGCCGACCAGGATCAACAGACCCAGCGCGGCGTGTTCGCCAAACAGGTTCAGCTCTTTGCCTGCAAAATCGTTAAAGAGCGGCAGGGTGGCTTCCACGAGAAACAGGGCACCCACCAGCGCCAACAGGGCCAGCACCAGCGCCTCCCCGAAGAACTGCCTCATCAGTTGCCCGCGCTGTGCGCCCAGCACCTTGCGCACACCCACTTCTTTGGCGCGGCGGCTGGCGCGGGCGGTCGCCAGGTTCATAAAGTTGAAACACGCCACCAGCAGCACCAGCAAGGCCACCGCCGAGAACAGATACACATACGCGATGTCGCCGTTGGGGCCGAGTTCGGTGTCGAGGTGCGAATGCAGGTGGATGCTCGGCAGCGGCTGCAAATGCAGCTGCGTCTCCTGCGAGGCGTCGGCTTTGTAATGTGTATTCAGGAAGCCGGGCAGCTTGGCTTCTAATGCCTCGGCATCGGCTCCCTCGTGCAGCAGCACATAGGAGGCGTAGTTGTTAAAGCCCCAGTGGCTCCACCGCGACTCCGAGAAGCTGGCAATCAGCGTAGCAAATGAGCCCAGTGCGTCATAGCGAAAATGTGTATTCAGCGGCGGGTCTTCCACCACACCCGTCACGCGGTAGTCGTCGCCGTCCAGCGTCAGCGTCTGATGCATCGCGTCGGCCTCCCCGAAGTACCGCCGCGCCGTCGATTCGGTGAGCACCATCGTAAACGGCTCGGTGAGGGCCGTGGCGGGATCGCCCTGCACAAACGGTGTCGTGAAGAGGTCGAAGAACGCTTCCTCGACGAAATAGACGTTGTCTTCTTCGACGTACAGTTCGTCGCGGCTCATCAGAAAACCATAGCCGCCCCAGATGCGCGTGCTGGCTTCCACTTCGGGAAATTCCTCGGCGAGCAAAGGAGAAATGGGAGCAGCGACGCGGGCGAGGTGCAGGCTTGTTTCGCCCGCTTCGTTGATCCACGACCGCGTCACCCGATGCACCCGGTCGCTGTTTTCATGGTAGCGGTCGTAGCTGAGTTCGTCATGCACAAACAGCAGCATCAGCACACAACACGCCATCCCCACCGCCAAGCCAACCACGTTGATGGCCGTGTAGCCGGGATGCTTCCGAAGGCGACGCAGGGTGAGGGTGAAGTAGTTTTTGAGCATGGGATTTATGGGCTGTTGGCTATCGGCTGTTGGCTATCAGCGTTGCTCCGAAGAACCAAAAGCTGATAGCTGAAAGCCGATAGCCCTATTCATATCGAAGGCTTTTCACGGGATCGGCAATGGCAGCACGGATCGACTGGTAGCTGATGGTCAGGAAGGCGACGGCAAGGGCCAACAAGCCGGCCAGCACAAACGGCCCCACGCCGAGGTCGATGCGGTAGGCGAAGTCGGTCAGCCAGCGGTCCATCGCGAAATACGCCAGCGGGGCCGCCACCACGAGCGCGATCACCACCAGCCGGGCGAAGTCTTTCGACAACAGCAGCACGATGCCGCCCACCGACGCGCCGAGCACTTTGCGCACGCCGATCTCTTTGGTGCGGCGTTCGGCGGTGAAGGCGGCGAGGCCGAACAAGCCCA
>JAUIDY010000070.1 GCA_030428385.1 Rhodothermia bacterium | reverse complement strand
CGCTGCTGCATGCGCCCGTGCTGTACCAGGACGAGGAGAACCTCTTCCGGATGTTGTTCACTATCCTGAAAGGCGAAGAGCGCCCGCTGCCGCCTACCACCCTCCGCGAAATCCTCGAACGTCTCGACTGGCGCACCCACGTTACTGAGTTTGACACGCTGCTCACCGATGTAGCCACCCAGCGAACGGAAGGGACCAGCGTGTTGGTGTAACGCTGCCGCTCCCTTCCCTCCATCCAATTCCCTCTCCTCCTAATCCCGTTCCCACACGTCGTTGCGCCAATCCACGTCGGGGAAAACCCGGCCCGGGTTCAATTCAGCCCGAACGACGTTGACTTCACCGTTGAGGTCGACCGTGGCCTGCGTGGCCCCTTGCAGCCACGTCTCCACGGGCAGCTTGATCTCGATAACTTCGTCGGTGTCGAGCGTGACGTGCAGGGTCGTCGGCATCGGAATCTGACCGAGGTCGTCGATGACTACCTGCGTGCTGTTGCCCACCGTCTTCACCTCGGCGATGGCCTGATCGAACGTCCAGGTGGTGTAGTACCAGCTATGCCAGAACCAGTCGAGGTCGCGCCCGCTGACGCGCTCCATCGTGTTGAAGAAATCCCACGGGTACGGGTGTTTGTACGACCACTCGTTCAGGAAGGCCCGGTATGCCCGCATAAAGACCGCCTCGCCCAACACCCCGCGTAGCGCCACCAGCACCGACGCCGGTTTGCTGTACGACGCAATGCCAAACGCGGGGCCGGGGTAGTGGTAGTCGGACCACCGCATCATCTCGCCTTCCAGATCCACCGCAGCGACGAACAGGTACGTTTGCAGATCCGGCAGGTTGTGGTTTTGTCCGGGGTAATAATCGAACCGCGCCTGGTTCTCCGCAAAGCTGGTCATCCCTTCGTCCATCCAGCTATAGCGCCGCTCGTTGGTACTGACAATCATCGGGACCCACATGTGCGCCAGTTCGTGCGCCGTCACATAGTACAAGGCGCTGTCGCCGCGGGTGTTGTAGTCGCCCATGAGCGTCATCATCGGAAACTCCATGCCGCCGCCGATGATGCCGCCGCCTTCCACAGCGGTCATGTGCGGCCACGGGTAGGGGATGTCGGTAAATTCCGAGAAGTAGGTGAGCGCATGTTGCTGGTGCTTGGTGACGGCACTCCAGAACGGGGCGCTTTCGCGGTAGATGGTGTTGACGTAGGTCGTGTCCGTCTCGCCGTCGCGGTCGCGGTCGCCGATGGGGGTGCGGGCCGCTTCCCAGATGGATTCGCGGGTGGCGCTGAACGCCACGTCGCGTACGTTCTGCGCCCTGAAGTGCCAGCGCAGCCGCTGTACCTGTGCGGCCTCTTCATCAAACGTAGGATCATCGGGGAGCGCTTCGTCCAGCACGTCGGTGGTGTCGTCGATTGATAGGGACGAGAGTGCCTCGAAAGGTTTTGTGATGGCTCCAAAATCGTCGGGGCCTACCACCACCACCGGCTCATCGCTGGCATAGGCTTCGCGCATCCGCTCGGCGATGGGTTCAGCCAGCACATCATCCGGGTTTTGCAACGCGCCGGTTGCCATCACGAGCCAGTGTTCAGGCGCTTCGATGGTCAGGTCGTAGTTCGCAAAGTCGGCGTAAAACTCCGCGCCGCCGGTAAAAGAATCCGTCATCCAGCCGTATACGTCGTCGTACACCGCCACCTGCGGATACCAGTAGGCAAGGAAGAACATGTTGTCCTCGCTGTAGCCCATGCGCCCCCCGGCCCCGGCCTGTGGGATGGTGAACTGCCACCGGATGGTGAACGTCGTCGCCGTGCCCGGTTCGAGCGGGGCGGGCAGGTTCACCACCAGTTGCGTGCCCAGGACTTCGTAATCGGCGTCGGCTTCCAGGGTCACATCGCCCACGCGCACCTGCTCCAACTGTACCCCGCCCGTGATTTCTACGGGCTCCGTACGCACCGAGGCGGCCGCATGCAGGTTTTGCGCCAGTTCAAAATGCACCTGTTCCAGCGCATGCGGGGCGTGGTTTTCGTAGGTGATGCGGGCGTGGCCTTCCAGCCGCTTGGCCTCAGGAAAAAGCCGCGCATCAATGACATACTGCGCCGTCTGCTGCCAGTAGTCGGCACCGGGCTGCCCGTCGGCAGTGCGCGTGCCCAGGTCGATGGCTTGTTCGAACAACGCCGGGGGGTGAATGGGATGGGGCAGCGGACGCTGCACAGACACCTCGGCCTGGGACGAATCCGCATCGAGCGCGGTAACCACGGGAGGTGGGGCACTGGCACACCCCATCATCCAAAATCCCAGAACCAGACAGACACCAGCAGCAAGACGCATCATGACGAGCAGAAAAGAATGAAAAGAAAGGGTTCCGAAAATGCAGAAGCGGCACGGAGGTTTCGAAACGAGCAGCGAGCGCGTGCAGCAACAAAAAAAGCGACCGTTGACGCTGAGGCCAACGGTCGCTTTGCAAAGCCTGAAAACGCGACCTTCAAATTATTCTCCTTTAGGTTTTATTTTCATCCAGCATTTTTAGCGGCGAAAAATTGTCTAAGGAACCATGTTGATCTTGGTGTTCTCTAGCGAGTTGAATTATGGCTTCTTTTGTCGAAGCAACCATGACAGAATCTATTAATCCTTCGATGCGGGCTAGACGGCGACGAATTTCATCTACATCCTTCTGGATATCCCGAATGTCTTGCTTTGTTTGATCAATAAAAGCCTTTTGATCTTCCCGTGTTCGGTCAACCGTCTCCTTAACACCTTCAACTCTAGCTTGAACGGTAAATAATTCCTTGAGGAGGTCCGCTATTTTAAAGCTTAAATCTTTTGCCGTTTCTTGCCAGCCCATAACTGTAAATCACGCCTATTTCTGATAGTCGGCGCTGATCTCATCTAGTATAAGTTCAGTCTTTTCAAGCGCTTCCTTCGTATTCCGCAAAGAAGTGAGGGCATGATTTGTGAGTGCAAGTGTTTCCGTTAGCACAACATCTATATCCGCATCCTCATCAAAGGGCAGTTCGTCATCGAACTCCTTTTCATTTTTCCATGCCCCATCAATAAAGTATCGGAATTTTACCGTTTCGCCAGCATCAAAGGAAATTTCCTTTTTCCACACCTTGCGTGTTTTCACAAAGGTCATAACATCAGCTTCAGGATCCCAATCATTGAAGGACCCTACAACAGAGGCACTTTCTTGAACAAGGTCCGCAGGAAGTTCAAACGTAACCTTAACCGATTTTCCTTTATTTGAGACTTTCTTTTTAATCATTTCAGAGAACCGTTCACATCAAGCGTTCAGCCAGATTCTACTTGGACTCTATTTAATACCCAGAGCGACCCAGGTTGTTGCTGTTCCCGGGCTGGTAGTAGCCCGCCAGCGATTCGGCTTCTTCCCAAAGGGCCAGGGCTTGCTGGAAGACGGGCTGGATTTGGTTATAAAGCGGAATGGCGGCGTTGGTGCCAAAAAGCTGCCGCGCCAGCATCGCCTTGATGTAAATCTCGATGGTCTCGCGGTGGTCTTGCACGTCAGCGCGGGCCAGCACGCCGTTGGCAAGATTTACGGCGTCGGCATCGCTGGTGAGCGTGACGTCGTGTTCGGTCTGGGCCACCTCCCAGAATGCCTCCCATTCCGCGCCGGAGACTGCATAGGTGTCGCTAAAGGCGTCCGGGCTCTCGGTCCATGCCTCGCGGAAAGCGGCTTCGCGACTGGCAAACCAGGTGCGGAACACGGGGTCGAGGCCACCGCCAAAGGTGTATTGCAGCGCGGGAGCCATCATCGTGTCCGGCGGGATGATGTAGTCAGGCAAGATGCCACCGCCGCCAAACACCGTGCGCCCGTGCGTCGTCTCGTACTTGAGCGAGTCGGGGATGCTTTCTTTGTAGGCAGCCACGTGGAACACCGACTCCTGGTAGTCGGCGAACTTGCCTTCGTAGTAACTTTCGAGGTTGCCGTCTTCGTAGGGCGTCTGGATGAGGCGGCCCGACGGCGTGTAGTAACGCGCCGTCGTCATCTGGAGCAGGCTGCCATCGGGCAGCGGGAACTGGTTCTGCACGAGGCCCTTGCCAAACGTCCGCTGGCCCACAATGAGGGCGCGGTCGTGGTCTTGCAAGGCTCCCGCCACAATTTCGCTGGCCGAGGCCGAGTAGCTGTTCACCAGCACAATCACCGGCTGCGACTCGAACGCGCCGACTTCCTGGGCCCGCAGGGTTTGCTCAGGAATGGTGCGGCCTTTGGTGCGGACAATCACGGGGTTGCCCGGTACCAGTTCGTCCACCATCTCAACGGCGTCCTGCATGATGCCGCCCGGGTTGTTGCGCAGGTCGAGGATGAGGCGCTGCATCCCTTGCGCCTTGAGTTGATACAGCGCCTCGCGAAATTCTTCGTAGGTGGTTTGCGCAAAGCGGGTGACGCGGATGTAGCCAGTCTGTTCGTCTACCATGTGCACACCATCCACCGAATACAGCGGGATGCGGTCGCGCACGATCGTGAATGTCAGCGGGTTCGGGACGCCGTAGCGTTTCACTGTCACGTCTACCTCGGTGCCGATAGGGCCTTTAAGGCGCTTCTGGATGCCCCGGTCGCGGAGACCGATGGCGGCAGAGTCGTTTACGGCAATGATACGGTCGCCTGCGCGGAGACCCGCTGCCTCACTTGGTCCGCCTTCGATGGTGGTGATCACCTGCGCCGTGTCGTTGGGCACCTCAAACGTAATCCCGATGCCGCCAAACGAGCCCTGGTAGCTCTCCTGAATCTCGGCGATCTCTTCGGCGCTGATGTACGATGAGTGCGGATCCAGGTCTTCGAGCATCCCCAGGATGGCGTTCTCTGCCATTTGGCCTGCTTCCACGCCTTCCACGTAGCGTTTGTTGATGATCAGAAACGCATCTTCCAGCTTGCGCAGTTGCTCGATGGTGTCTTGCTCGGACAGCGCCGACTCCAGCTTGACGCCAAGCAGGGTGCCTATTCCAAAGAGGAACAAGGCCGGAAAGATCAGAAGCTTCGAGGAGAATGGTTTTTTCATAAGGCGAACATCAAAAAGCGCGCAATAAAAGGCTCCCTGTAAGCGAGCCCAACGTTTATGTACGAATGCAGGGCGTAAGGTTTCCGGTGTTAGAAAAACAACATGTAGATTCGCAAAACCAAGGCGATTGTTGCAAGACGGTTAACAGCCGCGCCCAAAGGCTCGGAAGGCTGGGTTATTGGCACGGATCTCATGCCAGCCCTATCGCGTGGTATCGGCCAGCGGGGCTGTTTCCTCAACCACGTCGAGTTCTACCGGCGGCAGGTCGTGGTACCAGTCGTGATGCTTGGCCCATTGGTGGCAGGCCAGGCACTGCGTATCCAGCCACACCTTGCCACACTTCGGGCAGCGCCCTTGCGTGTCAAACGTGTTCCATCTATGGCCGCAACTACAGTGCCATCGGTCACCAGCTCCAGGCTTCCATTCACAATGGGGACAATAGATTTTCATAATGAGGTCGATAGTCGATAAATGAGTTTCAATAAGGCGTGTGTTTATCCGGCAGCAGCCTCTGCAAAGGAACGGGGCCTAGCAACTCCGGTTTAGTGCACGGTTTTATCAGGCCCCACGGTTATCTTACAGGTATGGCCGTTGGGGTTCGCGCACGTGGAAACCGCTGCGTCCTCCGCGTCTATTCCTTTTTGTACCCCACCCTTTTGCTCCGGCGTTCCTATGAAGCGTCTTTTGTTTGTACTGCTTTTTTTGTTGGCCGCAGGGCCGGTTGTTGCCCAAAACGGCAATGATCCCATCACCGCTTCGGACCTGCTCAAGGTTGAGCAACTGGGGGCGGTTACCGTTTCGCCCGATGGCCGGCACATTGCCTACACGGCCCGCCAGATCGCCGCATTGGATAATGGGGAATACGAATACCGGACGCACCTGTTCTACCTCTCCGCCGATGCGATCGACGAGCCGCGCCAGATGACGCACGGCACGAATGGCGGCGCGGCCCCGGCGTGGCACCCCGATGGCGACCGCCTTGCGTTTGTGCGCCCGGTGGATGGCAAGCCGCAGCTTTTTGTCCTGCCCGTCTACGGCGGCGAGGCGTATCAACTCACCAACTTCGAATATGGGGCCACCAACCCGCAGTGGTCACCCGATGGCCGGAAGCTGCTCTTTAGCACCACGCTGACCGCCTCGGAAGTGACCGAACTGATGGGCGGGGCACCGACCTGGACTGACGAACGCCCCAATCGCTACCCAGGCGACACCAACGGCGCCACGCCCAACCCCGATGGCACCCTCGACGCGATCCGTGCCTGGCTAGACGAAAACGCCACTAATCAGAACCCACGCGTGCTTACCCGCCTCAACCTGCAGGGTGAGTACGACCTGGAGCCGGAGCTTTCGTACCGCCACTTCTTCGTGGTCGATGCCGAGCCCGGGGCCGAGCCGGTGGCCATCACGCAGGGCTACACCCGCTTCACGGGCGCGGCGTGGTTGGCAAGTGGCTTCCAACTCGTGGTGAGTGGCTCGGATGAAGACACGCTGCACCCCGACCGCGACCGCGATGGCGACCTGTTCCTTGTGGACCCCGACGGCTCGCGGCTGCGCCGCCTGCTCGACATCGACGGCTATGCGCTGTCCAACCCCATGCCCTCGCCCGATGGCAAGTTTGTGGCGTTCCATGCCCGCGATCACGCTGACCCCGGCTATGCCCAGACCGAAATTGGCCTCTTTGAACTCGACGGGCGTTCGGAGCCCGAGTTGCTGACGCAGCACTTCGACCGCATGCCACGCAACACCGCATGGTCACCCGACGCGTGGTTCTTGTATTTCACCGCGCCCTCAGAGGGCGGCTTCCCTGTGTACCGGCTGCCCGTCCACGAAGGCCGCCCAGCCTTGCCGAGCGCGTTGCAGCAAGCCAATGATCCCCCGCCTGCCGATTCCACCACCGCCGACTCGCTCGCCTTTGTGCAGGCCCGCGTGGCCTTTGCCCGCGACGAGTTTACGGTGCGCCGTCCGGAGGTGGAACGCCTGACCGACACCGACCGGGGCATTCATTCGTTCGGCCTCAGCAGCGCCACCATGTATTATGTCGTCACGGAGCCCGCCAACCCCAGCGAGCTCTACGGCTCGAACCTGGAGTTCTCGCAGGAGCGGCGGCTGACGGACCACAATGCGAAGTGGCTGGTGAACAAACGCCTCAGCATGCCCGATGCGGAAACCGTCCGGCGCGACACGCTGCGCATCGCCTACTGGGTGATGGAGCCCACCTTCCAGCAGCGCGGCCAACGATATCCGCTCCTACTTGAAATCCACGGTGGGCCGAGTGTCATGTGGGGACCAGGCGAGGCGTCGATGTGGCACGAGTTTCAGTACCTCGCGGCGCAGGGCTTTGGCATCGTCTACGCCAACCCGCGCGGCTCCGGCGGCTACGGCCACGCCTTCAAAAAGCTCAACTACCAGGACTGGGGCGAAGGCCCGTCGGGCGACGTGCTGGCCGCCCTTTCCGACGCTTCGCGCCGCCGCTGGGTGGACGAAGACAAGCTGGTGGTGACGGGCGGCTCGTATGCGGGCTACCTGACGGCATGGATCGTGGGACATGACAACCGCTTCAAGGCGGCGGTGGCGCAACGCGGCGTCTACGACCTCGCGGCCTTCCTTGGCGAGGGCAACGCATGGTGGCTGGTGCCAAGCCACTTCGGCGGCTATCCATGGGGCGCGCTGGATGCGACGGGCGACCTCGGGGCCAACCCCGGCGTCAGCGCCGACCGCGCCTACGAGACGCTGCGCTTCAACTCGCCGCTGACGTACGTGGACCGCATCACCACGCCCCTGCTTATCATGCATGCCGACAACGACCTCCGGACGGGTGTGTCGCAGAGCGAGATGCTGTACAAAAGCCTCAAGATTATGGGCCGCCCCGTAGAATACGTGCGCTACCCCGACGCCGGGCACGACCTCTCGCGGACGGGCGACCCAACGCAGCGCATCGACCGGCTCCTGCGGATCTACGAGTTCCTCGCCCGCTACACCGTGGATGAGCCGATGACGGGGGCCTCCGGGCTGGCGCGCTGATCGACGCTGGCACGGTTTTCCAAAAACGCTATTATGTCATCTTGACGGGTGTAGCGAGGAGACACGAGGGCACAGCCCGACTGACGCCAGGAGATCTTCCACGCCTGCATTCCCTAAGCTGTCATCACGAATCCCGCCAAAGCGGGATGTGGTGATCTCACCCCGATGTGAAAAAGCCCACAAACGGGGTGAGATCGCCACGTCGTTTCACTCCTCGCGATGACAAGAAGAAACCGTTTGTCCCGAACCGAGACCCTCCTGAACCGCCATGCCCAACTCCTTCCGCCTCTTTGCCATGCTGCTGCTGTTCGCGGGCATCGCGGCGGCGTCCTGGTATGTGGCCGATCAGGTGGCCACGGCGCGGTCCACGGCAGCCATTGCAAAATTTCAGCGTGACCTTGCCGGGGCACTGGATGACGCCCTCGCCGAGCAAGAAGCCACGGTAGAGGCGCTGAGCCAGCGGTTCGAAACCATCGACGACCTGAAGACGGCACAGGAACGGCAGTTGCGGCGGCATTTTAACGCGGCGCACGTGGCGATGGCGCGGCAAAACGGCGTAGGACGCGTCACGGGGCAGGTGCAGATCGATACCCTCGTCGCCGGGGGCCAACTCGTTGAGATCGTCGAGAACCCCTACTACCGCATCCAGAAGCTCGACTATTCGGTGGCGTACGTCACGCCCCAGACGGCGGCGCTGCTCGACGAAATCGGGCGGCGGTTTCAGGCGCGGTTGGTGGAACACCGCTTGCCGCACTACCGCTACATCATCTCGTCGGGGCTTCGGACCGCCGAGAATCAGGCGGCGCTGCGGCTCATCAACCCCAACGCTACGGGCGGCGTGAGCAGCCACGAGTTCGGCACCACGGTCGACATCGTCTTCCACACCTACGACTACGTCTCGCGCCCCACCGACGCGCTCCCACCCACGGATTTTGCGTTCCTCAACGGCCAACTCGAACGCATCCGCCAGCGCGCCTTCGATGCGCTGGGCATGCGCTACTGGCAGGAATTACAAGGCATCCTCGGGCGCGTCTTGATTGAGCTACAGGACGAAGGCCGTGTCCTCGTCCTCCTGGAACGCGAACAGCCCGTGTTTCACATCACCACGGCAGAGTAAGCTTACGTATTCCCCATCCTTCAACGGTATCATAGGTAATTCCCACGACCGGAGTACCTGATGCCGCTACTCGCTCCTAGATTCTCTTCGCTGAGCCTGTCGTTCTCATACGTCATCACGAAGGATCGCAGATCCTGTGGTGATCTCACCCCGAAAGGAAAGAGCACCGCAGACGGGGTGAGATCGCCACGACGCCATAGGTTCCTCGCGATGAAGCGTGGGGCGATCTTTTCCGTGTTTTGCCTCCTTCTACTTTGTGTAAATATCACGGCAGCCCAAGCCCAACCCGTGGTTCAGTGGGAACGCACCGTGGCGGACTGGCCGTACGGGGCGTCGGTGACCGAAACAGCGGATGGCAGCCTCTATGTGGTTGGTAACACAGCGGGGATGTATGCGAACCGCAACGTAGACAACACCATCTGCCTGCTCAAGCTGTCGCCCGACGGCGAGATCCGGTGGACCCGGACGTTTGAAAACCCCGCCCGCCCGATTTCTGCCGCCGCCGTCTTGCCCACCTCCGATGACGGCGTAGTGTTAGCCGGTACCCAACGCTGGCCGTCGGCGTACGCCACGGGCTATTTACACAAGCTCGATGCCGAGGGCAACACCGTGTGGGAGCGATTCGTCGGCACCGTGGCGAACCACCGGATTAACGGCGCGGCCCGCACCCGCGAAGGCGATTATGTGTTAGCGGGACATGCAAATTATGTATTGGCAACTCTTCCTAACTTTTATTCTCCTCGCGATCCCTATCTGGCAAAAACTAACGCGGACGGCTGGCTGCTCTGGGAGCAGGAATATGACCTGCCTCACGCCGAGCAGTTAAACGGTGTGACCGTGTTTCCCAACGGAGACCTCGTAGCAGTAGGTGAAATGCGGATTGTGGAAGCGGATACGATAAACTATCGGCGCGGTGTTAGCCTTTTTGCGCTTCGCACCGAAGCTGATGGATCTGCCATGTGGGCTGATACGCTTGCCGCAACAACGTTTCCACGACAAGGGCTTTGGGGAGATATTGAAATAGGACGGGACGTAACCCATGTTGGAGACCAACTTTTTGTAGCTGGATTCCTGGAACTATCACTAACCGATCCAGGCCGATTTGCTTTTTTGACGGCGGCTGATGATGCAGGCATTACCCGATGGACCAAAGCGGTTTTCCCGATGTGGGATCATCCAGAGATCATGTATCCTGGCACTGACAGTTGGGCTATAGTGACTACCTCTCAAGGTGATCTTCTTGTCGGTGGAAGACAGCATGGCTTAGAACCCATTCCCGAAGAAATGCGGCATGATGGTTTGTATGATGGATTGGTGGCCGCGTTTGACACAACGGGGAACCACATATGGAGCTTGACGCTGGGTCAGCGATCTACATACGAATCTATCCATGCGTTGGCCACCTTGCGCAATGGCGACATCATTGCTACTGGTACGCAGGAAGGAGCCATGTACATCGCCCGACTCACGTACGATGCTGCAACAACTCAGACGCCTGCGCCAGATCGACAAACCACTACCCTGTCCACACCCCATCCGCACCCGGTACGCCATACCGCAACGGTTTCCTTCAATCTACGCGCAGCAGAAAGGGTGAGGCTCGAACTGTTCGATATGCTTGGGCGGCGGGTTGAAACGCTGGTGGATAAACCTCAAAGTGCAGGCACGCATCACGTTACCCTTCACACCGATGCCTTGGCGAGTGGTGCCTACTTCCTGCGCCTGACCACCACCAACACGGTGAGCCAACAGCCCGTGATCGTGGCGAAATAGACGACACACCGTTCACGGCCGGATGCAGCACGCATACATCATCGCGCCATACACCGATGGTCGCTCGCCAATTTTCTCCACCCTCCGATACCCGCTGTCGATAAACAAACGCCGCAGATGCACCTCGTCGATGGGGTAGGGCACCCACGGATTCGCCTGCATCATGTCGTATTCGACAATGAGAAAGATCCCGGCTGGGGACAGATAACGCTGTAGCTTTTCGAGCAGCGCGGGTTTGTCGGCGATGTAGTGCAGCGCATTCGCCATCACGATGCCGTCGAGCGCTTCCAGTGGCAACGGGTCCGCTTCAAAATCGGCTTGCTGAAAATGAATCGCCACGTTGTTACCGCCAGTAGGGCGAAGGGATTGGGGCGACTGGTCGATCGCGTAGATGGTGCTACCGGGGGCCAGCAGTTGGGCCAGCGCATATGTGAATACGCCACGTCCACATCCCAGATCGGCCCACGTGGTGGGTTGCGATGCGTTCAGGTGAGCTCCGGCGAGCAAGTTGGCGGCTTCGGCAAGCTGCATAGGGGTAGGCATATTTCCAAGAAGAAGCAGGGCAACGCCCTGAAACAACGATGGGATTCGGCTTGGCAGCCGAATCCCACACCCAGTCATCATATTATTTGGCCACCAGAAGCGCTTCCGAAACACGGTCTCAATGCGACACAAGAACACGCATGGTTGTCGTATTATGCACCATATCTCACGTTGGCACGGTTGTTTCTTAACCATTTCGTAAATGATCAGGGCACACCACTGCTTCAACGACCTGATCTCAAATTCCAAGTTTTGTTGCTATCCCCATAGCCATCATAGGGCGAACTCCTCTCTTCGCCCTATTTATTTTTCCGCCGTTCTCAGGCTAGAGGCTCCGGCTCCAAAGGCGTAGGGCGTAACGCTGATGGGAAGATGTCCCTGAGGCATGTGGTTTCCCTGCATGATGTGGGCCATAACCGTCACGCTTTCGAGCGCCTGTTCGTAGGCCACGAGCACCGCCTCCGCTTCAGGAAAAGCAGCCAGGGCATACGGGTTGCCCAACGTAAGCAACACCGTCGGGACGCTTCCCTGCACCAGCCTGCGTACCAATTCTTCCTGCTCGGGATGTAACCCCGCTTTGCCACGCCCCGCTTGCAACCGCTGATACAGAGCAATAACGATCACATCGGCGGAGTCCGCGACAACAGGCACCTGGTTCACTTCGCCACGTCGGGTGCGGGAGTCGATGCGCAGGTCTGCCTCGGCATGGAGGAGCCGTGCCAGTAAGTCTTGAGCGGCCTCCAGGCTTTCGGTCGTGCGGATGTTGGTAATTTGCACCAGGGCGATCTGCTGCGTGGCGTCGAGCGGCAGCACTTGATCATTTTTGAGCAACGTAATGGCCTGTTGCGCGATACCTTCAGCCAGCGCCACGCCACGCGATTCGGCCAGCAAATAATCCAGCGTCGCGTCCTCCGCTGAGACGGTGCGATACAGCCCGGCGCGGGCTTTGGCATGCAACAACCGACGCACGCAGGCATCGATTTGTGCTTCATCCAGGCGGCCTTGCGCCAGCGCTGTTTTGATGGCCTGCACGGCAGCCTTCAGATCATCGGGCGTCAGCAACAGGTCGGCCCCGGCTTGTAAGGCCCGGACCACCCGTTCTTCGAGCGTATAGGTGTTGCTCAGCGCCCCCATCTTGATGTCGTCCGTCACCACAAATCCGGTAAATCCCAGCGAGTCGCGCAGCACGTCGGTGAGCGCACGGCGGCTGAAGGTGGCAGGGCGGGGCGCTTCATCCAGCGCGGGCACCCACAGGTGCGCCGTCATCACGCCCGCCGACGGATGCCGCCCCGTCAGCACGTCGCGGTAGGGACGCAGTTCGATACTGTCTAGCACGGCAAACGCGCCGGCCACGGTGCCCATACGGGCGTGTGAGTCGGTGGTGGTGTTGCCGTGGCCGGGAAAATGCTTCAGGGTCGTCAGCACCCCGTAGGCCTGGGCTTCGCGAACAAATGCGGCCGCCATTGCCCCGACGAGCGCGGGGTCCTCGCCATACGAGCGGATGTTGATGATGGGGTTGTTCGGGTTGTTGTTCACATCCACCACCGGCGCAAACAGCAGGTTAATGCCCAGCGCCCGGCTCTCGATGGCGGTGAGGCGTCCGGCAGCGGCGGCCCGCACCGTGTCGCGGGTGGCCCCAAGGGCCATGTTGGATGGCAACTCGGTGAGGGTGTTGTTGAAGCGCCCCGCGCCCCGCTCATAGTCGGCGGCAAAAAACAGCGGCACGCGCGTTTCGGCCTGAAGCCGTTGCGTTTCCTCGAAAACAACGCGGGGTTGCAGCAATCGGGGAACGAGAAAACCGCCCACGCCTACGTTACGCACGGCTTGAAGCGCATCGTCATCCAGCACGGTTCGGAGGCCGGGCCGGGGCAGGTTAACCATAAAAAGCTGCCCGATCTTCTGGTCGAGCGTCAGCGTCGCCATCAGCGAATCGACCCACTGCACGGCGGCCACGCTGTCGTAGGCAAGCGGATGCACGAGGGCCGGGTCGTAGTGTGCAAACAGACTATCGAGGCGGCTTAAGGGAGGGGTTCCGTGTGTAATAACGACCGATGCGGTAGTGTCGGAAGAGGCTGCGACAGGTTCTTCGGCAGCAAGACGGTCGGTGCAGCCGTGCAGCACCATGCCGAGCAGTAATCCAACCATCCATACCCCATTCGGGAACTGTCGCATCCGTGTCCTATTTTGCGCCCGACGAAAAGAGATCGTTTTCACCGTCGCTCCAACCAACCGCATGAGAAAAAGATTACGTGCCGAAGCCCACCGGGCGCTGGCTGCACTACAGACCCTAGACCGGCAGACCCTGTTTGTGTTGCTCGCGTGTGTGGCGCTGGTGCTGGTGCAATACGCCTTTGGCGGGCGGCGCTTTTTCCGACTGGAACTCGCGGAATTCTTCGGGGCGGAGCCGCGCGGACTCGGTTCGTGGGCGTGGTGGTTCGGGATGCAGGGCGTGACGGGGTTTGTGGTGCCGGTGCTGTGCCTGCTGCTGCTGTTTAAGCGCAAGCCCTCGGAGATTGGGCTGGGGCTGGGCGACTGGCGGCTGGCGTCGGGGCTGGCGCTGGCGTATCTCCCGCTCGTGGTAATCGGCACGTGGTTTTTGTCCAGCGACCCGGCGTTTCAGGCGCAGTATCCGCACCATGTGCCTGCCGCGTATGACTGGAGCGTCTTCCTCACCTACGAACTCCTGTTTCTGTTCTACTGGATCGGTTGGGAATACCTGTGGCGCGGGTTTGTGCTGTTTGGCACCGCGCCCACGTTTGGGCTCTACGCTATCTTCGTGCAGACCGTCCCGTTTGCGCTCTTGCACCTCGACAAGCCCTTCGCCGAGGCGATGCTTTCCATCCTGGGCGGCGTGGCGCTGGGCGCGCTGGTGTGGCGCTGCCGCTCGTTCTGGATCGCCGTGCCCATCCACGCGGCGCAGATGCTCATCCTCGACTTCTGGTGTACGCTCCGCATCCGTACGGGCGTCGACGGCATCGGGCCGGGCGCGCTGGTGGAGTTGGTGCAGGCGTGGCTGGGGGGATAATACCAAATCCGAGAAAAGGAGGTGCATTCGGAAAGTGTCATGCTGAACCATGTCCTGAACTTGATTCAGGATCTTTCAGCATCTCTGTCTCCAGCGTTGAGATCCCGACACGAGCGAAGCGACTGACGCAGTAAACAAGTTCGGGATGACATGTACTTCAACTTTGCACCCTGATTTCCCGGAATTGGTATGAGTAAATATCACTCGCTTACCGCAGCCTCCCTTTTGCGCTTCGGCAGCGTGATGATGAACGTTGCCCCTTCGCCCTCTGCACCCTCCACCGTCAGCGTCCCGCCATGTCCTTGCGTGACGATGTCATAGGCCAGCGATAGCCCCAGCCCCGTCCCGCTCCCTGTGGGTTTCGTCGTAAAAAACGGTTCGAAAATCTTTTCCCGAATCGCTGCTGCAATGCCGAGCCCGTTGTCTGCTACGCGGATCTCTATCGTTCTTTCAACCCGCCGGGTGGACACCGTCATGCGTGGTTCGTAAGACCCATTGGCCTGCTGGGCATGCTCGTAAACAGCATCGAAGGCGTTCCCGAACAGGTTCAACAGCACACGGCCAATCTCTTGCGGGACAACCTCGGCTTCACCCACCTCCGCGTCCAGATTCTCGTCGATCGTCACCATGAAGTCTGGTAGCCGAACCCGTTTGCCGTGATAGGCCAGCTCCAGATGCTCCGAGACCAGCGCATTGATATCCGTGGGTTCACGCTGCCCGCTACCCCCAGAGGCATGTTGCATCATCGCGTGGACAATGCCGTCGGCCCGCTTGCCGTGCTGCGCGATGACGCCCGCGTTCTGCTCCAGATCGGCGACGATGTCGAGCAGATCGGCGATCTTAATGTCCGGGTTGGCTTCATAGGCTTCGCGGAGTTCCTGAGCCATCTCGATGTTGACCTCGGCAAAGTTGTTGACAAAGTTCAGCGGGTTTTTGATCTCGTGGGCGATGCCTGCGGTGAGTTGCCCCAGCGAAGCCATCTTCTCCTGTTGAACAAGACGGTCCTTGGTCTCACGAAGGTCGTGGTAGGCCCGTTCGATCTCGCGGGCCTGTTCAAGTTCGCGCTCGCGGGTCCGCTCCCGTTCTTTGTGCAGGAGCCGTCGGCGTTGGAAACGATCCACCGCGAATACGCCCACCCCAAAGAGCAACCCGTACAGCGAATACGCCCACCACGTCCGCCACCACGGCGGGGTGATCGTGACCCGCACCGCCGCCCCTTCTTCATTCCACACGCCGTCGCTGTTGGCCGCCTGAACACGGAAAACATAGTCGTCCGGGCTAAGATTGGTATACCGGGCGCTACGCTGTGTACCTGCGTCTATCCAGCCCCCGTCATAGCCCTCCAGCATGTATCGATACTGGTTTTGCAGAGAGTTGGCAAAGTGCAGGCCAACGTATTCGAGCGTCAGGTCGTTCTGGGCGTGGGTAAGCGTTAGGTGCTCTTCATGGGGGCTTGCCTCCGCGTCGGGCTCCACCTGTGTATTGAAGATTTTCAACCCCGTCAGCACCACCTCTGGCGGATGGGGGTTTTCGTTGATTTGATCGGGGTGAAAACTAACCAGCCCGTCAATGCTGCCGAAATACAACCTGTTATCGGTTCCCGTATGTGCACTGCTATAGCTAAAACTATTGCTGGGTAAACCGTCAGAGACGTCATAGTTGACGAACGTATTGGTTTGTGGGTCGAATTGCGAGAGGCCGTTATCGGTGCTTAGCCAGAGATGGCCCTGTTCATCTTCCAGAATATTGTACACGCGGTTGCTTGGAAAACCCTCTTGGGCTGCAAAAGCGCGAAAATCACCGCTGGCCCGGTCAAAGAGCAACAATCCAGCGTTCTCGGTTCCCACCCAGAACCGCCCTAAGGCGTCCTCGTGTAGCGAGATCACGCCGGTTCCTTCCAGGACGGGAATAAAGGTGTCGGTTTCACGGTCAAGCCGGTACAACCCGCCGAGGTAGGTGCCCACCCACAGCGTCCCTGCCGTATCCTCATAGATGACAAACACACTCTGATCGAAGGTCCTCACACCCGTTACGGCAGGTAATTCATAGCGTACGAAACGCGTACGCTCTCGGTCGAAACGGCTAAGGCCGCTGCTGAAGTTACCGAGCCAGAGCACGCCCTCGTTGTCTTCATAGAGGGTCTCGACGGAACCGGCGCTCAAGCTGTTGGGGTCTGCGGGGTCGTGTCGAAAATGTTCAAATTGCCCCGTCTGGCGATCCATGCGGTCGAGGCCGGCGGATGTCCCAATCCACAACGCGGCATCGCGGTCCTCATAGATTGCATTGACGTAATTGTCTCCCAGGCTTCGGGCGTCGTTGGGGTTGTTTTCGTACACGGTCATCTGCCCGGTCCGCCGATCCAACCGATTAAGGCCGCTGCCCGTGCCTATCCACAGCACCCCCGGCTCCGACGGGGCTTCGTAGATCGCCTCGACCCGACCATTGCTAATGCTACCAGGGACATTCGGATCGTGCAGGTAGGTGCTGAACTTACGTGCGTAGCGGTCCAGCTTGGCCAGCCCACCGGTGAGGTTACCGAGCCAGAGGGTGCCATGACGGTCTTCATAGAAGGTCCAGATGGCATTATTAATCGGGCTGGCAGGGTCAGACGGATCGCCGGTGTAATGCGTGAGCGTATTCGTCGCCGGGTCAAAGCGATTGAGTCCACCGTAGAGCGTTCCTATCCAGAACATCCCCGCCTGATCTTCATGGATGATGCGCACATGCGGGCAACCGGAAAGCGGTGCCACTTCGGCTTGCGGGGCATAGAGTCGGTTGGGATCGGCGGCGTCGGGCTCCATGCGGATAAACGCTTCACTCGCTGGATCGTATTGGTGCAAGCCACTGCCACACGTTCCGACCCAAAGCAGGCCCTGCCGGTCTTCAAAGAGGGCACTGACCCTATTGTCGACCAGACTAGAGGGATTGCCGGGCGCATGCAGGAAACGTTTTGTGCTTCCCGTCTCCGGATCAAAACGAAGCAGGCCCTCGCCGGTAATGGCTGGATCGAAGGGCTCGCCCGTGCCAATCCAGAGGAACTCCTGCCGGTCTTCTACCAAGGTGCGGATCTCGGTATCGAGCACGTTATTCGGGTCGGCGGGGTCGTCGAGGAAACGGGTGAAGTTGTCACGGTCGGGCTCGTAGCGGAAAAGCCCCCCATTCTGTGTGCCCACCCAGAGGCGATTGGCATGATCAGCCACGAGGATGTTGATCTGGCCGGGCGTCAGGCTGTGCGGGTCGTCCGGGTTGTGCACGTACCGAATGAAGCGGTTGTGCTCGCGGTCGTAGCGGTTCAGCCCTTCTGCTGTCCCAATCCAAAGCACGCCTGCATGATCCACCAACAGCGACTCGATACGATTGTTGGTTAGGGTAGTGGAATCAAGGGGGTGGTGCCGAAAGACTTCAAAGTCATAGCCGTCATATTTATTCAGCCCTTCCTGGGTGCCAATCCACATAAATCCCTCGTGATCCTGGGCAAGGGATGTGACGGAGGCATTCGAGAGGCCATCGGCGGTCGTGATCTGCTCAAAACGGAGATCCTGCGCGTTTCCCGCTGGTACGAGCAGGACAAGGCTACCGACCACAAGGCTGACAACCAACCCACAGGGCATAGCACGATGGAGGAAGTGCATGGTTATGTCAGTTGTAAAGTGGAAGAAAGCTACCCGTACTGATACACGACACTTCTTCAGAATCGGCTCATTCCAGCGAAAAAGCAACGCCACAGCCCGGTGGGGCGGGGATGGGAGGAATAACGCTCACCGATCAGCCCCGGCGGGTCCTGTCCCACGGCCGCGCTAGTTGTCAGCGGGTGCACATCCATCAAGCGGCAGCATCCCGATGGCCGCCCGCTGCTCGTTCACTTGATCCTCGTCCTCAATCGGGAGGTACGACCGCTCTCCTGTTTCCGGGTCGATCTGGAGTTGTGACCCGTACCGCTGCGGCCGGTTCGTCCTGACGAGGACACGGTCGGTGAGGTAAGCGAGGGGCCACGGCTCGGCCTCGCCCGCTGCCACGGCTGCCTCCAACACCGGAAGATAGCGCTCCTGTGCCTCCAACGTCGCGTGCTGGAGGACGAGGAACGCCGTCAGCGCGCCCTGCTCGCCAGCGTTTGCGCATCGACTTCTGCCTGAATGCTAGCTGTGGACGCGATGTTACAGGTCTCGCGCTATTTCTTGAAAGGCCTCGATGGCCGCATAAACGCCGAAGCCAATACCGTTGGCGAGTTGATCCAGCCGGGGCATGTGGTGTGTCAAGAAGATCAAGACGGTGTTGTTGCTGGGGTCGGCCCGCCACCAGCCACCATACGCGCTCGGCCACCCAACGGCCCCCATTCCGCCGCCGCAGGGCGTCGATGTCGCCTGGTCCGGCTCCGTCACGACGGCAACCCCCATCCCAAACCCGTGACCGGCAGCAAAAAGCGGCATCCCGAGCATCTGCGAGGTAGCACGTTGGGCGTCCGTCAAACGGTTGGCGGTCAAAAGCTCCAGCGTTTCGGGCTTCAGGAGGCGCACGCCATTCACAGAACCACGGCCCACAAACAGTCTCGCAAAAGCGAGGTAGTCATCCAGCGTCGACCAGAGGCCCTGCCCGCCGGATTCATAAGTCATGCCGTCGGGGCGCTCCGCGAACGCCGCACCTCCCGGAACGACGGGCAGGGTGACCAGACGCCCGGCATCGTCGAAGCCGCAGGCCGCGGCACGCCGATGCCGCTTCTGCCGGGGCACGGTGAAGTGCGTGTCCTTCATCTCCAAGGGATCGAAGATTTTCCGTTGCATCACCTGGCTCAGCGAAGCATCCTCGATGCGTGCCATGATCAAACCGAGGAGGTCGGTGGATCGGCCATAATGGAAGGCGTGCCCCGGCTGATCGATGAGGGGGAGCATCGCCAACTGCTTAATCCACGCCTCGGGCGTCAGCGCCGTGTCGATGTCGCCGCCCAACGCGTCGGCGTATGCCTGGGCGATCGGTCCGGTGTGAAAGTCTCCGTATGTAAATCCGGCGCGATGCGTCAGTAGGTCTTCGAAGGTAGGGGGCCGCGCGGCAGGAACGGTGTCGTCCAGGGGACCGTCTGGTGCACGCAAGACCTGCAGGTTCGCCAATTCCGGCACCCACCGCGTAATGGGATCATCGAGGGCGAAATGTCCTTCCTCCAGCAGCATCAGCGCCACCACCGACGTGATCGGCTTGGTCATCGACGCAATCCGAAACAGCGTGTCGCGTTCCACGGGGCGTTTCGCCTCCACATCGCGCCAGCCGATGGCACCGTGTTGAATGACTGCCCCATCGCGCCAGACCAGCGTGGCGGCTCCTGCAATTTCCTGTTCATCCACGAAGGAACGAAGCGTTGTCGTGATGGGGTCGGTGGTCATGGAATGGAGAGGATGTTATACAAGGATTGGCAACCGGAACTCGGATCACGTAAGAACCAAGTAGGTCGCTGGGATGCGGGATAGCGAGTCCAGCGATGCGGGGCAACGCCGCCTGAAAACGAAAACAGCTTCTAAGGCGATGCCTCCTTCGGCGGGAAAAACCAGTCCAACGGCTGCCGCAGGAAGCTGCGGGCCAGATGCCCGGATAATACGCGGATCTCTCCCCACGTGATCTGTCGAGACTCCAGTGCCGTGGCAAGGCTGAGCCCAAAACTCACCAGAAAATTGACCAGCCCAATGAGCGTGACGCCCAAAGCTACGGGCCACACAACCGATAGCGCGACACGAAAGTGCAGAATCTCCAGGGCCGTCCCGAATTCAGCGGAGGCAAACGCGATATGGCGGATGTCGAGAGGAAGTCCAAAGATCTTTCCGATGGTTCCGGTTGACCCAAGTGCGAAGCCCAAAAACACATTTCCGACCAGCACCCCCAGGTTTCGATGGAGGAAGTCGGCCACGGCCTGCGCGCGCGCCGCTCCTATCATCCGCACCAGCGTCCGTTGCTGAGCCACACGCTGTGGAAAATGTGCATAAATGTATCGGTTGTCTACCCAGCCAGAAATCAGCCCTGACAGGAAGAGAAAGACCCCGGCAATGGCTGCAAAAATGATGGTTCCGCTTTGCCACGGGTGAAGGTTAATCAGCATCGCGTTGGCGTACGCTGGATTCATCACGGTGGCTCCACGACTGCGAAAGAAGACCTCAGAGATGGCGAAAGCCATGGGGAGCGCCATGAGCAAGTTGCCCGCAAAGGATACAAACTGACTCCTCCATACGCGTACCACCAGTTCCTCTAGCTGCTCCAGATGGCGGTCTTGGCGCTTGCCCAGCGCCTGCGCAATGGTATTCGCCGTCATCGCTGGTTGCTTGGTCGCTAGGGCTCCGCCGGTGAGGTAGATGAGGACAAAACAGGCCGAGTAGTTGAGCCCGTAGAGGAGGGCCTCAACCCCCAGCGGAGCACCCATCTTCCCGAGAACAATTTTAAGAAAGGAGAAGATGGCCACAATGGCACCACCTCCCAGACTCGCCACGAAGAAACGGGCATAGTCGCGGCGACCAGCCGTGATGTATTTGCCTCCCTTACGCGCGGCGTGCTCCACCACCTGGTAGGCCAGGAGGTCCACATGGGCACGAATATGGGGAATGAGGTGATTATGGGTCTTTTCCGCCGTCATAATCTCTCGGAAGAGGCGCACTGCACACGCTTGAAAACAACCCGAAGTCCGGTCCGTGAACTGGAGCAGAACCTCCAGGCGGTCTAAGATCCGCAACAGCCGAAACGTGATACTGGTCAACGTGAGACTCGTGCCGAGCTTGCTCATCGTTGCCCGCACGTATTCGACCTCGGCCCGGCACAGGCCAATCGTGCGAAGCGCGCCCTGCAACACCTCTTCCTGGTCGCCTTCTCCATCGCCCGTGTGAGACTGAATGAATTGGAGAATCTGGTTCGGAAGCAGGAGGAAGGGGGCATCAGGCTCAAGGTGGGCCGGTTGTCGATGCGTGAATTCGGGTCGCAGCCCGAGGCTGGCCGCATACGAGGTGAGCGTGCGAATGGCGATGGCGACCTCCTGGTCCAGGGGATGAGCGGTACCCCCCGTGATCCCCAACGCAGTGAGTAAACGTATCCAACATTCGTCCGGGACGCGATTAATCCTCAGATGATCGTCCCGTGAGGGAAAGACTTGCCGGAGGACCACCCGCAGGTCGTCAGGCTCCTGCAACTCCGGAAGAAACCGCCGAACCACGCGTGCCCCGAGTTCAGACCAGAAGCCTGCCGTGGCCAGGTTGCTCGATTCGAGAAGCGCCGGGCCTACCCGCCACGCTTCAAGCAGCCCGCAAAGTGCCTCACCCAGCGGCAGCGCAACATGGGGCTCCTGCTCTAGAAACGCACAGAGGGCTGCAAGCCGGCCACGCGTTTCCTCCGGCGGTCCTTCTCGGACTACTCCCGCCAGCCGCTCGAATGCGCGGAGCACGTCTCCCTCCGATAACGCGACCTGCGCATCAGCGACATAGGCCTTCGGATCGTAGGCAGACGGATTGGTAAGGGGGACAGAGGACCTCGACATGGCCAAAGGCAGCGCATTGGATCGTCAATAGGAGCGACACGCCGGTACCGCCTATTCAAAGATCAAAAGCAACCCTAGCCCATGGGTCCTGTTCCGCGCTATTTATCTTGCAGAACACGCCGTGCAAAAATGCAGCACCCGCTACAAAAAACAAGCACGCGCCAGAAAACGACGCTGCGGATAGGTGATGGTGGTGCTGCAAAAGCCCGGAGATAACAATCGTGCGTTTGTCTCGTCTGAAGACTTGCCTGCGGGCTATTCTACCATCCTCCGATAATTGCGAAGAACTGCCATGAACATAGCTGCGAAGTGCGGTGTGCTACTTTTGCTCCTGGGTGCCGGGCTTGTGCCACTGCACCCGCGCCCCGATCACCATCACGAGTGGCCGTATTACGGGGCCGACGGGGCCAACACCAAATATGCGCCCCTCGACCAGATCGACGCATCGAACTTCAACGATCTGGAAATTGCGTGGCGCTGGCAGTCGGCCGAGCAAGACATCATCGAAGCAAATCCCGACGTGCGGACGGGCTTTTATGAAACGACCCCGCTCATGGTAGACGGCGTCCTTTATGCCAGTACGTCGCTGAGCCAGGTGGCCGCCATCGATCCACAAAGCGGAGAAACACGCTGGCTCTACGACCCCGAGACCTTCAAGGGACCCACACCGCCGAATGAAGGCTACGTCCACCGGGGCGTGGCGCAGTGGTCCGGCAGCACCGAACGCCGCCTCTTCATTGGCACAGGCGACGCCTACCTGATTGCCCTCGACGCCACCACGGGCACGCCCATTCCCACCTTCGGCAGTGAGGGGCGCATCGACCTGACCGCAGGACTCCGTCGGCCCGCCTTTCGCCCGTTTTATGGCGTCACCTCGCCACCCCTTGTTTGTGGCGACGTGGTGGTCGTTGGCGCGTCCATCCTCGATTATCCCGTGGGCAATCCCCCGCCCGGCGACATCCGGGGGTTCGATGTAGTGACCGGGGAGGTGCGCTGGACCTTCCACACCGTACCCCAGGCTGACGAGCCCGGCACAGAAACATGGGAAGATGGCTCGTGGGAAACAGTGGGTAACACCAACGTGTGGTCCATCATGAGTTGCGACGAAGAACTGGGCTACCTGTATCTCCCGCTCAGCACCCCGACGAACGACTTCTACGGCGGCGCACGCCTCGGCGACAACCTGTATGCGGAGAGCCTCGTGGCGCTCGATGCGGCCACGGGCGAGCGTGTGTGGCACTTCCAAATGGTGCACCACGGCGTGTGGGACTACGACCTCCCCGCCGCACCCAATCTGGTTGACCTGGAAAAGGACGGCGAAACTGTCAAGGCCGTTGCGCAGGTAAGCAAGCAGGGCTACACCTATGTCTTGGACCGGGTCACGGGCACACCGATCTGGCCGATTGAGGAAACGCCTGTGCCTGCCTCCACCGTGCCCGGTGAGCGGAGCGCCCCCACACAGCCCATTCCCACGAAGCCCGCGCCGTTCGACCGGCAGGGCATCACCCCGGACGACCTGATCGACTTCACGCCGGAGCTACGAGCAGCGGCAGAAGAAATCCTGCAGCAATACACGGACGGCCCCGTCTTTACGCCCCCCGCGCTTGAAAAACCTGCCGTGGTGCTTCCCGGCGTGGCGGGCGGAGCCAGTTGGGCCGGGGCTGCCTTCGACCCCGAGACGGGCTGGCTGTATGTGCCCTCCGTGACGCTGCCCTTTGCTGTGACGCTCAGCGAGCCTGCGCCTGGCTCTTCGGATGCGCGCTACGTCGGGCAGTTTACGTACCTGTCCGGCCCCCAGGACCTTTTCCTCACCAAGCCGCCCTACGGCCGCCTCACCGCCATCGACCTGACGTCGGGCGACCACCAGTGGATGACGCCCGTGGGCGAAGGCCCGCGCACACACCCCGCCCTTGCCCACCTCGACCTCCCGGCGCTCGGCTGGCCGTTCCGCACGCATGTGCTGCTGACCAAATCGCTGCTTTTCGCGGGTCAGGAAGGCGTGCGCGAAGCCAGCCGCGCCTCGCAGCGGGGCTTTGCCATTGAGTACGAGGCGGCAAACCTGGACCCAACCCTGCGCGCCTACGACAAGACGAACGGCACCCTGGTCGGCCAGATCGACCTCCCTGCCAATGTCACCGCCGCGCCCATGACGTATATGATCGATGGCCGTCAGTACATCGTCGTGGCGATAGGTGGAGCCACCGTGCCCGCCGAACTCATCGCGCTCCGCCTTCCCTGACCCACGGGCGTCAAGTAAGGTATAAAACCGGAAAGCATGCGGCTCATCAACGGTGGAACACAATTCTTGCTTGACGCGCTCCTTTTCAAATCGTATTTCCAAAGTGAAACGGTTCCACTTTACGTGATGGGACCCCGACGATCTCCATAGCCATACGCCCCTCGGTAAGGCAGCCGGCGCCTGCTTGACAAAACGGGAACGACTATGACTAACGATGTGCCCATTCCGGAGGAGGCACCCGCCCCTGCCGAACCGGCCGCGGACGGACAGGCGGACACGCCTACGCCCGAGCCGAAGCGCTTTGGCACGTTTGCAGGTGTGTTCACGCCCACGCTGCTGACGATCCTCGGCGTGATCATGTACCTCCGGCTGGGCTGGGTGGTGGGCAACGCCGGGCTCATTGGGGCCTTTCTCATCATCCTGCTGGCCAACGGGATCACCCTGGCCACGGGCCTCTCGCTTTCGTCCATCGCTACGAATACACGCATGGGAGCCGGAGGGCCGTATGCCGTCATCTCAAAGTCCCTGGGGTTTGAAGTGGGCGGAAGCGTGGGGCTGCCGCTTTACCTGTCGCAAGCGCTCGCCGTGGCCATGTACGTCTTCGGCTTCCGCGAGGGGTGGCTGTGGATCTTTCCCGACCACCCGGCGCTCTTGGTCGACCTCGTCATCTTTATCGCCGTGTTTGGCATCGCCGCCATCTCAGCCAATTTTGCCTTCAAGACCCAGTATGTGGTGATTGCCATCATCGCGGTGTCGCTGGTGTCCATCTTTGCAAGCCCGGCGGCCTGGCAGAGTGAACACACGGTCACGCTGTGGGGCACCTACCCGGGTTCGATCGAAACCGACTTTTCCGGGGCCGACTTCTGGATCATCTTTGCCGTCTTCTTCCCCGCCACTACGGGCATCATGGCCGGGGCCAACATGTCCGGCGAACTCAAAAACCCGCGCCGCAGCATTCCCATTGGCACGCTCTCGGCGATTGCCCTGAGTTCCGTTATCTATGTGGCGCTGGCCGTGTGGATGGCGCTCGCCAGCACGCCCGACGAACTCGTCAGCACCTACACGATCCTGATAGACAAAGCGCTGTGGGGACCGGCAGTGCTGGCGGGGCTGCTCGGGGCGACGTTCTCGTCGGCCCTGTCGTCGCTGGTGGGTGCGCCCCGGATCTTGCAAGCGCTGGGGAGCGACCATGTCATCCCAGCCGGGTCATGGTTGGCGAAGCGTTCGCGGGGCGAGCCGCGCCGGGCGATGATGGTCACGGGCGGGATTGTGCTCTTGGGCCTGATGATGCGCGACCTCAATGTCATCGCGCCGCTGATCACCATGTTTTTCCTCATCACCTACGCGGTCATCAACGTGGTGCTGCTGGCCGAGGAAAGCCTGGGACTGATGAGCTTCCGCCCGACGTTTCGGGTCTCGCGGCTCATTCCGCTCTTCGGCACCATCGGGTGTATCTTCGCCATGTTCATCGTCAACCCCACCTTCAGCCTCGTCGCCGTCTGCGTAGTCTGCGGGCTGTATCTGTGGATTGTCTGGCGCGGGGTCACACCGCGAACCGGGAGCGTGCGAAGCGGAATCTTCGTTGCGTTTGCGGAATGGGCGGCTGGTAAGGTAATCGCCTTAGACATGGCCGCCAGCCGCGCCTGGAAGCCGAGTCTGCTGGTGCCCGTGGTGAACCCTGCAACGCTGCGGGGCGAGGTGCGCCTGCTGATCGACATCTGCCGCCCCGAGGGCACGCTTAAGCTGCTTGGCCTCGCCACCACGGAGACGGTGGGCCATCTCACGCCCCGTATCAAGGCGTTGGCCCAGGTGTTGCAGCGGCACGGCATCCTCACGACCGCCTCCACGGTGGATTCGACGGATTACATCACCGGCATCATCGCCGGACTGCAGGCACTCGGCAGTGCGTTCTTCCGGCCCAACATTCTGTTTCTCCGTCTGCCCCAAAACGTGGAGCGGTATCCCGAGCTGCGGACGGTGATCCATGAGGCGGCGCGGCTGGAAATCGGGGTCATGCTCCTGGGCCTGCACGCCGAGGCCGGGTTGGGCATGAAACGGGTGGTGAACCTCTGGCTTCGGCCCAAGCTACCCCATATCACGCTGGCTGAATACCTGGGGAATTCCGACCTGAACCTGGGCATTCTCACCGCGCTGCGGCTCTCCCGCGCATGGGACGCCGACCTGAACCTGATTACTGTCATCGGGGATGAGGCCGAGGAAGCCGGTGTTCGCCAGCACGTAGAAGAACTTCGTGACCTGTGCCGCATCCCGGAGGCCGCCCGCGTAATCGTTATGATCGGCCCCTTCGACACCTGCGTCACCCAGGCTCCACAATCCGATATGGACATCATGGGTCTCCGCCCCGGAGAAGACGGCGCAGGCCCCGACCTCGACTTTGTCGCTCAGATGATCGACGTCACCCGCTCGTCGTGTTTGTTCGTAGGCAGTTCGGGCAACGAGAGTGCGCTGGCTTAGGGGCGTTTTCCGAAAAAAGTGCGCGCAAATCTGAAGACGGCGTCATCCCAAACCTCGGCGCTTGGTGCTATTCCCAAACACCGAGACCCAGCTCATGTCGGGATAATACCGATTCCGTTTGGTGATCGCGGGATAGCCCAGGCGGTTCTTTCCGCGTTCCCTCTCCCGCCAGGGGAGAGCGGACTTTTTCTCGAAGGCACGTATCCAGACATCAACGATTGATACCCGTATCATGTGCGCTACTTCGCCGGGTAAGCTCCCACGGTGCCTGCGGCCTCTTCTTGACTCCAGCCTAAGAATTCGCGCACGGCCTCAGGAATCACCACCTCGGGGCTGGCGGGCAGGGCGCGGCGCAGGTGGTAGCGGCGAATATCCGGGGCGGTGAACACGGTCCGTGCATCGCCCTCCAGATGCTTCGCATTCGCCTCAAAGCCGGATGCCTCTTCCTGGAAATCGTTGAGCGATGCGTAGGTGGTGAAACAGCCCTCAGCGTCGGTATCCACCCAGCCTACCAGCGGAGCCGCTGATGCTCCATAAGATGCTTCGGGCCGCACGTACCGATTTCCATCCATCGCCTGCATGGCGGGTTCGGTCAGTTCTTCGCACAACGCCGGGGCCTGATCCACCTGCACCAAAGGACGGTCGTTCGTGGTGCTAGCCACCAGCAGGTTGTTCTGAAACACATGGCCTTCGCGCTCCATCACGCCGGGACCCGTGGCGGGGTGCCAGTTAAAGTGATCGCCCTCGGCGCTGCGTGTGGTGCGCGTGAAACGGGCGGGGCTATCGACGTACGTGTTGTTGTAAAGGTGCGCGTCTGCCGAGTTCAGGATCCACGACCCCAGCCAGTTATTTACAAAGACGTTGCCTGCCGCCGTCACGCCACGCGAGATCTCAAAGAAGAACCCGGCCCGCACACCTTCGACGTAGTTGTTGACAAAAACGCCATTGCGGTTGCCCACGTCGTACCACACGCCGTGCGACGTGGGGTGGTCCATGATCAGGTTGTCCCGCACCACTACGTTGTGGGTCTGGTTGATGATTTTGACCGCAGAAACGTAGTAACCCGTAATGCGCTCGATGTCATTCCGAAGCACGATGTTGCGTTCCAGCAACACATCCGACGAGCCGATTACGTAGATCCCCTCGGTGCTCGTATCGCTGATCAACGAGTTGCGAATCACCAGGCCATCGCCCCGGAAATACCCGGCGACGCGCCCACAGAAAGAGATGGTGACATTTTCCAGATGCGTGCCCACCACTTGCTTTCCGTACGTCGAAGGGTCGGCGACGCCAATGGGTTCATCCACCGGTTCTTCGAGATGGGTGAAATGGTGCTCGCCATCAATGGAAATGGCCGTCCAGGCGTATTGCGTGAGCGTGATGCCGCGCAGCACGAAGCCTTTTTTATCGCTCACCTTGCCGTGTACCTCGGTGGTGGCGCGCAAAATGCCAATATCGTGCGCTGTAATTTCCACCGTGCGGTCGGTCGGATCCACGCCGATATACACCGCCTGCTGCTCGTAGTCGATGTAGTGAGTATGTTCATCCAGTTCCTCAACGCTGCCCGCCGATTGCAGGTACGTGCCATCCACAAACACGAGGTCGTTGTTAAACCGGTGCATGGGTGTGCGGGCTTCTTCCCGCTCGCGCCGCCACCAGAACATCGGCTCCGAGGGAAACAGCGTGCTCCACGACGTACGCCACACATTCCCCTCTAGCGCCTCCCATTCCGTCGCCACCTCGGTGCCTTTCAGGATGGGTTTTTCGTCAGCATACGGCTGGAGCGTGACGCCCTGGTTGAGTTCCAGGTTGCCCGTGCGGTAGACGCCGCCGCGCAAGACAATCGTATCGTCCGTCACCACCCGCGCAATCGCCGCTTCGAGCGTCGTGGGGGCCTCCAGGGTGTTTCCGGCTGCGTCCGCGCTGCCATCCGGAGCTACGTAATAGACATTGCCTTCCGTCGGGATTTCATAGGTTTGTTCGATGGGTCCATACGGCCCGCCCGTGGGCTGGGCATACGCGGTGGGTACCAACAGCATCGAGACGAATACGAACGCCATCAGGTACTTTTTTGTCGTAGTAAGACGCTTCAACATGGTGTTTTCTTTTGCGAAAAACGGCAACATTTTTCTGGTAAGCCGCTGGCTTTATGGCGATCGGCGAGCGGAGGGGGAATGAGAGGGTGGTTTAGTACCTATCCGAAAACTTCAACACGCGTTGTCATCCTGAACTTGTTTCAGGATCTCCTATTGGTTTTTCTTCCTCCTGAGATTCCGACACGAACGAAGTGACTGATGAAGTAAACAAGTTCGGAATGACACCAAAGTAGGTTTTCGGATAGATTCTTAGTGGGTAAGCTTGCTGTTTAGTGGGTGGTGGCCCGCTGGGCGGCTACATGTTTCATGATGTTGATGTAGGAATCGACCCAATAGCGGTCCCGGTTATCCGCGAGGTATTGCAACAGCATCCGGTGCGCGTCATCCGAAACGGACAAATAGTCGCCGCCGACGCCGTGAAAAAGGAGATTAATTAATTTCTTGCTTTGCGCCTGCTCCTCCACATAGTTGATGAGTGCCGCGCCGTCGGATACGTCAGCCGGGGCCCACAAGGACGCAAAGCCGCTGGCGACTTCCTGCCCTTTCAGCGCAACAAACAGGCTCTCGACGGTCACCACATAGTTTTCGCCGCCCGCCAGCATATCGCCGCAGGGAACGGTGAAGGTGCGTTCGGTCTCTCCGTCGAGGGCATGCAGGAAGGTGTTGGCTGTTACCACTTCTTCCTGCATATGCAACACCGAGAATTGGTCCAGGTCGTGTTCGGGGATGACCCACTCCCGGTTGGGCAGCGACGCCCGGCACGGGTGGTAGATGGTGTGGTTGCCGAGTTCATGCCCGTTGGCGGCAGCGGCGCGCCATTCCTCCATGCGCGTACGGATGGCCTCGGCGGAAAGGGTGAGATAAAACGACCCCTTAAACGCGTGTTCATCCAGCGCCGGGATGGCATGGTCGAGTTGGCTGTGCAGCGCATCGTCATACGAGAGGCTGATGGCGACTTGCGCCCCTTCGGGCCACGCAAACCCTTCGTCAGACTGCGCAAGTGCTGGTGTGGCAACCACGACCATCATCAGCAACAAGAAGAATCCCAAGCGCTCGATCATTTCCATCAAAAACATCCTATATCTCATCCATTAAGCGAGGCAAGCTCGTCCCAAACCTTAGGTTGCCGCCCTGCCTTTCAGAGGGGCAAATTAACCAAGCACGGCGATAAATTCCATCTCCGCGTTCCTGTCCGTTGAGGGTTGGCTATGTACACGAAAAAACCTGGGAACGTGTCATCTCGATGACCAACGGGAGGAGAGATCTCCCACATTCAGGTTCAGCTAAATGATAACGCGGGAGATCTCTCACATGCGTTCGAGATGACAAGAAAATACGTTTTGTCGTGTACCGAGGAGGGCGGGATTAGGAACGGAGCAACACGGCCCATTGGTCGCCTTCGGCCACCTCCTTGATAACCTGGTTGCGGGCGTGGAGCAAAGCCGCCATGTAGCGCGTCAGGAATAACCGCTCCGCCATTCTGCCAACAAGTCCCAACGGAGCCTCGTAATCGAAGACATCCGTCATCAGCGTGGCGTGGCCTTGGGTCTCAAAGAAGTGGTCGTGGTCGAAGCGCCGGAACGCGCCTTTAATCATCGTGTCGCGAAAGTGATGGGGCCGGTCGAAGGCAGTAATCTTCGAGGTGAGCCGCTGCATGATACCGAAATGGCGGGCGCGCCACGTCACCTCCTCGCCAAGTTCAATGAGCCCCCGGGTTCTGCCCGCGATGGCTTCTTCGCGGTGCACAGCCATCGAAACGGTATGGAGGTCAATGCTGCGGGCCAGGTCGAAGCAGCGTTCTATCGGGGCCTGAACGCTTATTTGAAGTCGAATAACAGCCATGGTCTTTGAGACAGGGGACGGTTAAGCAAAGCGGCCATCGGCGTACGGCTTTGTTGAATAGTCGCAATGAAAAAACCAGGCTCATCAACTGCTTCATCGCCCGGGCACCCCTTACATCAAGTTACATCAAGGCTATCGGATCGTTCGAAATCGTCAGCAGATGATCGAGGCGGTCGGCAGCAGCGAGGGTGGTGACGGTAGTGGCAAACATGTTGCGCTCGCGCTGGTGCAGTTCCTGTTTCCGCTTTTCGCTCATGTCTTTGGGCCGTCCCGCGGCATCGAGCACCTTGGAGAAATAGGAAAGCGTGGTGACGGCCACCGGCTGATCGAAAAGCTTCACCTCCTGGCTCTCCTCTTTGCCATACAGCTCACGGAGGCGCCCCTCCGATTCGATGGTGACGCGCTGAATGTCATTCCGCGATGCAACCAAATCCAACTGATACTGCCGTTGATCACGCGGATCCAGCGGCATATCCTCGGGCATCCAGAGGACAAACCGCATGGTGGGGTCGCTTGGGGCTCGATGCAACGCGCTCTTGGCTAACATCCGCAAGACCGGCTGCAAAAAGTTGTCGTAGTACCCCATCGCCAGTGCCGCCCCTGGCGAGACCGCCTTCTCCTCGGCGAGGCGGGCCGCCATCTTTTTTAGCTTCCGCAACACATAGCCCAGCGACCCGACGAGGGTTACGCCAACGCCTCCGAAGAGAAATTCCACCACCTCCCGATAGTCTCCCAGAAATTCCATAATCCTGCATGGCTTGGGCGCACGCAGCGCCGCTGGAGCGAATAACAAGCCGCCACACAACGGCAGCAGAGGACAGGAATCTACACAGGAACAGCGGTTTTGTCACCTTGGATGAACGACAAAGGAAAAAACACTGCCCGCAAGAATCAAAGCACAAACTCTTCAGGAAAAGCGATGTAGCCACGCTGGGCGAGTTGCCAGACGGCGAATCCATATCCCACACCCAGCAGTCCGCCCCACCCGATGGCCGCCAAAATACCGCTGCCGCCCGGCATAAGTCCAATGACCAAGCCACCGACAAGCCCGAAGAACAGCGACACGGG
>JAUIDY010000215.1 GCA_030428385.1 Rhodothermia bacterium | reverse complement strand
GGGGGTTGCTCGTGCATGTCTTCGGTCGCCTCGCTGCTGCCATGCTCTTGCTCACCTTCAACTCTTAATTCGCATTATCAAGAAAAAAATAGTCCTTTTTTTCCCAGAATTCCTCTCAGTTTTTATCCCCTTTTCCCTTACTGCTGAAATCCATTTCCCATTTGATAATGATTTGATAACACGGTACATGCCAACCCTTAACAATTCGGTAAAGTTAATTTAACATCTTGGTAACCGTTCGGTAATACCCTCCCTTCAGCATTACTGTAGCATGCCCTATTATTTGAAGATTTGCTTCTTCGCTGGTCTCTGGATGGTGTCCTTTTTTCTGGTTTCTACCTCTGCCTCTGCACAAGACCGCGAACCCGTATTAGCAAAAACAGCAGGTACGACTATTCAACTCAGTGGCACGGCATACCTCGATTATAGTTATCTCCTTGCCTCGCCTATCCCTGATACGGAAGGTGAGAATGGGTTTGGCTACCGGCGCCTCTATCTGACATCCGACTTTGCCCTCTCGGGCTCGTTCAGCGGGCGGGCGCGTTTCGAGGCGAATGATGGTTCTACCACAGCGCAAGGCCGACCCGCGCCGTTTGTCAAAGATCTCTATCTCCGCTGGCGACGCGGCAACCATGATTTTTATTTCGGGATTAGCTCCCCCCCCTCCTTTACCGTTGCCGAAGGCGTTTGGGGGTATCGAAGCCTGGAAAAAACCATTATGGATCGAACCAAAATCCTTTCCTCTCGAGATTTCGGGGTGACAGCCCGAGGCAAGCTTCGGGAGGATGGTTCTTTGCGCTACGGAGTCATGTTGGCAAATAACAGTGGGGTCGGTGGGGAGGATGATAAATACAAACGCGTGTATGGGCAGTTGGAATTGTACCCGAGTGAGGCCCTCACCTTCACGCTTGGGGGCGATTTTGCTGACTACAATGATGAGCGGGACCATGTGCTGAATGTGAATGCCTTCGCCGGATTTGAAAACGCTTCATTTCGCGCTGGCATTGAAGGATACCTCAGCCAGATCAGCCTGATGGACGATACCGCTGACGCATCTGATGAGCAATTCGGGATCAGTTTTTTTGCTGCCGTTCCGTTGAATTCCACATGGGAAGCGGTAGGACGGTTTGATCAAGTAGAACGAGACTTTGCGGGGGTGTCAACCAGCGAGAGCTTTTTCCTGGCCGGCGTCGCCTACGCCCCACATGAGCAAGTTCGATTTATTCCGAACCTGCTCGTCCTTAGCGATAGCGTTGAAGAAGACCCCCTAATTACAGGCCGCGTGACCCTCCACATTGATTTTTGAACCCACCAACCGTAATACCATGAATACGTTAAATCGAATTACCCTTTTTCTCCTCCTTCTTCTTCCTCTCTCGGGATGCGGAGGCGGCAGTGATGGGCCCAGCCGCGTCGTGCTTGAAAATAAAGGCTCCGACACCCTTGTTAATGTCGCTCAGGCTTGGGCTGAAGCCTACCGAGGGATCAACCCAAATGTTGCCATTGCGGTGACAGGTGGAGGTTCGGGAACGGGTATTGCTGCCCTTATTAATGGCACGGTCGACATCGCCAATTCAAGCCGATCCATAAAAGACAGCGAGATTGACCAAGTTCGTGCAGCAGGTGCCGAGCCCGTCGAATACATTGTGGGATTTGATGCCTTGGCTGTTTATGTGCACGGCGATAATCCCTTAACCTCCATCAGCTTCGACCAGTTGGCAGAGATCTATGGCGAAGGAGGCACCTATGAAAACTGGGCCGACCTGGACATCGAAGTGCCGGGCTGTCAGGGCCAGGAAATTATCCGAGTAAGTCGTCAAAACAATTCCGGTACCTACGCCTATTTTCAGGAAGCCGTATTGGGCGCCACACGCGATTTTAAGCTCGGCTCACGCGACATGCACGGTTCGAAGGATGTGGTTGACCTGGTCGAAAACACGGCGTGTGCCATCGGCTACAGCGGCCTTGCCTATGCAACGGATCACGTCAAGATGCTTGACATCGCCACCGTCTCCGACAGTTCTGCGGTGATGCCATCTGTGGAATCGGCCATTGATGGAAGCTACCCCATCGCACGCCCCTTGTTTATGTATACACGGGGGGAACCGACCGGAGCCACCAAAGAATATCTCGACTGGATCTTGAGTGAGGAAGGGCAATGCATCATCCTTGAAAAAGGGTATGCTCCGGTGCGTCAGGTTTCATGTGGTGCATGACGCTGGCGAAAGAATAAACTGCCCGCAGCAAATGTATTCGCTCCTGCACCGGTATGCCGAGAGACTGTACAAACGCTCTCCACGGGCAATGCCGTTTAGAGGATCTTCCGCCTCTGGACTACGATGACCCGCCCTCCAGCTTCTTGGTGGTGGCATGCAATGCGGGGCGACACATTTAACTTTTCGTTTCATTCTTACTAGGTATCGGGTTGTATCATGGCTCCCATCTATGAGCAGCGTTTACAGGAAGACCTAAACCATATCCGGGATGGGGTTGCTGCTGTCTCCTCGCAGGTAGAGACGGCTGTAAATCAGGCGGTTAAGGCAATCTTACATCAAGACAAACCGTTGGCCAACCTAACCATCCTGGGTGATTTACCCATCAACCGTGCCATCCGAGTTCTTGATCGACGCTGCC
Organism: Rhodothermia bacterium; assembly: GCA_030428385.1. Lineage (GTDB taxonomy): Bacteria > Bacteroidota > Rhodothermia > Rhodothermales > JAAAOL01 > JAUIDY01. The sequence continues at coordinate 2,126 of JAUIDY010000215.1, read as the reverse complement.
ACTATTTCATCGCCCGTCATCTGCCCAGTGCGGGGCATCTCCGATTTATCTCGTCGGTCATGCGGGTGAACATTGCCCTTGAGCGAATCGGAGACTATGCCGCTACCATTGCCCGGGAAGCAAAAACACTGAACCAACCCCTCGGGAAGGAAATACAGGCAGCCATAGCTAAAATGGCAGACGAAGCACTGTCCATGCTTCATCAAGCCGTAGAAGCGTTTAATGAGCGGAATGCTGATCTGGCCCATGCCACCAAAGGATTTGCCTATCAGCTCGACCATTCCTTTGCGAATGCATTCAATCTGCTCACACATAAAGGCGAAGCTGACGTCTACAGTACGGTTAACCTCTTTGGAATCCTCATTGTCTTTAACCGCCTGGAACGGATCAGCGACCAGGCCAAGAATATCTGTGAGGAGACCATTTTTGCAGTAACGGGGGAATCAAAACCTCCCAAGATGTACCGCATCTTGTTCCTCGACGAGACGGACGATTGCCGTACCCAGATGGCCGTAGGAATTGCGAAGAAGCTATTCCCCGTTCACGGAGAATATACCAGCGCCGGTCGCGAAGCTGGGCATAGTCGCCCAGCCTGTGCCCAGTTCATGATGGATCTGGGGCTGGACCTCTCAGATCCAACTCCCAAGGTATTTAGCACCATTCCGGAGGATTGGAAGGAAAAACATGTGATAGTCAGCCTGAGTGGCGCCGTGGATGAATACATGGAGCAGGTCCCCTTCCACGCCATTGCCTTGCAATGGGATGACATTCCAACTCCCCCGCCAGCCGAAGCTGATAGCCAGTCGGCCCGAGAACAATATGAAGTTCTTTATCAGCATCTTGCCCTGCATATCCAGAACCTGATGGACATGTTGCATGGCGAAGAAGCTCCCTGATGAAGCAAACCCGATTGATTATGCCAACACCTGACCTCTCCCCTGAGGCCATCCCCACTACACACGCTGATTTGGAGGCCCTCGACCGACGCGACCTGGCGTGGTACGTCGATAAAGGACTTCAAGTAGCCATCTTTATTGGTGGCATTTCAGCCATCGTCTTTGTACTGGGTATTTTTGTCTTTATCACCAAAGAAGGGATATCGTTTGTTACGGGGCGCTTCGATCTCGTGGAGTTTTTCACCTCGCCGCGGTGGCTTCCAACGTCAAATTCAAATCCCACCTATGGCGCCCTTGCCCTGATTGTGGGCACCGCGAGTGTAACCGGCATGGCGATGCTGGTGGCCATCCCTTTTTCCTTGGGTGCCGCCATTTATATCGGCGAGTTTGCTACGGGACGAACACGGGAAATCCTGAAAGTTCTGGTCGAACTCCTCGCAGCCATTCCTTCGGTTGTTTGGGGTTTCATCGGACTGAGCATTATGAATTCGCTCATCATCGACCTGTTTAACGTCCCCATTGGTCTGAACATTCTAAATGCGGGGCTCATCCTCGGCCTGATGGCAGCCCCGATTATGACCACCATCGCAGAAGATGCGTTGAAGGCTGTCCCCGACGAATACCGACAAGCCGCGGAAGCCATGGGAGCAACGCGCTGGCAGGTGATCCGGCGGGTGGTTCTTCCCGCCGCAAAAAACGGGTTGGTGGCAGCGGTGCTCCTGGGCGTAGGGCGCGGGTTTGGTGAAACAATGGCCGTGCTGATGGCCACCGGGCATTCCATTCAGATCCCAGACAGCCTGTTCGATTCCGTGCGGGCGCTCACCGCCACCATCGCTGCTGAGCTTGGCGAGACCGCCGTTGGCTCCGACCACTATGGTGCCCTCTTTACCCTCGGCATTTTCCTATTCCTCGTCACGTTTATCATCAACCTCACAGCAGACCTTGTCGTCCGAGGAATTCGAAAAAAATAGCGCCCCTGTGCACACATTCCCAATGGTTATAAATGTTTTCCGCAACACAACTAAACCATAAAAACGACCAGATTCAGAAACGATACCGGGTGCTTTTCCTGAGCATGACCGCCCTTCTGATTCTGCCCGTCGCCATCATCCTCATTCTCCTGATCGTTCGCGGTGGACCGATCATTTCCTGGTCGTTTTTGTTCGATGAACCGACACAGGGCATGACGGCGGGAGGCATCTTCCCGGCCCTGTTTGGGACTATTTCCCT
>JAUIDY010000069.1 GCA_030428385.1 Rhodothermia bacterium | reverse complement strand
TCAACACGTTTCCGGTCTTCTGCGATTGCCATATCAAGCACAGGCGACAATAAATCCATTTCGCTGGCTTGTGATAGCTGGGCCAAAATGGACCTTGATCGTTCTTTCCTAAACCGCTCTTTTCTTCCCCGATCTAGCGGTAGCCACTGTCCAAAACAGTCTCTTGCACCCCCATTTGCTTCAATCCTCGCAAGGCGTTTTTTCCGGGCTTCTAGTACCTCATCAATGATGAGATGGGTAAAGAATCTATCCAGTACGTCGGGCTCTATGGACTTGCCATGACGCTTTATGTACTCTTCGTCCATATTTGCTTTGATCTTCGACTTTCCGGCACCATACACTGTCGAATATACCCCTTTCTTGAGCGCGTCCTTTCCATCCACCAACTCCATGTGATTTCCTAATTCCTCCCAAATGCTCGCCCCACCTTTCAAAAATTCAAAGGTAATGGGTAGCTCCCATTCTGTGGCGACAATGGCAAGTTGGGCTGATTTCAAATCACATTCGACCCATTTATCTGTAAGAATGGCCCGAAGCTCCTTGTCTATTCCCTGCAAAGAGGGCCTCACTGACTTCAACCGGACAGAATCCTCACACTGGACATAGCGTGGTTTGGGGAAATCCAGTATTACCAACAGTGAGTCGAGCGCCTGCTTCTTCCTCAATCCAGTGAACTTTTCTTCTGCTACCTCAAATGCTGTTTTTACCTGTTTGGCTACATAATCGTAAGCTCGTATAGGTCGTTCGTGGAGATAGCTTATCCATCTGAGGCTTTCTGGGCAGGTACCAAGCGTCACTGTATCAATAGTGGTTGTTGGAGCAGCTTCTTCACCTGCCTTTTCGGCCAAACTAAGAGGACCATGTTTTCTCGGTTGGTCAACAACTACTAACTTCCTGCCTGAAACAAAACATATCTTTTGTTCTGTGACACCGCTTAGAATTGCTGTCCGACTTTCTTCCCATACGCTCCAGACTTCTGGGGATAGTTTGTCGAGAAATGCGACGCGGGCTCTACGGTTCGAGTACTCATGTGACGACCAATTAAACCCTTCAAATGCTTCGTCTCTAAATGCCCTAAGCAATGCCCCCGTTTTTAAATTCTTGGCCTTGCATTGTGCCAGCATCCCATAGCATCCAGCAATGACTTCTTGGGGAATCACAGGCTGATTACTGTATTCGTCGTAAAAGGAAGTCATAAGCAGATACAGAAAGAAACGACGATGCCCCCCGTCCAACTCTAAACCGGGATACAGGTCGAGTATGCGCGTCCGTGCTTCTGGCATACACGTTACCTGATCCAACCACCCCATTCCGTGGAGTTCGTACTGTACACTATTCTTAGCGTACTCTTTCCCACGAGCTGAACGCCTTTTCTCAGAATCGGCCTTTTTTCGCTTTTTTTGGCCTTTTTTCCGCCATTTCGGTACAAAAAGGGGGGTGTCCTCAAAGCTAGGGAACGGTACAGGGACCCCGGAACTCTCCGGACCTTCCTGCCTGTTTGACCCTTCCGGCTCCGTTGGGAGGTTTGCCAAAATGCCCGACCGTGAAGGTTTTATGAAGGTACTGTGGATGGGTTTATCCATGCAGGCCGTGTCCGTGAGTGGGTGTTATCCCTGACAGAATCACGCTCCGGTTGAAAGGTTCGCATACCTAGTCACCACACCCCCCGGAATTATCCGGTATACCCCCCGGTCTCGGTAAGGCGAGCCAGCCCTATCGCGGTGAGGGTGTCCAGCAGCATTGCTACCTGCTTGCGGGGTGCCCGGTGGAAGCGGCTGGCTACCTGCTCGGTGGTGGCGGGGCGGTCTTCGGCGGCGAGGATGCGGTGGATGGCCTTCATCTGGTCGGGCAGGTCTTTGGGCCAGTCCTCCTTCTCGCGCTGGCTGGTGCTGGTTGTAGTGGCTGTGACACCCGGTACCAGTTCGGTCTGGACCCCTTCCGGGTGCTGGTAGGACGGGCGCAGGTACCGGATGAACCCGGCAGCTTCCTCGGCGGCGCGTTCGTGGTTGAGGGCTACCAGACGCGCTAGGATTTCGTCATCTGCAAGGTCGGTGGGCCAACCATAGGCGTCGGCTACCGCAGCGTCTAGCTCATTGTGGATCTGTAGCAGGACGGAGACGAGTCCTTGTTCGTTGGTACGTTGGTCTTTCTTGGTGAGCGGCTCCCCGGCGCGTAGCTTCTCCATGACGTTGTACAGTTCGGTCATGGTGAGTTTGTCATGGGCGGCGAGGCGGTTCTTGCGGTGGGTGTCCAGCGTCTCGCCTAGCTGCCGGATACGAGCTTGCTGCTTGGCCGTCGCATCTGGAAACGGGAAGGGCTCAAAACATTGTGTCTTCACATACACCGGACGATCTACAAGACGGCTTCCTGTCGCAAGAGCCCAGGTCACATGAATGTGGCTCGACAAGACGCCCAAGTGGTACGCATCATCCAGCGCAATCGCCAAGAGCTTGTTATCCGGCAGAATCGACGCATCGAGGAACTGGAAGAATGTATGCTTGGACGTTTCGACCGTGGCGATGTACCGGGGCAGTCCCGCCAGTGCGGGTCGGATCTCTGAACGCGGTCGTCCATGTATCCACCAGTTTTCCCGTATTGACTTGTTTCGGTTCGCGTCACGTTCCGGTTTCACCCGCTCATACATCCACTGGTACACCGCTGGATATTTGTCTCGCACCTGTTTGGCCTTCAACCCGAACAAGTCAATTACCATCACACCTCGCGGGGTGCTGGTCAGGTCGCGCCCATTGCGATAAGGACGGATGTGCTTCTCTAACCCCTCTACGGTCCCAAATCCCAGCTTTACCGCCTCTTCTGGTGTGACGATGAAGCCTTTGCCGAATAGCATCACGCCTCGACTGGTAAGGTTCTGATTCGCCATGAGGGGGTTTGCACTATCAAGGTCTGCCCCGATCCGCAAATCGGCCTGTATCATCCCCCGGCGTTCGGATAGCTCGACTTTCCGCCCTAGTTCATCGGTGCGAGCCTCGCTGGTGACAGTCTGCAATCGCCCTTCGTGTTTGCCTGCTTCCCCCACCGTCATCGAAATTCGCACTGCTGCCCCGTCCGCGCTGTCTACCCAAGGGTGGTCCGGCACGGCATACACCAACGAGAGCGGTTTCTTGGCCTCCATGTGCGCCTGCAACACTCGGCGGTTAAACGTCTGCCGCAAACTGTTCGTGGCAATGAATCCGAAGCGCTGGGCCTTCCCTTTCCTCACGTATACTGCCGCCTTGTGCCACCAGTAAATAACCAAGTCTGAACTGTCGCCCACTTCGCCTTTGTATGCCTCTCTTAGCGCCTCTGTGTATCCATCTCCCAGCGCTTCCCGCATGCGTGCTGGACCAATGAACGGCGGGTTTCCCACGATGTATTCCGCTTCGGGCCATTCCGCCGGACGCGGGTTTGTGTAGTCATACACCGGGGTTTGTGCGGTCTCATCCGGCACCTCCTCCCCCGTCGCCGGGTGTACCTTCATCGTCTGCCCGTCCCACCGCGTCACGGGCTCTCCTGCTTCGTCCAGACGCGGTTTGCGCTCGTCGTAGGCCAGCACTGCATCCTGCAACCGTATGTTCTTGTATTCCTTCAAGATCGGCGCATCGAGGCGCTGGGCATCGCCATACGTGCGGAAGTGCCATTGCAGGTACCCGATCCACAGCACTACATCGGCTATCGCTGCCGCCCGTGGGTTGATCTCTAGCCCCAAAAGTTGCTCCGGTGTCACCCGGTAGCCACCCGTCATGTCCAGCGTCGTCTGCCCCGCGTAGCTGTCCAGCACCAGCAGCACCTCTGCTTCCAAGCGTTTGAGATGCTCCAGGACGACGAAAAGGAAATTTCCCGACCCACAGGCAGGATCAAGGACCCGCACGCTACAGAGGCGTTTGTGGAACGCTTCGATTTCGGCCCGTGCTGCTGCCTCGTCCCGTTCCTCTTCCCGCAGGAGTGCCGCTGCCTGCGTTGCCACCCATTCCTCCCTGAGCGGTTCAATGACCGTAGGCATCACCAGCCGTTCCACGTAGGCCCTTGGCGTGTAGTGTGCCCCCAAGCGGTGCCGCTCCCGTGGGTCCAGCGCCCGCTCCAAGAGCGTCCCGAAGATGGCAGGCTCCACGTCCTTCCAGTCGGCCCGTGCCGCCTCAATCAGCAGGTCTAGCTGGGCCTCTGACAGCGTGATCGCCTCGGCCCCAGCGAAGAGTTTGCCGTTGAACTGCACCACATCACTCCGTAGGCTCGGCGAGAAGCCGCCTTGATCCATCACCTTCCACAGCGCGGTAAGGGCCTTCGGTAGATGTTCCAAGCTGCCCTGATAGTCCGTGAGGAGCCGGGTGAAGCCCCGTTCCGGCAAAAGCCCCACGTCCTCTGCAAACATGGTGAAGAGGCACCGCATGAGGAACTGGGCCACGGTGTCGGGCTCATGGCCTGCCTCTTCCAGCGAGGCTGCCAGCTTCGCCAGCCGGGTTGCCAGTGTCCGTGTCACCCGTGCGCTGCGCCGTGCCGGGTCTAGCTGCATCGGGTCGGTCCAGAGTTGCCGGAGTAGGCCCAGTACGTCCTCCTTGTCCAAGTCGTCCAGCTTAACCCGGTATCGCTGGGGATCGGGAAAGGGAACGTAGTGCTTGCCCTGCCTTGAAAAGTCGGCGTAGAGGTCGAAGCAGTAGCCCACATCCACCACGACAAGGAACGGCGGCCACCCATCGTCAGGGGGCAAGGCGCGGGCGTAGCGAAAGGCTTGGTTCTTGGCCCGTTCCATCGTTCGCTCCCACACCCGCTTCCCGCGTTTGCCATGCCCGGTCTTGCGGCCTACGGTGTCAAGGCCCAGCTTGGCCCGCTCGGTCTCGGTTACGGGGTCGCTGCCCTGCTTGGCCTCCAAGACGAAGCATCCCCGGCGGTACAGGTCGATAAACCCCGATGTGTTTTTGTCGCCTTCTCTGAACGTCACCACCCGCTCAAACGTGTAGGCATTCTCCGCTGAGGCATCGGAAGCCGGGTCGGGATGATCCACGCCCAACACGTCGCAAAGCTCGGTGAGAAAGAGGGCGTAGTTGGCCCGCTCCGACGCACCAGAAGCCCGCCAGCGTTCGATAAAAGTTGTGGGGTCCATAGAGAGAGGGTAATTGGCCAACGCTAGAAAACGTCTTTCATAGTCTTGGCTGCTAAAAGCCGCCGGACACTAGTATACCGTGGGGCTTGAGGAGCAAGGCCAGACGTGTTCTTGGGTAGCTTGATTGGCCCAACCTCTTTGGCCGTTTCCTTGAAATACACGATGTACTTGTTGGTGTCTTTGTACTTCTCAATGTTCGCAACCTCCGCATAGTGGGTAATGGCAGAGATCGGCGCGGTCTGATAGGCTGCAATGAAGTGCACCTTGTCGAGCATCGAACTGGACATCCGAATGGCATACCAACAGTCCTCACCCAAAAACACCTCATTGAAGCCTTCTGCATTAGCAGGTACGACAATGGTATCGAGTTCGTTAATGTCCGGTTTGGTACTTCCGTTGTCGAACTCTGCCCGCACCTCCTGTTGGAAGGGTGTGAACTGGTGGAGCCGTTCGTCCTTGTGCTGGTAGGCTCTGAACTCCACGATGTCGGTATTCATCGTCAGTTGAGCCAGCACGTTTTCAAGCTCCGGTGTAGAGGCATCAATAACCACAATCGCCGCCACGGGCTTCTCAAAGATGACTTCCTCAAAGAACGCATCAATGTTACGTGTCCCTGCCCACTTCGCTCGTTCCTCCACAAAACGCTGGGTGTCTGCGTCCTTCATCACCTCATCCAACAGGAACCCTTTTATCCGTCGTCCACTGGCCTTGTAGGAGATGGCAAACCGGAGAAGCTGCTGCCCTATGTGTCGGTACGGGTCGTGCTTTACTAGCTCGTTTTCGATGATGTATAGGCGCGGATCATGCGGAAAAGAGAAGTCGAGGAGATACCCGTCCGGTATGGTTACGATGTTATCCCCGATACGCTTCTTCACGTCGATGTAGAGCGAGTCAGGCCCGAAGATGGCCCGTGCATGAGCCACCACCTGCCGCTCAAACTCATCCTCTTTCTGGTATTCGTAGAGGGTGAATAGCTTCTCGCCAAAGAGGATATGATCCATCATTCTCAGGTATTAGGAGCGACGACAGACAGAGCACTCTTTTGAAAAAGTGCCGTCGTGACGAAGATATGTTTTGACCCAATTCCTTAACTCATCCTTCGTGTCTGCACACACCTTGCGGTAGTTGTGTTCGGTGTAGGCACCAGGATCACGGTCTTTGGTCATCATCCAACAATCGGAGCGATGTAGAACAGCCAAGTCGGGCTTGTGTGAACTACGAATGTTGATTACAAACCCATCCGGGTTAAGCCGGAGCCATTCATGGTATTCTAAGTCGTTGCTTGGTAGATACGTTGCCATCGTAATTGATTGGTTCGTCCAGTTCGATTCCCCTACTTCACAACAGGTCAAGTCTCGGACACTTAAACTACAGCTTAAGCATCAAAATACCGAGTGTAAAGCGTATGCCTCAGACCTTACACGGTGAGTGGTAAAAAAAGCCAAACCACGGTTCGCAGTCGAGTATTGAAGTTTCCTGAATAGATAAATGTACTCAGCCCCCTTCCACACCTAGACGTTTTAGGGAGCCTATAGGGAAGAACAAGTTACTCCGTGAGCCATCCACGCCCCAACAGCCGAGGGGGGCCTCTGATGATTCAAAACCCCCTCCACTCTCACTAACAACCTTAACTGCCGTCTCAAAAGCCCCCCCAGTTTGTCGAATAACGCATATTTTGCCCCCTTTACTACCTCTCATACCGCCTGAAACGAGTGCAATCGAACTCTCAAACCGACAAGAACCCTACTGACGTTCTTCATTCCGGCCTTTAATCCTATACCATTATTAATCCTGAACTTACAGAATCATCCTTGAAGCTCGCTGCTCGCGGTGATGCTTCGCTCTCTCTGTAAGTCTATTTGGATTGAATGATGAATCACAAACCAAAGAAAGTATCCCCTCCGAAGCTCTACCAAGACCCCGCAGGCAACCTCTACGCACGCTTCTACAACCCCGCAAAACGGCCCAAGCAGAAGAACGTGTACATCGGATACAAGTCCACGAAGAGGCTCTCCAATCCCCTACAAGAAGCCCCAGCGTACATCATTAATCGCTTCCAGACTGAATACTCCGTCCCTTATCTACAGGGCCTCTTTGATCCGTGGGAGAGTCTGGACGAATCATCGTCACAGGACTTCTTGTTCTCGGATGCCATAACCCGGTATGTCGAACGCCCCGGTATCTCACCAGAGACACGGAGAACCGACCTACAGACCCTAAAAGAGTTGGGAGCTTCCTACACCGACCGGCAACTACTCTCTGAGGTTACACCGGACGACCTAAAGAACTTCATCTACCGCGACCACCTATCGGCTGCTTACCAACGTAGCTTGTTTACGAGGCTCCGTGCTGCTTTTAATTGGTGGGTAAAGGAGAACCTGCTGGACGAGACCCAAAACCCACTTAAACGGGTTACCCCACCGAAGGGACAGGTTGACCTAAAACACCATTTGGAACCCCAAGACGTTGTACGCCTCATTCAGCAAATACAGGAGGACTTTGATGCCTACCAGTCCACAAACTATGCCTGTGGGGGTGTACACGATGAGGTGATTCTGTGGCTCAAAGATCCGTTCCTGCTTGGAGTAAGTACAGGACTACGGATCAACGAATTACGGCGGCTCCGTGTCGGCCACGTTCAAGCAGCCCGTGGGGTGCTGTATGTCAGGAACACGGCTGAGGGAAGAACCAAGAGCCGGAGAGAACGGATTGTCCCGCTCTGCGAAATGTCAGAAGGGGTTGTAGATCGCAACAGCACGGGGAAAAGCAAAGACGACTACCTATTCACCGGAGCAAAGGGCGGCCCGATCAACACCAACCGACTCTCCAATGGAATCAAGTCGCGCCTCGTGAGACTGGGGATCAGTGACGTTAACTTTCATGCCGCGACACGCCACACGTTCGCCTCGTGGCTCGTCATGCTGGGATGGGATATTGGGTTTGTAGCTGATGTCCTCGGTCATGGGTCAACCCGTGTGACCGATCAGTACCGACACCTCAAGGTAACGATGCTTGGGAGGAACGTAGAGCAGCGCTACACGGCATTCGCGGAAGAAGTCCAAGCACTGGGTTTCTTCGGTCCTCCCTATGCTCGTCCAAATAGCCGGATTGTATGAAGAAACACAAAAGCAGCCCCAAGGCATTGTCAAAAACCAAAATGGTCGGTATCATTTCGCCCCTGCTCGTGGATTTGTGCGGAAGCTACCGAGAAGGAACAACGGGTCTTCGTGATTCGTTGGCACCCGCCTCAAACGAGTCAGACTGGTTCTTTTTTGTACTTTTGTATGTTATTTGTATGGTAGCCCAGATCGAAAGACCGGGGACATACGAAAAACGGCCCAAACGGTACCAAAAAGCCCTGTTGGTCGGGTAGCTCAGTTGGTAGAGCAACGGACTGAAAATCCGTGTGTCGGCGGTTCAAATCCGTCCCCGACCACCGACACTGTTTTTAATGCGGTCCGGTAGTTCAGTTTGGTTAGAACGCCGGCCTGTCACGCCGGAGGTCGCGGGTTCGAGTCCCGTCCGGACCGCAACAGTTTCTCCGCCTTTTTTATAAGGCACGGTTGCAGCCCGTCACGCTGTCACCTACATTCGAAGACCCTATGCGGTCCGGTAGTTCAGTTTGGTTAGAACGCCGGCCTGTCACGCCGGAGGTCGCGGGTTCGAGTCCCGTCCGGACCGCAAGCCCCTCGTCATGAACAACGAGGGGCTTTTTTTATGATTGATGGGCCCGTTCCAGCGCCACCCGTTGAGCCTTCAGCGTGTGTTCAACTTCTGCCGGCCCATGTTGGGTGGAGAAGAAAAAGGCCTCGAATTGCGAGGGCGCCAGGTATACGCCCTGTTCCAGCATCCCGTGAAAATAACGTCGGAACCGGTCCGTATCGCAGCGTCGGGCGGCTTCATAATTCAAGACGGGGTCTTCAGAGAAGAACAGACACCCCATCGATCCGACCCTCGTATGCACATACGGGAGACCAAGGGCATCCAGATTCCGCTGGGTCCCCTCCTCAAGTGCTTGCCCCGTCTCCTCCAAGTCCTCATACAAAACAGGGGAGTCAGCTATTTTGCGGAGCGTGGCATATCCGGCATGCATCGCCAATGGATTCCCAGACAAGGTCCCCGCTTGATAAACAGGCCCTACGGGAGAGACAAAGTCCATGATCGCTTCGCGCCCGCCATACGCGCCTACAGGAAGCCCTCCGCCGATAATTTTCCCTAGGGTCGTGAGGTCGGGCATTACTCCATAGCGTTCTTGTGCTCCTCCCCGCGCTACCCGAAAACCCGTCATTACCTCATCAAAGATCAACACACTACCGTGCTGATCACACAGTTGCCGCAATCCTTCCAGAAAACCAGGTGCAGGTGGAATACACCCCATATTTCCGGCCACAGGTTCAACGATTACACAGGCGACGGAGTCAGGGTGTGCCTCTATTATTTCTTTCACCTGTGCCAAATCATTATACCTCGCCACCAAGGTATCACCGGCAGTCCCGATGGTCACACCCGGTGAATTTGGTTTCCCAAGCGTCATCGCGCCGCTCCCTGCCGCGATGAGGAAAAAGTCCGCATGGCCGTGGTAATTCCCTGCAAACTTGATGATTTTATCGCGCCCAGTATACCCTCGTGCCAGGCGTACGGCGCTCATTGTGGCCTCGGTCCCCGAATTAACCATGCGCACCTTTTCGAGAGATGGCACCAACTCACAGAGCAGTTCGGCCACCTGCATTTCAATGCGGGTAGGGGCACCAAAAGAACTAGAAGAGATTGCAGCGTTTTGAATGGCTGCTATCACATCAGGGTCGGCGTGCCCCAAAAGCATCGGGCCCCAGGACCCCACGTAGTCGATGTACCGATGCCCGTCTTCATCTTCAAGAAATGCACCCTGGGCAGACCGGATGAAGCGTGGCGTCCCTCCTACTCCTTTGAAGGCACGGACGGGTGAGTTGACCCCCCCTGGAATAAAACGCTGTGAGCGTTGAAAGAGTTGACGACTCTCGGGGCACTCGTGACGGTTTGCTGGCATACGGTGGAAGATGAAAATCTGCTAGAATTACCACCCAGCGGGTTTTGTCACACCTCGAGAGTAGATGGGACCGACGATGTGGGCTCGGTCTTCTCCACGGTCCAACACCGGGCTTCGGTGACTTGCTCACATTGATGGCAGCGGGTGCACCGCTCCGATGCTTTAAAACGCGGGAGTTGATCCAACGGACGTAACGGATACTCCTGCAAGGCATCCAGTCTGGCAGCCTTGCCGTTTGACCCCTTCTGGGAGAAAGAGAGTTGGCATACGGTGGCTTCCGTTAATGCCTGGATAAAAAGCGGGTGGCTGTTGAGGGCGGGCATCACTTCGTAGTGCTCAATGCCCACATCCTCTGCCTCCTCCCGTACCTCGATGTCTAGCTCAAACGTTGTTTCGATATGTTCGGTGACAAAGGCGATGGGAACCACCAACACCGAGGTATGCCCCGCCTCCGCCATTTCCTCTAACTTGTGCGGCGTGCTGGGCGTCAACCATTCCGCGGGACCAACCTTACTCTGGAAGGCGACATGGAAGGGACGGTCGTGGCCCCGGTGTTCCATGACCTGATCGACGGTTGATTGGATCAGGCAGCAATATGGATCGCGCCGTTCTTTCATTTCCTTCAGTGGCGTACCATGGGCACTGAAGAGTAAATGCACCTCATCTCGGGTATGACGGCTAAAGCGTTGTAACCCCTCATCGATGCGCTCACTGATGGCCTGAATGTATTTGGGGTTGGCCGCATACTCGAAGACGTAAGTCGTCGGCCAATCTGGGATTTCCTGGTTCTGGGTTAATTGCCACCAATAAACCAGCGAGGAGCCCGTTGTGGTTTTTGAGTATTGCGGATACAATGGTAACAGCACCACCTTGGTTATCCCATCGGCCTTCATCTGCGCGGCGGCCTCTTCGCTCGTTGGGTTCCAATACCGCATGGCGATATACGTATGAAACGAGGCCCCGGTAGATTCGGCGTAGTACTTGTTTAACCGCCGCTCCAAACTATTCGCTTGCTCCCGAGTCAATCGGTTGATCGGGGAACCGCCCCCAATCAGTTCGTAGTCTTTGCCTACTTTCTTGGCGCGCATCGACGAAATCAGCCGACACAGTCCATGCCGAAAGACGCCCTTAACGGGAATGTCAATGATGGCCGGATCCATGAACAGGTTGTAGAGAAATGGCCGCACATCTGCGGGCTTCTTTGGTCCGCCCAAGTTGAGCAATACAACGCCCACTTTATCGCCGGGCTCTACGGTGAGGGGCTCGGATGGGAAATAGGCTCCGGTTACCAGCCGGTTATCGTAAGCATACTGCGCAAGAAACTGACGCGGCGTCATAAATAGACCCAACAGGCATGAGCGGGACTTCGAGGAGCAACAGGTACGTTACAGCCGAGGCTACACGTACAGTTCCACCGGGAGCCTTGAACTTTCGGCTAATCTCCAATCCTTCATAAAGGGGCTTCGGAAGCATCCAGCGTTATCCAGTCACGCGGTTGGAAAAACCACCTTGCTTTCGCCTCTGACGAGCCCGCCGGATATCGTACGTCGTACTTCCACTGAACGGAGGGCGGCAAACTCATCAGAATACTTTCAATGCGGCCATTGGTCTCCAGTCCGAAACGGGTCCCCCGATCATACACCAGATTAAATTCCACGTACCGTCCGCGACGCAATGCTTGATACGCACGCTCGTGTGTACCATAGGGCTTCGAAATATTGGATTGAACCAGCGGGACATAGGCCTCCAAAAACGATTGGCCCGCATCCTGAGAAAAGGCAAAGGCCGCCTCCTGATCCTCTCGCATATAGTCGTAAAAAATGCCACCCACCCCCCTGGTTTCTTGACGATGCGGTAAGAAAAAATAGGCATCGCACTTTTCTTTAAAACGGTAATAATCCGCTACGGCATGCCGATCGCACACGGTCTTCCAAACCCGGTGAAAATGTTGGGTGTCTTCCAACGCGGGATAACACGGTGTGAGGTCAGCCCCACCGCCGAACCATGCATCTACGGGAGCCTCGAGGTCTTCACCCAAGGCAAAATATCGGAAGTTGGCATGGACAGCCGGCACAAAAGGAGAACGGGGATGCAATACTAATGAAAGGCCGGTTGCAAAGAAGGTGGTCTCCTGAACCCCAAAGTTTCGGGCGATGGGTTCAGGAAGGTCTCCAAATACGGCAGACGTATTCACGCCTCCCTTCTCGAACACCCGCCCTTCTTCGATAACACGGGTCCGCCCGCCCCCACCTTCTGGCCGCACCCACTCATCGGTCTTAAAACGGGCACCCCCATCCAATTCTTCCAGAGCATCGCAAATGGTGTCCTGTAGCGTCTCAACAAACGCCTGCATCCGACGCGCGCATGACACCGATATCTTGTTATCCATGAGGCTGTTGACTGCCTGTCTGTTCCTTTTGTACGATGCACCTATTCCCAACGAACAGCTACAATAATTCTATGACCATCCTGGAGTACAGCCCAGACCGCGAGTCCATGCTCCCCTTTATTGATGAGGGGATTCGACAACTTCGGGAAGCCGGTGCCGAAGCAACATACATCGTCGTGGGATTGGAGTCGTACAAAATCCTGCGAAAAGCAATGGGAGAGCGGTTTCTTCGAGGGGCGGGGCGGTTTGAAACGTATCACAACATCCCCATCGTGCTTGATCCATCACGCACAGATTCGGTTTGTGTGCTGCCGCCCCCAGCGGAATGTGCCAAAGGCGTCGAGTTATGCCGCATCTAGCGTGTTAACACGTTATCATCCCGGATGCTAGTGGGTTTTCGAGCGAAACGTCAACAAAATGAACATCCGGCTTTTCACCCCCTTTACCCGGAAAAAACTTATATTTCGCTGCCGACCCGCTCTCCTTCTTTACGCTTATGGCAACCTCGCATCGCGTCACGGAACTTCTTACCGCCATGAGCGACGGAGCGCAGGACGCTTTTGATGAGTTGCTCCCTCTGGTTTACCACGAATTGCGGGCGGTAGCACACGGCCAACTTCGGAAGCAGCGTCCGGGACACACCCTCAACACCACCGCGCTGGTACACGAGGCCTATTTTAAGCTGGCAGGGGGCGGAGCCGTAGCGTGGCAAAACCGAAAACACTTCTTTGCCATTGCCGCCCGGGCAATGCGGCAGGTTTTAATTAACTACGCCAAACAACGCAAGGCACAAAAGCGAGGAGGCGGTGCCAAAGCCATTACCCTGCATGAAGAGCAGTTGATGCTCCCCACGGATCCGGATGTTTTGCTTGCACTCGAGGAAGCCCTGTTGCAGTTGGAGCAATTAAGTGCCCGCCAGAGCAAAATCGTAGAACTTCGTTTCTTTGGAGGCCTCACCATTGAAGAGACGGCGGAGGTATTAGAGGTTTCCACGATGACCGTCAAACGAGATTGGCGGCTTGCTCGCGCGTGGCTGTCAACAGCAATTTCGGGCTCTCCTCCGGCCTAACGTTCCAATCTATGCGCGATTGGTGTATGTACTGATAATCAACGTCTTCATGGTTAGCCGCGCAGGTTATGACTCCAGAACGGTGGCAACGTATTGGTTCCCTATTTGAACGCGCCCTTGACCTTCCCACAGGAGAACGGGCCGCTTTCCTCGGTTACGAATGCGCCAATGACCCAGCCCTCGAACGCGAGGTTCTGGCGTTGCTCGAAGCGGACGCCTCCCCTCACCCCGACCTGGATGATGAAAAAAGCGTATTGCTAAATCAGCAAAACCCGCTCTTCGAAGAAGACGAACAACTGGGGCCGTACCGCCTCCTCCACCCACTGGGAGAGGGCGGCATGGGAACAGTATATCTCGCCTACCGGGAAGATGTGGACCAGTTTGCCGCCATCAAATTTGTGCGTCCGGGTATATTGTCTCCTCAGAGTATCGCCCGATTCCGCTACGAACGACGCATCCTCGCTCGGCTTTCCCATACCCATATTGCCCGCTTCCTCGATACCGGCCTCACCCAACGGGGCCTGCCGTATGTGATCATGGAATATGTAGAAGGCGAACCCCTCGACCTGTATTGCGATACGCATCAACTCACCATCGACGACCGGCTTCGGCTTTTCCAGCAAGCCGGACACGCTGTTCAATATGCCCACCAGAACTTCATCGTTCACCGTGACCTTAAGCCGTCCAACATTCTCGTCACCCAAGACGAAGCTGGGCAGCCCCTTGTTAAATTGCTCGATTTTGGCATTGCCAAACTGTTGGATGAGGCCGATGAGCAGCCCGGGTTAACCCGAACGGGCTTTCGCATCATGACCCCCGACTATGCCGCACCAGAGCAAGTGAAGGGCGAGCCCGTCTCGGCGGCCACCGATGTCTATTCCTTGGGCGTGGTTCTCTATGAGTTGTTGACGGGGCAGCGTCCGTATGATCTTACGAACAAAACCGCCTTCGAAGCGGAGCAAATAATATTGGAAACGCAGCCTGAAAAGCCGAGCCAGGTGGTTTCTCAAGAAACCACCTCGACCAATCCGGCTACGCGAGGCACGACGACCCCGAACTGGCAGCGCACCTTGCAGGGAGACCTGGATGTGATTTGTCTCAAGGCCTTGCGCAAAGATACCGAGCGGCGCTATGCAAGTGCCGAGGCCTTTGTTGATGACGTTAAGCGCTACCTCGCCGGACTACCCGTGACGGCACAGCCGGACCGGATGGGCTACCGGGTTTCGAAGTTTGTGAAGCGCAATATGGCATTGGTGAGCGCGAGCGTTCTGATTGCAGTGTTAATCCTCGGGTACGCCACGACAGCGGTGGTGCAAGCCAACCGGATTGCCGCTCAGGCAGAGGTTATCGCCTCCGAGCGAGACAAGGCGGAAGAAATATCGGCTTTTTTAATGGGTTTGTTCGAGGCCAGCAACCCCAATGAAGCGCTGGGGGATACCCTTTCGGCACTTGAACTCCTGGAGCAAGGACACCAGCAAATTGCCTTTCTCAGCGATCAGCCAGCGGTGCAACTTCGGATGCTTGAAGTGATTGCCGACGTATATATTGAATCTGCGCAATACGAAGAGGCAGATTCTTTAATTGAAGTCGGCCTTTCCCTCGTGAACACCAATGAAAGCCCCCCCCTTGCTGAGGCTTCATTGCTTCATCGGCGAGCCAGCATCCTACGTGAAGAGCGCCAGTTGGGAGAAGCAGACTCGGTCATTGCCCGGGTGCTCTCAACCCGGCGTGCTTTGCTCCCTCCCGATGATCCCGACTTGGCATCCAGCCTGTCCGTAGCAGGGAGTGTGGCGCGGTACCTGGAAGAATACGAGCGGGCCGAGACCTTTTTTCGCGAAGCCCTGGCCATCTTTCAGAAACGGGAAGATGTAGATAAAATCGCATCCACGCTGAACAGTTTGGGAGGCTTGTACCAAACCCAATCCCGGTTCGAGGACGCCGAGACCTACTTCCGTGAAGGGCTCGAAATCAGGCGTGAACATCTCGGATCACGGCATCCCCACACCGCCATCTCGATAAATAATGTGGCAACCGCCCTTCGTTCACAAACACGGTTCGAAGAGGCCGAGGCCCTGTACCGAGAAGCGATTGGCATCCTTCGGACGATTTACGGAGACCGCCACCCACGCGTGGCTTATGCCTTAAACAACCTGGGCGGCGTCATCAAAGAGCAGGCCCGGTACGACGACGCCCGGCCTTTTTACGAGGAGGCCATCCAGATTTTCACGGAGATCCACAGCGAGCAGCATCCCGCCACGCTTAATGCCATGAACAACCTGGCGGTTCTTTTAATCATCCAAGGAACGAATTTGATGGAGGCAGACTCTGTTTATCGGAATTTGCTTTTTCATGCTGGACAACTCCTACCCGCTGATCATTCTTTTATCGGCACCTTAAAAAATAACCTGGGTTTTGTGCAACAAGACTTAAATCGTTGGGACGAAGCCTTGCGCCTGCACGCTGAAGTTTATGCCCTGCGATCGGAAAAATACGGTCACGAAAACCCCTCCACCTTGCTCTCGCTTTCGAATGTTGGCTACGCCAATTTCAGGCTCCAACGCTTTGATACTGCTGAAACCCAGATGCGGCAGTTCATCGAGCAGGTTGATAGCACCATGCTTGACATCATGAAACAGCATGCCTTGGCCCACCAAACACTGGCGCTCATCCTGCTCAGCCAAGGGGATTTAAAATCAGCGGAAACTGCTGCCTTGGAGGCCGTTCGTCAAACCGAAGCCCAATATGAACCCGACCACCATTGGATGAATTACGCCTATGCGCTTCAAGGAGTCGTGTATTGTGCCCAAGGCCGAATCACAGAAGGACGCGCATTAATCCAAGCGAATGAAGCCGTGGTACGTGAAAATCGCGATGCACTCGACCCCTTGCTCCCCTTCTTCGCGTCGTGCGAATGATTGCCTAACGCAAGAACGTATAGTTCAGCTTGATCAGGAATACGTTGCTTGGAATCATCTCGAACGTGTCGGACACGTGCTCCTGAAGTGTGGTGTCGAATGGCGATGGCCCTTCGGGTGCTAGCGGATTTAAGACCGCGTCGGCCCGTCGTCCATGCGACCAAACCACGTGGATGGTAGAACCCGGCCGATATTCCCAACGCACGACTGTGTTGGTTTGGAAACTGCTAAACGCAAAATCGTCCCGCTTGGGAAAAGCCGAAAACGAAGCAAAATGATCAGGATCTTGCAACACCTGAAACTGATCGTATTGGCCCCGCGCCACAAAAAATTGACCATAGAGTTGCAGGGTCAGTTTGGGCGAAAAAGCGATGCCGCTGCGAAGGGTGAAATCGACCGAGCGGGTATCCCGTTCTCCAAAAATGGGCACGTAATAGAAGCCCCTGTCATCGTAGGGCGTCACGGGTGATAAAATCTCGTTCAACTGTCCCTGGTCGTTAAATCGTATCAACTGGTGCGGAGCCAAATCATCCGGGTTCACCTGTTCCTCGCCAATCCTCCAGCCTTCGGGACTTCGCACCAATGTTTCGTTCGATGACCAGGCAAGCCGGTCGTTTTCCCACTCGGTTGAAACCTGCGCATTGAGGGTGATGCGGGTGCCCACATTCCAGGTGCCTCTCACCCGAAACTCCTGCTCGGTCCCTCCCGTGTTTTCCCACTCGTGGTTGTAGTCAAAACGCACGTTCCACGGCCTACGTTGATCGGTCCGAAACTCGGTGTGCACCTGATACGTCGTTGCTTCTGCACGGGCCCACAACCCCCTCGTTTCGAATAAATCATATCCGCCGAAGGGGTTTCGAATTCCGAGGTCAAAACCCATGCGTTGAAACCGTTTTATCGAGTTCCAGCGTACAAAAACCCGTGCGTTTGCGCCCAGGTTGAGTCGGTCTACATACGACCAATTCTGTCCGCCATTCACCCCAACAAACATATTCTGCACGCGCCAGAATGGTTGCCCGCCCTTTACATTCCCGAAAGAACCCGCATCTAGGCTTATAAAGTTGTTTCGGTTCAGCCGTCCGGCATCATTGGGATTAAACTGATCATCGTATACCCTCACTCCTGTGTTGAAGCGAATGGCCCCCTGCCTGCGGTCGATCCGTAGCGATCCGGCAAATCCTGTTTGTTCGTCGCCGGGCGCATGCCGGCGGGTGACGCTGGTAAATCCTTCCAGGCTATAGGCATTGTCCAAGAAGCGAATATCCCAATCGGCCCCGCCCACCATGCTCCGCCGCCGTCCTTCATCCAACGGCCCCTCGTACACGGTGAGAATACCTCCTGCTGAGGAGTACACCCCCAGTTGTTGACTGAGGCGAGCAACACCATACATCCGCTCGGGATCGAACTGATCGCCCGTGGCAGCCGCCATCACCCCGAACGACAACCCACTGGCAGAACGGCCCGAGAGTTTTGTCGCTCCAATGATGGGACCCTGCGCGCCAATGCGACGGGTATAGAGCAAGTCGCCACCTTGACCCAGATCAAATTCGTAGATCTGGACGCCTTCCACAAAAAATGGGCGGCGCTCGTCGAAGAAAGTTTCGAAGGCACTCAGGTTTAACTGCGCAGGGTCGGATTCTACCTGGCCAAAGTCGGGGTTAATCGTAGCGTCCAACGTGATGTTGGAGCCGAGCCCCATCTTCAGGTCACCGCCTATGTCCATGCTCTGGTTTCGCGCGGTTTCCCCCGGTAGTTCGTCATGCTCCTGCGACTGCACCCGCGAGACTGTATATGGCTGGACCTGAATGTTTCGCCGTGGTGAGACACCTTCAAGGTTTTGCAGGAGGGCATAGTGGGCTATCATGTTGCCCCGATCAACGCGGCGCCCAAGCGGCCACTCTATTTCTTCGCCCGTCACCGGGATGCGGCGCTCCACATGAATACCCCAGGTTTGGGAATCCGCTTCATTAAAGCGGAGCATGCTGTAGGGGATCCGCATCTCCGCAAACCATCCGTCGGGCGTTACGGCGACGTTCGATCCCCAGATGGCATCCCACGATTCATCAGGCCTGCCAAATCCACCTGTCCGTACCGCGTCGAACTGTACGCCTGCGGCGTTAACCCCGAAGACATAAGCCGTCTTTCGATCCAGGTAGGCATCCACAGAAATGAAGATCCAGTCGGCTCGGTTTTCCTGATCCCGCCGCCCCATCGCACGTTGAATGTTTTCGGGGTTGGCATCGTACATTGAGGCCCCGATATAAACAAAACGATCATCATACAGAACGCGGACCTCCGTGCGCTGCGAGGGGACCAGCCCTTCTGCCGGGTCGGCTTGTAGGAACTGATCGACATACTCCGCTTCCTGCCAAACCGGCTCGTCCAATACCCCATCGAGGGTCAGGGCTGACTGCAAGGGATGGGCGTTGAGCGACGGCCCGCGGTCAGGAAGTGCTATTTGCTGAGCGACGCTTGGAGACGCGGCTCCCCAAGACAATACTAGCAAGAGAAAAAGGGTACAACTGGTATCCAAACGCAACGGGAACACCTGTTTTTTTCGGGGGAAGGGCGTGTCCTTCGAAGAACAATTCCATGCGATGATCTTAAATTCTGTTCGCTACGTGCGAGGTTCAGGCTTTGAGATGAACGGCACGAGCATTCCATGAAGTGCACGAAATGACTCTTCCCAATAATAGTCGCTGCGCTCGTGCTGAACGTGATGCACGACCAGCCTTCTTGGGAATTCTACCCTGCTGTTTCCCGCACCGTCTACGCATACATTCTTTTACCCTTTTGCACGTATGTTACCAGCGCGCCTCCCTCAAAAGTATATACCGACCCTATATGCCTGGATTGCGCCGACCCACGACTGGTTGGCCGTACTGGTAGAAGCGAAGGCGCGGGCGCTGGCTTTGCGCTGGGCTGACATCCAGGAGGGCGAACGGGTGTTGGAAGTAGCCGTAGGGACGGGACTTTCCTTTGTGCACCTCCTTCGATCCAATACCACCGGGTGGACGGATGGTGTAGACCTTTCCCCAGCCATGCTCCGACGCGCCCTCCGCCGTGCCCGTCGTGCGCCAACCAACCGATGGACGCTGCGTCATGGTGATGCGCATGCACTCGATTTTCCGGACGCAACCTTCGATGTATTGATTAATTCCTATATGTTCGACCTGCTACCGGTCACTCACTTTGTCCCTGTCCTTCAGGAATACAAGCGGGTGCTAAAGCCGGACGGCCGTCTGATTATGATCAACATGACGGTGGGTCTACGTCCCGTGGAGCGGATCTGGGAGGCACTGTATCGCCTTTGGCCGCCGCTGCTCGGCGGATGCCGGGGTGTATTGGTGGAGCCTTTCTTGCATAAGGCTGGCTTTGTTAATACACGTCGCCGCTATGTGAGTCAACGGACATTTCCTTCTGAAGTCTTGTTTGCCGAGAAACTGGCCTAAGGCCTGCGTTTCTGTGGGCAGCCTCGTACCTTTCCTTTTCAGGTTGTCAACATCGTTCGCGTATGTTTCCAGACGATATGCAAGGCGAACTGCTGCAGCGTTTGCTGTTGGCCGTTGGCTTTATCATCCTCATCTTTATCCTGATTCAGATCGCCAAACGGCTCGTGGGGCGGTATGTGGATGATCCCGAGCGCCGCTACCGGGCCAGCAAGCTAATCGGGCGGATTGGTGGAGCCCTCGCGCTTGTTTTGGTCCTGGGAGCGCTGTTTCAACAAGCGGGCGAACTGATCACGGTACTCACCGTGGTCGGGGCCGGGTTGGCCATAGCCATGCGCGAAACCCTCCTCAGCATCGCCGGATGGTTTTATATCGCCTTCCGCATCCCGTACACCCACGGCGACCGCGTTCAAATTGGCAATTTAAAAGGCGATGTAATTGACGTCCGTCTGCTGCACACCACCTTGATGGAAATTAATGGGTGGGTGGACGCCGAGCAAAGTACGGGACGAATCGTGCATATCCCCAACGCACGGGTGTACCAGGATCCGGTTTTTAACTACACCCGGGGCTTTCATTTTATCTGGAATGAGTTGGTTTTTACGGTCACCTTTGAAAGTGATTGGCGGGCCGCCCGTGAAATATTGCTTTCGCTTGCCGAAGAATCATCCGCCATCCTCGAGCGGCAGGCCCAGCAGGAAATACAGCAGATGAGTCGGGAATTCCTGGTCCATTATAGTATCCTGACGCCGTTCGTCTATGTGGAGGTTTCGCCGAATGGCGTCAAACTCACCCTGCGCTACCTGTGCGAAGCCCGTAAGCGTCGAGGCACCGCCCATGCCATCACTTCCATCTTTCTCGACCAGATCAAAGACCGTGAAGATATCAGCTTTGCCCATCTTGGGGTTGATGTGTTTCCACGTTCTACCTCTGATTCTTCGCCTCCACCCCACCGCTAAAGCACTAACGCATATGGTCCTTATCGAGTCAAATTCAGGTGTTGTATTTTGCTCCCTATGAAATCCTAATATTTGGTTTACGCAAAGAACCCAGACACTCTTTACTTCATCCTTCATCATTCCTCAAAAAAAGCCCCCTTGCATTTCTGCACCTTCTGCGCGTAGCTTCTACGCATCATGACGACGAACCGCACATATTTTGGTTTTTGGTGGTGGCACCCTGTTCACGCAGCGGGCCGGTCATCCGTTTTGGCATGATTGGAAAGCACACCACGGTTCTTACCACGGCGGCCCACTGCACAACTTGCGGTGGGTTTTTTGTTTTTTATACGGCTTCATGACTCCTATAACCTTCCATACACTGGTCGACAAGCAACGCGCCAACGGCTCCACCCGGTTTGTTGTCCCCGTTTCCAAACGCCTCAGCGCGGATTTGCTGACGCCTGTTTCAGCATTTCTCACGATGCGCCAGCAGGGTGAGTATTGCTTCCTGCTTGAAAGTGTGGAAGGCGGCGAGAAATTGGCGCGCTACTCGTTCCTTGGCAAAAACCCGTACTGCATCGTTCGAGGGGTTGGAACTGATGTTACGATCCAAACACCGCGTGCACCATTCCAAAATGGCCAAACGCCCGAAGGCACCATCTACGAAGTCCTTCAGGCCTTGCTCGACCGCTATGAACAGGTCACCATTCCGGGTTTGCCACGTCTCACCGGCGGGGCCGTTGGGTTTTTATCCTACGACACGGTGCGCCTGATTGAACACCTGCCCACCCCACCGACCGATGACCTCGCCCTGCCAGATGCCATCTGGTGTTTTTACGACACCGTTGTTGCGTTCGACCATGTGAAGCACCAATTGGTGATTATCGCCAACGTGTTCGTGGAACCGGACACCGACCTTGATGTGGCGTTGGATGAAGCAGAAAGCCGCATTCAAGCCCTGGAGCACGAACTGGGCGCGGGGACGTTTCCGCATCCCGAGCCTGTCCAACTGGATGAAAACCAGATGACCTCCAACGTCAAACGCGAGGTCTTTGAAGCTGCCGTTGAAAAGGCGAAGCAGTACATCTACGAAGGCGACATTTTTCAAGTTGTGCTCTCACAGCGCTTTGGGCTTTCGTTCACCGGGGATCGATTTAACCTGTATCGTGCCCTTCGGCAAGTTAACCCGTCGCCGTACCTCTTCTTCCTCGACTTTGAAGAACTCACGCTGGTGGGTTCCTCCCCGGAGGTGCTGGTACGGGCCGAAGGCGGCAAGGCTGAGTTGCTCCCCATCGCTGGGACGCGTCCTCGGGGAAACACGTACGAAGAAGACCTCGCGCTCGAGCAAGATCTGCTGGCCGACCCGAAAGAACAGGCCGAGCATGTGATGCTGGTGGACTTGGGACGCAACGACCTTGGCCGCGTGTGCGCGTACGACTCTGTGACCGTAGACCGATTCGCCTTCATTGAACGGTACTCGCATGTCATGCACATCGTCTCGTCGGTCTCCGGTACGTTGTCATCCGAACAAGGCCCGATGGATGTCCTGGCCGCCTGTTTCCCGGCCGGAACAGTAAGCGGAGCCCCCAAGGTGCGGGCGATGGAAATCATCGATGAATTGGAGCCCTCGCGGCGCGGGGTGTACGCTGGAGCCGTGGGCTACGTCGATTTCTCCGGGGCACTCGATACTTGTATTGCCATCCGCACGATGGTGGTGACGGGAAACACCGTGTATGTGCAAGCCGGTGCCGGCATCGTGGCCGATAGCGACCCTGCCCGCGAATTTGAAGAGACCGAAAACAAAGCTCGCGCCTTGCGCCAAGCAATGCGCATGGCGTCGGAGGAGTTGTTATGAATCATGACGTTTTAGCAGAATCGCAGGTCTGAAACCGCGTTCTAGATATACGCCACAAAACATCTAAATCCGCTCTTTCGTTGGAGCACCACCTGAATCTAACCACCTAGCCTAGACCCACATGTCCATCAAGCGGCTCATCTTCCAGAAAGGCGGCATCGGCACTTCGATGTCACGCAAGGAAACCGTTGCGCGCCTGAACCCCATCATCGAGGCGCACCTGAAGCTCAACCTTGCGTACCGCTTCGCCATCAACCATTTGTCCGATGACAACGTGGTCACAGCGCTGAAGCAACAGCAACGGACCGCCCGCATGGATGTGGGCAAGCTTTCTGAAACGGTGTTGAGTTGCGGCGGCATCGCGTTTAATGGGGTTTCGTTGAATCCCACCGATTATGCGCTTGATGCAAGCAACGACGCGATGCTGTTCGAACTGCTCGACCGCGAACGGGCGTTTCATGACGAGGTGAAGGCGGAGCTTTCACAGCCGCACCAGTTGCGGACGGAAGCCATCATCAACAACGTGCTCGCCAACAGCGAAGCCCGACTGGGAGTTCTTCGCGAACAAACCAAACGGCGCCATCGCCCCCGCGAAGCCGCACAATAAGTACCTGATCAGCTTTTCTTGTTATGTCTACCTTGGCCACTACGCTTGAATCACCCACTCCCGAATCCGCCGCCACTACCACGGTGGTCTCGGGCGTGCAGCCCTCCGGCGAGTTGCATATCGGCAACTACTTCGGGGCGATTCGGCAGCATCTGGCGCTGCACTCCCAGCACCCGGCGTATTATTTCATCGTCAACTACCACGCCCTGACGACCCTGCACGACCGTGAGGCGCTGCGGCAAAACACCTTGCACGTAGCCGCTGCGTATCTCGCCCTTGGCTTCGACCCAAGCAAGGCCCACCTGTTTTTGCAGAGTGATGTGCCGGAAGTGACTGAGCTGGCCTGGATTTTCTACAACCTGGTGCCCGTATCGCGGCTGGAACTGGGGGTTTCGTACAAAGAAAAAATCGACCGGGGGCTTACGCCTAACGCGGGCCTCTTGAATTATCCGGTGTTGCAGGCTGCCGACATCCTTATCTATGGCGGCTCGCTGGTGCCGGTAGGTGCCGACCAGCGCCAGCACATTGAAATGACCCGGGATATCGCGCAGCGGTTTAACCACACCTTCTGCCCCGAAGACGACCCACTCTTTCCCATCCCTGAGCCGTACATCCTCGACAACGTCGCTATCGTTCCCGGCCTTGATGGCAAGAAGATGTCGAAGAGTTATGGCAACACCATTGGGCTCTTTGACGAAGGCAAGGCCCTAAAGAAAAAGGTGATGAGTATTGTCACCGATTCAACCCCGCTGGAGGCTCCGAAAGACCCGGACGAAGATAACGTCTTCGCCCTGATCACACTTTTTGCCGACAAAGCCAAACAGGAGGAAATCGCTGCCGCATACCGGGCAGGTGGCTATGGCTACGGGCATGCCAAGAAGGCCCTCCTAGGGATGATCAACACCTACTTCGGAGACGCCCGCGAACGGTACCACGACCTGATGGCCCGCCCCGATTACATCCTCGACATACTCCGTGAGGGTGGGGAAAATGGCCGTGCGCAGGCCCAGCAATTTATGGAGCGTGTACGGGAAGTCACCGGTTTGCTTACCACGTATTGAACAGGGTGCTTGAGATGATTCTGGTTATCGATAATTACGACTCGTTCACTTACAACCTGGTCCACCTCGTTGGGCGACATACGGATGAACTAAAGGTGGTCCGCAATGATGTGCTGACGGTGGCACAGGTGCAAGACATGGCACCCTCCGGCATCTTGATCTCACCTGGTCCGGGCCGTCCTGAAGATGCGGGTATCACGGAAGCGTTAATTCATGCGATGGGCGAAAACACACCCATTCTTGGCATCTGCCTCGGCCACCAAGCCATCGGGCAGGTGTTTGGCGGGGTGGTCACCTATGCACCTTCGCTCATGCACGGCAAAACGAGCCTCGTCAAGCATGATGGCAAAACCATCTTCGAAGGTGTGGCACAGGAATTTGTAGCGACGCGCTACCATTCGCTTGTTGTTGACCGCGCCACCCTTCCCAACGTACTGGACGTCTCTGCTGAGACTTCCGACGGTGTGATCATGGGCTTTCGCCACCACTCCTTCCCCATCGAAGGGATGCAGTTTCACCCGGAAAGTGTGCTCACCACCGAAGGTCCCAAGCTGATTGCCAACTGGCTGAAACGTGTCGAAGCGTTCCACACGCTTACCGTGTAATCTGATTCGTCCCCCATTTTATGAAACCCTATCTCCAAATCCTCTCTCAGGGCGGTACTCTGTCTCAGCAACAGGCCGAAGCAGCCATGCACTTAATTCTGCGTGGAGATGTCGGGGACGTCCCTCTTGCTGCATTCTTGATGGGGCTCCGTGCCCGAGGCGAAACGTTGGATGAATTGGTGGGCTTCACCCGCGTGATGCGTGAGTATGCCGTCTCGGTAACGTGCGAAGACCCTCACGCTATCGACCTGTGTGGCACGGGAGGAGACAGCAGCGGGACGTTTAACATTTCCACCACGGCGTCCTTTGTGTGCGCTGGCGCAGGCGTCACGGTAGCGAAACACGGCAACCGATCTGTTTCATCGAAATGTGGCTCCGCAGATGTACTCGAAGCATTAGGCGTAAACATTTCCCTGAAGAAAGAAGGGGTGGAGCATTGCCTGCGCGAGGTGGGCATGGCCTTCATTTTTGCACCCTTTTTCCACCCCGCCATGAAATTCGTGATGCCTGTGCGTCGGGCGTTGGGGGTGCGCACCTTCTTTAACGTGCTCGGGCCGCTATGCAACCCGGCAGGCGTTCGCCGACAACTGGTTGGCGCATTCTCTGAGGACGTAGCGGAACGGATGGCGGCCATTCTCGCCCGTCTGGACGCTGTGCACGTCATCACCCTGCACGCACGAGATGGGCTTGACGAAATCTCCCTCGCCGTACCGACGGATGGGTTTGAATATGACGCAACCCATTTTCCTACGTCCGGCCCCATGCGGATTTCGATTACTCCTGAAAAACACGGTTTTGCATTGGCTTCGCTCGATCAGTTGCAGGGCGGAACGCTCGAAGAAAATGTAGGCCTTGTCCGCAAGGTCCTCCAGGGAGAAAAGGGCCCGCACCGGGACATTGTCGTGTTAAACGCCGCCTATGCCCTCCACACCAGTGGACGCTTTAACACCCTCGAAGGGTGCTTGCACGCTGCCGCCCAAAGCATCGACTCGGGAGCAGCGCTGGACAAGTTACATTCCCTTGCCGCTGCCTCCACGGCCTTTGCCGAAGCGGCGTAACCCTATTTCTCTAACGGAGACTCCCATGTTCTGGCGTGTCGTGGCTTACGACGAACGATTTATGGACGAGCGATATCGCATTGATTCGCTCGCTTTTCCCGTCGTTCATCCTTTTTTGCCACGATAACCCGCTTCGTTTTATGACC
The DNA here is from genome assembly GCA_030428385.1 of Rhodothermia bacterium. Lineage (GTDB taxonomy): Bacteria > Bacteroidota > Rhodothermia > Rhodothermales > JAAAOL01 > JAUIDY01. Next base: position 5,801 of record JAUIDY010000069.1, on the reverse strand, counting down.
ATCCTTGACCAAATCAACACCGACACCCGCGCCCTCGTTGCCCGCCGCAAACGTGACATCACCCTTCGTGACCTGGAGGACCAGCCCTACTTCAACGGCCCTACGCTTCCCCTGCACAAGGTCCTGCGCAACGACACACTTGGAATAATTGCGGAGATCAAAAAGGCTTCTCCGTCCCAAGGCATCATCCGCGAACCGTTTCATGTCGCTGAGATTGCGCACGCGTATAAGTCTGGCGGTGCCGCCGCCCTTTCAGTTCTAACCGAACCGCAGTATTTCCAGGGTAGCCTCGACAACCTCGCGCTGGCTCGTCAAACGGTGGACCTTCCCCTCTTGCGCAAGGACTTCATCCTTGATGTGTACCAGCTTTTCGAAGCGCGGGCGTATGGCGCCGATGCGGTCTTACTCATCGCCACCTCGCTCGATACCTATCACCTCTACGACCTACACCAGGCTGCCGACGAATTGGGGCTCTCTTGCCTCGTGGAAGTGTATGACGAGGCCGAACTGGATCGCCTTGATTTCGATCAGGTGAAAATCCTTGGCGTAAACAATCGAAACCTGCACACCTTTGAGGTCAACATCGACCATTCCGTCAATGTCTTTGCGCAGGTACCTGATTCGATGGTGAAAGTAGCCGAAAGTGGGTTGCGTACCGCCTCCGAACTGGCGCATGTACGCCGTCATGGGGTGGATGCTGTTTTAATCGGCGAAACGTTGATGCGTGCTGAACACCCAGGCGAGGCCCTGGCCCAATTGCAACAAGAAACTGCTGACCTCCTTGAAGCTGTCCCGGTAGGATAAACGATGGAACTGAAAGTCAAAATATGTGGCATCACCCGGCTTGAAGACGCCCGTTTTTGTGCGGGGGCTGGTGCTGACTTTCTCGGATTCATTCAATACGAGGGCAGTCCACGTTACATCACGCCTGCAAACGCTCGGGAAATCATTGGATGGCTGTATGGTCCGGAGCCAGTGGGCGTTTTTGTGAATGAAGATGCCGCCACGGTGAACCGGATAACTGACGTGGCAGGATTTACCTGGGTACAACTACACGGTACCGAATCTCCAGAGACTTGCGCAGCTATCGAGAAGTCGGTGATCAAAGCAATTCCTGTGGTCCATGATGCTTCTTCCGATCAGCTGCGTCCACTTTTGGAACGCTATCGCGATGTGGCTGATTATTTTCTTCTTGATACCCACAAAAGCAATGTATGGGGCGGAACCGGCGAGTCGTTTAACTGGCGGCTCGTGCGCGACTTGAGTGAAGACTACCCTATCCTGCTTGCAGGCGGGATCGGCGCCCATAATGTAGCAGAGGCCGTTCATACCATGCGTCCCCACGGAATCGATCTTTCGAGCAGCGTGGAATCGGCCCCTGGCGTTAAAGACTTCGACAAACTCGCCGCTTTTTTTGACGTGGTCCAGTCCCTCCGTCATGACACTCCCCCCAACGCTTCGTCCTAACTCTACGCTTATGTCCACTTTGACGGCTGCCCCCCCTTATGCCGCCCCTGATGCAACGGGGCATTTTGGGATGCATGGAGGCACGTTTGTGCCTGAAATCTTGATTCCTGCACTGGAAGAACTCAAATTAGCATTTGCCACCGCCTGGGCAGATCCCTCCTTTCGAGACGACTATCATTCTCTTCTCCGCCATTATGTGGGCCGCCCAACCCCGTTGACATTCGCCAACCGCCTCACCGAAGCGTTAGGTGGCGCGAAGATTTACCTGAAACGAGAAGACCTTTGTCACACAGGTGCCCACAAGATCAACAATACCATCGGCCAGATTCTGCTAGCCCTGCGGATGGGCAAAAAACGCATTATCGCCGAAACCGGAGCGGGGCAGCATGGCGTGGCTACCGCCACCGTTTGTGCTAAATTTGGGGTCCAATGTGTGGTGTATATGGGCGCCGAGGATATGGAACGCCAGGCCCTGAATGTTCAACGCATGGAACTGCTTGGCGCCGAAGTACGGCCCGCCACCAGCGGCAGCCAAACCCTCAAAGACGCCACCAACGAAGCCATCCGTGACTGGGTGACCAATGTCAACGATACCTTTTACATCATTGGCTCAGTGGTAGGGCCACACCCTTACCCCATGATGGTCCGAGATTTTCACCGGGTGATTGGCGAAGAAACACGGGCCCAATTGTTACGAGCCGAAGGGCGTGAATTGCCCGATGCGGCCATTGCCTGTGTAGGCGGCGGAAGCAACGCAATGGGGTTGTTTTATCCATACTTGAATGACCCGGATGTCGCATTACATGGCGTTGAAGCCTCGGGGGAAGGATTGCAAGGACGGCACGCAGCAACCCTGACATGCGGATCTCCTGGTGTTTTACATGGCGCGATGAGCTATCTGTTGCACGACGACCAGGGTCAGGTGCAACTCGCCCATTCGATTTCGGCCGGGTTGGACTACCCTGGGGTGGGTCCTGAGCACGCATTCCTGAAAGATACACAGCGTGTGACCTACCACACCGCCACCGACGACGAGGCGTTGGAAGCCGTAAAGCTTCTTTCGCGCACCGAAGGCATTATCCCTGCTCTCGAAACTGCCCATGCCATTGCCCTCTTGCCTCGACTGATTCCCATCCTTTCTCCAGAGGCACTTGTTGTCGTCAACTGCTCCGGACGGGGCGACAAAGATATGGCCACTATTTCAGCTGCCCTGTAGACATCAACGCTTCTCACGTTCTATTCTCATGTCCCGATTGCGCTCAACCTTTCACACGCTTCGTCAGAATAGCGAAAAGGCCATGGGCCTTTTTCTCACCAATGGCTTCCCCCACCCAGATGCCACCGGTCGCATCTTAAAAGCCATCGATGAAGCGGGGGCTGACTTTATTGAATTGGGGATGCCCTTTAGCGACCCATTGGCTGAGGGATTACCCATTCAGCGATCCAGTGAACGTGCCCTGCGTCATGGCGTCACGATGGATGACGCGTTCCGAACGGTCGAGTCGTTTCGCGCGCATAGTGATACCCCTTTGCTGCTGATGGGCTATATCAACCCTGTACACCGATACGGGGTGAGCAACTTTTGCAAGGCGGCGCGCTCTAGTGGGGTAGATGGCCTGATTTTACCCGACCTACCACCAGAAGAAAGCCACCTCCTCGTGGAAGCTGCAGATGCAGAAGGGTTGGACCTGGTCTTCCTCATCGCCCCTAATACGTCGGACGAACGCGTGCGTACCATCGATGCCACCTCCAGCGGTTTTGTCTATGCCGTCTCCATTACCGGACTCACCGGAACGGGACTTGGACAGGTGGATGCCGTTGCAGCGTATTTGAAACGGGCACAGCAACTGGTGACACAGAACCCTCTGCTCGTGGGGTTTGGGATAAAAAACCATGTGGACGCCCAACGTCTGACGGCACATACCGATGGGTTTATCGTAGGCTCAGCACTTATCCAGCACGTGGAAACATTATGGGACGACCCGACCTTATCCGAAGACCAGCGGTTGGCTTCTTTACGTGCCTTTGTCCATGCCCTGAAGGATGGAACCCCTGTGCCTTCTCCCTCCTAAAAAGCGCAACCCTGGAATCCCCTCCGCTTTTTTTCTCTCTTAGATTTTCTTCCCTTTGCCATAACTAACCTATGGGTTCATTCACGCGTTTTGTTGCTCCGTTGCTTTTTGTGGCAGTGCTTGCCTCAGGCTGCCTTTCTGATGTAGATCATCGACCAGAAGCCATTGGCGAAGAAGGACGAGTGACCGTGGTGATGGATACGAATCAATGGAACGGTCCCATTGGAGAAGCGGTGCGGGGTCAACTCATGGCTGCGATCAACACCCTTCCTGCTCCTGAGCCCTCGTTTGACCTCCGAAACACCCATATCCGATCACAAAGCCAGTTTGCAGAGTTGCAGAAGCAGAAGAACCTGGTTTTTGTCGCACCGCTTGCTGACTCCACCCAGGAAGGGCGCTTCATTAATAGCGTGTTTTCTCCCGATGCGAAGCAAGCCATCCGTAACGGAACGTCGGCCATAGTGGGCCGCCGAAACGTGTGGCGTCGCAACCAGCAGGTGTTTTATGTTACCGCCCCTGATGCCAATCATCTCGCCGACGCCATCCGCACCGATGGCATGGCCCTCCGTGATTCTTTTAATGTCGTAACGCGGGAACGCCTGCACCGCGAAATGTTCGAACGCGGACGGCAACGGGAATTGGAAGAGGCGATGTTGCAAAATCACGGCTTTGCAGTACACGCGCAACACGATTATCTCGTAGCCACTGATACCACTGATTTTTTCTGGTTGCGTCGCATCTTACCTGATACGTGGCGAAGCCTATTCGTTCATTACATCGAAAACGGAGACCCTTCTGCCATTACTCCCGATTGGATCTATGCGCAGCGCGACTCGCTGGCGCAGATTTATCTGCAAGGCAACCTTGGAGGATGGATCGCCATCGATTACAGACGTCCCCTCGAAACCAAACAGGTGAGTTTTCTCGGACGTTATGCATTTGAAACACGTGGGCTTTGGATCATGATCGATGGCTACACGGACGATGGTCGTCCCATCGTTGCAGGTAGCGGTGGCCCTTTCCTGACCTATACGTTTTATGATCAAGACAGTGGGCGTGTTTACTTTGTTGATGGGATGGTCTTTGCCCCAGGGTTCGAAAAACGCGAATTTTTACGCCAGATGGAGGTGATCGCCCACACTTTCCGAACCCGTGAAGACGTTTCTACCTCTCTCGCCTCGCGCTGATGCCTCACCGATTGCTGGTATTCTTTGTCTTGCTGGTTTTCTCCGGGTGCTCTCCGTTGCTAACAGAGCCTCCTCCGGTATCTGACAGCACAATGGTGGAGGTCCTTACCGAACTCCATCTTGCGGAGGCACTCCAACACGCCGCTTCTCCTCCGCTGCCCCCTTCAATTCGGGATTCGATCCTGGAACGCCATCAACTCACCCCCGCTTCCTTTGAAGCAGCCCTGGAATATTATGCATTGGATGCAGAGGAATACGCAGCCCTTTTTGAACGCGTCCTTGAGCGCCTGAATGCAGAACGCACACAACTGGGAGACTATCCTAAGTCTGTCCCCAACGCTACTTCATCCGAGGCTCCCACTGCTCCATGAGCACGTGTGCCTTTTCGGTAAGGGTAAAGGAATCCGTACTCAGACCTGTCGCCGCTACGTATCCTTCCTGGATTAACCAGCTTTTCAAAACCTCAACACGTGACGGGGATGTTGCGGACTCAAAAAACCAATGCGCCTGCGGTAAACCGGCATCAATATTTTCAAGGATTTCTCGCATCGTGGGCTCATCTGCTGTTGTCATGACAACGGGGGCGTGGCGTCCCAAACATATATCACATTGACCGCACGAACCGGCGTGTTTCTCCCCGAAATACCCTAGCAAGAATTGCCTCCGACAAGAAACCGAGCGGGCATACCGACGCATCGATTGGATCCGCGTATCCGCTCGGCGCTTTGCTTTTCGGATGGCGGAGTCGTCGATCACCAACCGCTGCGAACGAGCCTGTAATAATTCCAGCCGTATCCCGTCTTCGGGCCCCCTCCATTCAACGAGTTGCTGATCCATCAAGAAATTCAGCCCTCGGAGAAGCCGTTGCCGGGATAGCTTGGTTCGCTCTTGTAACAGGCGCAGGTTGATTTCCCACCATCCGCCAAAGGCATCTGCATGCACAGTTCGAAGCACCTGCTCAACGAAGTGACTCAGTGCCTCATTAGATCGCTGGTGGGCGTAGGCCCGCACCACGTTGGCGGGTTGAAGAAAGTGAATCAGTCCCTGATTAGACCGAACCGGATGTTGATGCCAC
>JAUIDY010000214.1 GCA_030428385.1 Rhodothermia bacterium | reverse complement strand
AAAATATCGAGGAGTCGCTCGGCAGCGAGCATTCCTTGTTCGCTGGGATGATCTGCGTTGATGAGCTTGAGGTCCTGCCGCACCTGCCAAGCATCGCCTGCTTCGTTGCCCTGTATGATACCGTACGGGACTGCGCCTTCGAGGTCGGTGACTGCGTGTGTATGTGCAGGAACACCCGCAGCCAAATACACCGCCACGGTGAACGACTGGTATTTGGTTACTGCGTCGGCGTCAGCTTGAATTTGTACCGTTCCCGTGCCGACGTCGCCGGTGGTGGGCGTCCCCTCGAGCAGCAAGCCCCCGGTGATAGGGGTGGCCGTCATCCAGCTTGGGATGCTGATGACAGAAACCACCGGGGTGGAGCCGCCGGGGTTGGTAGCCAGGGCAGTGTAGGAATACACCTCATCCGCTACGGCGATGCGTACGGGGTTGGTGATGAAGGCCAGCCCCAGCGAGAGCGGGTCATTCACATCGCGGGCCTCGATGAGAGCGATGCGCGCGGTGCCGGAAAGCCCCAGCACCTTGCCCTGTTTGTACTGGCTGCCTTCCTGCCAGGAGGCCACGTCGCCGATCTTCAGGAGGGCAAAGCCACGCGCGGGAAGGAACGCCATCACGTTGGCCTTTTCCAGCGTTTCGTCTCCGTCGGTATAGGTGCGCAGCGTCTTCATGTCATGAATCACCGGCACACGGCCCTGCCATACCTCCACAGCGCCTCCAGGCACCCAGGCATCGCCGGGGGAGACCGATCCCGCCGAGGTGCGGGTGAACGTCAGGAGGAACTTGACAGAAGCCATAACGAAAGGATTAGCGACTCGGCGTGTTAGCGGAGGCTCTGGACAACCTCCCAGTTGTCCATGTCGTTATCGCCGAGGCCCAGCGCTTCAGCGATGCCGGTGGCGATTTTCTTTGCAATGGGGTGGACGTCTTCGTCTCGGAACTGGCGGCGGAGTGGGCCGAGGGTGATCGCGGTTTGGAAAGAGCCTTCGTTTTCGTGGAGGCCCACCATGTAGTTGACCTGCCACACCACCGCACGCGTCGCCGTGGCGATGATCGTCGCATCCTCCGTCTCGGCAGCAGCCAGCCCCAACAGGTCCTCAGCAAGGTCGTTGAAGGCTTCAAGCACGTCGGCATCAATGGCATTCGCGTCGTCAGAGAGCAGCGGGTGGTCGGTTACATCGAAGGTGGCCATGATCAGAACCAGAGGAGGGAGGGGAGGGGCAGGGTTTGGCGGGAAGCACCCCGGGAGGTGTCACACCGGAGCGTTCGCGCGCAAACCCTGCGTGTCGTGAGTCGTACAGCGAGCCAAGGGCTCTTAGTCCTCCCGTTTCAACACCTTGACCGTGCCGCCCTGAATGTGGGAGCGGACGCTGTTGCGCACCGTCGAAGGTTTGATGCCGTTGTCAGCACGCACCTTGGCGATCATGGCATCGAGGTAGGCACTTTCCTTGCCCTTGCCGTAGCCCTTGGGGCCGTCGTTGATGAATCCGACGATGGCAATCCGGCCGCGCAACTCCTCAATCCCCTCGACCACCTCTTCGACCTCTGAGGATGCAGCAGGAGCGGCTTCCTCCGTCGCTTCGGGCTCGCCTTCAGGGCTTGCTTCTGTTTCGCCTGAAGGCTCAGGGGTCGGTGTGGCAGGTGGTGAGTCAGTGGCTGCCGCGGCTGCATCGAGGGCGGCTTGCACGTCGGGCTTGGTGATACGGCCTCCGTCGCCGGTGCCGGTGACCGTGGCGAGGTCGAGGTTGTGTTCTTCGGCCAGCGCAACAGCGCCATGGGTGGCGTTCGTTTCAGACATGGATTTCTTGGCTTTGAAAGGAAAAGGGTGGGGGCCGAAGCCCCCGGTGGTTGACTGGGCGGCCTAGAACCGGATGGCTTAGACCGTGATGTCGGTGTCGATCACAGCAACATCGTTCTCATTGAGCCACGGGTAGGCGTTCCACTGGACGTTGCTCCGGAGCGCTTTGCCGTTGTTGTGGGCGTTGAAAATGACGGCTTTGCCGTTGCGGTTGATCTTGGCCTCGGGCACCTGACGGGCCAGCGTGGCCGCGGTGATCACGGGGGCGACGTTGTAGGAGCCCACGTACCCGCCGCGCGGGATGACGGCTAGCTTCTTTTCCGGCCAGTAGCGCACATGCGTACCGGGGGCGGTCTCGTAGGTGTAGTCGTCGATCACGAAGCGGAGGCCCGGGTTCATGCTCTGGCTGGCAACGTATTGCTCCAACTGCGCCTGCGTCATCTCGCCCACGTAGCCACCACCGCCGGTGAAGTCAACGGCAGGAGGCGCATCGGCAAGGAGCACATAGAGCAGGGTGCTCGACATGCGCAGCCCAACGATGCCTTTGGGGATGAGCCGCTTGACGATGCGGAGCCACGCGATCAAAAGCTGCACCGAATTGACGCCGCCATCGTCCCACGCCGTGGCTGCCGTCTGGTGGCGCTGGGCATCGAAGCCATAGCTGTGGGTGGCAATCGTGCCGCCCGGGCCCACAACGGTGAACGTGCCGCTGGCCCATGCCTCGGCAGCTTCAATGTTCATGCGCCGCTCGCATGCCATCGCCATGTTTTCAATGGTGGTGGGCATGTCTTCGACCACGCGGCGGAAGACGGCCGACTGGGCTTCTTGCCCGAGGACGCCGCCAGCGAGTGCGATGACCAGGTCATTGATGGCCTCTTCACCCAAGATGTCGAACATGTCGATGGGGGTGAACTTGGCCTCGCGTACCGGGCCAACGATGCGCTGGTACTGGTTGCCTTCGGCATCCCACGGACGACGCACGGCGACCTGCCGGAATTCTTTGGTGGTGACCTCGGCCACCTGCATCGAGCCGACCTCGTTGCGGCGAAGGAAGGCCTGATAAATGACCCCATCCATGTTGGCAGGGTCGACAGCCTGAGCGCGTACGGTGTAATCCGCCAACGTCAGGCCCAACTGAGTCAGGATATAAGCAATAAGCTCGTTCATGATAGCTGGTTTTTACAGCGACCAGCGTGCATGAAAGAAGCGCTCTCTAGGGTGATGCTCGGGCAGAAACGTACAGGAATCCACCCTGAGCGGTCACAGGCAGCCTTCAGACGTGCACGAAGGACGGCCTGTGGTTAGAGGATGACGAAGCGCCCGGTGGCGGCGATGTTGGCCAGCTCGTCGGCCGTCAGCACGCGCCCAATGTTGGCTTCGATGGTGGCTTGGAGCAGGTCCCCGCGGGTTGCGACGCCGATCTGCTGATCAGCCGCGGCGGTGAGGATGGCCGTGGTGTTGCCCGTGGCGATTTTGACGGGGTAGGGCACGATGAAGGCGGCATCCTCTCCGTTACCTGTTGCAGGCGTAGCGTCGGCCTGCAGGGGTGTGCCGGGAATGAGGTAGCCGTTTTCGTCGCACCAGTCTACCCCATCGAAGTCCACAGGGTCAATGGTCAGGTGGTTGACGTGCGGCGCTTGTCCGTTGAACGGGGTGCGGTACGCCAAGCGGGTGGTGCCCGTGGTGGTGATATGGGTATACCCAAACAGGAGCAGAAGCCCCAGCACCAAAACGATGAGTTGAAGCATGAGTCCGGGATTGATTGAACGTGAAGGATCCCGGCATCAGGTCTGCGAAACGAGAAGGCGATGCCTACTTAGGCGATACCTAGCTGCTTTTGCATTTCAGCGCCTGTGTCGCCTTGCTTGCCTTTGACGTCGTTGCGGATGCTCTCGAAATGGGCTGCGCTCTTTGAGCCACCGGCGCCACCGTTTCCGCCCAGGGCACCGGCACCTCCACCCACTCCCGATCCTTTCCACTTGTCGTCAATCGTTTCAAGCTCGGCTTCCACAAGGGAGGCCGCGAGGCTTTTGCCTTGCAGTGCGGCGAACGGCGTCGCGCCGTCGGCCTTGTAGACACTGATCACCGTCGCGCCGTCGTCCCCATCGGTAGGTTTGATCCGCCCATCCTTGATGAGTTTTTCGACGCGCAAATCGGCATAGTCGGGGTCTACACCAGCCGCCACAAACGCAGCCTTGGCAGCCGTCGCAAAGGTGCCCACTTCAAGGTTCTGCCGCTCCTGTTTCCACTTCGCTTTCTCGGCCGCGTGGGCCTCGTCCTTATCCGTGAGCTTCTTTTCCATCTCCTGCCTTACCGCTGCCGCATCGGGGTTTTTGGCCTGCAATTCCGTCACCTTTGTTTCCAGGGAAGCCTTGTCGGTCTTGAGCGTGTCACGCTCGGTCTCGACCTCTTTCACTTTGGCTTTCCAGGTGGCAGTTGCAGCGCTATGCCCCACATCGTGTATGAACTGGCGGGCTTCCTGCGGCAACGCATCGGTGGCGGCTTGGAGGATTTTCTTTTGTTCGTCCTCCGTTTTGCCTGCGAGCTGCTCTTTGAGCCCGTCGATGAATGCCTTGAGTATTTCCTGCCAGTTCATACAAGTCTCGTTTGTGCATGCCAGCGACTTTATGTCGCCGTTGATGCCAGTTGATGCTGTTGCGGATAGGCTTCCGAAGTGCCCGTTGCGGCGCTGATGAATCGCATGGTGAAGCCACCAGTTGACAGGCGCAGGACTCGCGGCGTCCCGAGGGCCGAAGAAAAGTAAACAGAGATCGCGGTTCTCCGAGGACCGAAAAGGCAAATGCCTAAAGCAAGTGCTAAAAGTAGATCGGGGCAGGGCAGGCGAGGTACATGGCTTGATTGCGTTTCCCCCAATCCCCCTCGCCGCTGAGAAGCCCATTGGGTAACCAATGGGGGAAAATCAGCAAATGCAAAAAGCCCCATCCTGAACGCGCAACGCCTGCCGCACAGACGTTTGATGCTCAAGATGGGGCTTTCCTGCCC
>JAUIDY010000068.1 GCA_030428385.1 Rhodothermia bacterium | reverse complement strand
ATTCATGCTTCCAGTTCGGGGTGGTATAGGCCAGTTTTTAGAAAGGTTATTTATGATCCCATGAAGCAAAAGCAGTTACTTGGCTCATTTTACCAGATGGCCTTGTCCTGTATGCGTCAAAACAATGTAGACCTTACGGAGCTAGGATGGACGGGTGTACCCTATGGTTTTTCTAACGCTCTGATTGAAATGGTGCTTTGTTTTAAGGATTCTGCCTTTGAGCATGAAAAGGAGTGGAGATTATTGCGCGTTGCCGCAGAGCATCTTCAACAACCAGAGAGCTTTGATTTACTGCCTGTTGGACCGGCATTTCGTCCTCATCAGGTTACGAAATTCGCCCTTAATGACGGCAAGCAGGAAGTTTTTCCAATAGTTCGAATGATGGCAGGTCCAGGAGTTGATGCTCGCCAAGCGCACGTATCCATGCGCTACTTGGCAATGAAATATGATCTGGGGCGAAATGTCATTTTTTCTGAATCAGAAATACCAATTCGCTGGGTAAACTGAGGAAGGTTTTGCAACATTTCACTCCTGCCGCAGGCTGTGCACCGGATCGCTGAGGGCGGCCCACACGGACTGGTAGCTCACGGTGAGTAGGGCAAGGCCGAGGGCGAGTCCGCCTGCCAGCACAAAGACGCCAAGGCCCAGCGAGGTGCGGTACGCAAACCCCGCCAGCCAGAACCGCAGCGCCACATACGCCACCGGAGCCGCCACGGCGAAGGCAATCAGCACGAGGCGGGTGAAGTCGCGGGCCAGCAGCGTGACGAGGCCGGGCACGGTCGCGCCCATCACCTTGCGGATGCCGACCTCTTTGGTGCGCCGCTCCACCGTAAACGTGGCGAGGCCGAACAGCCCAAGGCAGCAAACGAGCAGGCTCAGCACGCTGAACACATCCACCAGCCGGGTGACACGCTGCTCGGCGCGGTAAAGCCCGTCGAAGCCTTCGTCGAGGAAATAATACTCGAACGGGCGCTCGGGGAGAAATTGCTTCCACAACGTTTCCAGTTCGGCGAGCGTGGCGGCGGGGTTGCCGGGGGCGAGGCGCACCAGCACGTGGTCGCGGAACGGGCGGTTTACCTGCAACACAAGCGGCTCCACGGGATGATGCAACGACTGGTAGTGAAAGTCGCGCACCACGCCAATGATGCGGCCCGGACGCGCCAGCGCCCACCCCGCCTGCGTCCGCACGTACCGATCCAGTTGGTTGCCCACCGGGTTATCGGCGTCGGCACCGAGGAGCGCCTGCATAGCCTGCGCCGCTGTTTCGTTGATCACATACGCGTCGATGGCGTCGGTGGGGATGGCGCGGTCGAAGCTGCGCCCGGCGGCGAGGTCCAGCCCCAGCGTCTCGATGAAGCCGTCGTCTACTTCGTACAGGTTCCAGTTGGTCGTTTCCATCTGGTCGCGGTCGGTGAGGCCCTCGGGCAGGAAATAACCCTGGCGCGGGTTCATGCCCGGCACGTTGCCTGTGGCTGCCGCCGAGGTTACCTGCGACAGCATGCGGATTTTCTCAAGCATCGCCTCGAAGGGGAGCGGCTGGGTGGCGTGCCCGTACGTCCGCGCCGACAGCACCAGCGTCTGTTCGGTGTTGAAGCCGAGGTTTTTCTCCTGCAAATACGCCATCTGCCGGTGCATCACCAGCACGCCAATCATCAGCGTGAGGCCGATGGTGAACTGCGCAACCACCAGCACCTGCCGCACCCACGGCTTGCCGTCGCTGCCACCAAGGTTGCCCTTCAGCACCTTCAACGGGAGGAAGCTGGACAGGAAAAACGCCGGATAGCTACCCGCCAGCGTGCCCACCACCACCGTCAGCAGCACCAGTGTTGCGCCCAACCATGGCAGATCGCTCCGGTACAGCACAAGGTCGTTGCCGATAATGTCGCTGAAAAAGGGCAGGGCGGCGTAGATCAGCGGAAGTGCGAGCAAGAGGGCGAACAGCGCCATCAGCAGCGACTCGCCGAGGAATTGCCGCGCCAGCAGCGCCCGGCTCGCGCCACACACCTTGCGCATGCTCACCTCCCGCGCCCGGTGCGCCGACCGCGCCGTGGTCAGGTTCATGAAGTTGATACACGCCATCCCCAGGATCAGCGCGGCGATGAGGGCGAAGATGTAGACGTACATGACCTCGCCTGGCGGTTCCAACTCGCCGTACAACCGCGAGTGCAGGTGGATGTCGGTGATGGGTTGGAGCGAAACGTCGGAGCGGGCGGTGCCGATTTGCTGCTCGAAGAAGGTCGGAAGCTGGGCTTCGATAGCGGCAGGCGACGTGTTATCAACAAGGCGCACGTAGGTGTGAAACAGGCGGGTCGACCAGTCGCGGAAGTTGATGAAGCCGAAGTTGTCGAACGTCACCATCGCCGCGAGGAAGTCGGGCCGGAAGTGGGCATTGGGCGGCGGATCAGCCATCACGCCCGTCACCGTCAGTTCGGCTTCCATGCCCACATCGAAGATCATGGTCTGCCCCATCGGGTCCGCGTCGCCGAAATACTTCTGCGCCATCGATTCCGTGATGACGAGGCCGTTTAGCTCGGCAAGCGCGGTGGCGGGGTTGCCCTGCACGAGCGGATACGTGAGCAGGTCGAGCGTGGAGGAATCGGCCCAGTAGAAGCGGCTTTCATAAAACCGCTGCGTCTCGCCCTGCCGGATCAGCACGTCGCCGAGGGTGGGGAGGATGCGGGCGTACGCCGCCACGCCGGGGACGGTCTCCACAAGGCGTGGCCCGACAGGTCCAGCGGTGATGGCGTGTTGATCGTCCACGACCCGGTAGAACTGGTCCGCGTGGTCGTGGAAGGTGTCGTAGGTCAACTCGACCCGCACGTAGAGCAGAATAACAACGGCTGCCGCCATGCCCACCGCCAGCCCCACGAGGTTGAGCAGCGTGTAGGTTTTGTACCGCCTCCAGTGCCGAAACGCAACGGTCAGGTAATGGTTGAGCATAACTACCGATGCTCGTTCGGATGTTCAGACCCGGATGCTTCCGCACGGCTCATGGACGCGGGAAACTCGCCCGCAGGACCTGCGCAGACGCCAGAAAAGGTAGCGTCTTCCTGTTGGTACAAGTCGCAGGTGATGAGGGCATGGTCGGTTGGGATCACGAAATGAAGCCGGTGGGCCTCAAACGAGGCGTCGGACAACGACAAGCTGACGCCGTTTGCCGTTACCAGCGAGAGGTGCAGCTTGTCATCGCCCTGATGGGCTTGCAAGTCGTTGTTCATGGTGTGCCCACCGGGCGTTTCCATCTTAAACATCCACGAGCCTTCAATGTCGGCAGTGGGGGCGTTGGATTGGGCCACCGCGACGGACGGCAGCAGCAGCAAGGCGAGAAGCAGGTATTTCATGGGTTCAGTAGAAGAGAAAGGTTCACGATGAACCCAAGCTCGCCCACATCCCCTGAAACCCTCCTGAACCAATCCTTAAAAAGCGTTAAGACTTTTGCCGAACGCCCCCGCCGCCCGTACTTTTCTCTCATCTCTCATCTCTCATCTCTCATCCCAAACCCATGTGGTTGTTGTTGATCGAAGACGAACGGCGGTTGGCCGACTCGCTCCGGCGCGGGTTGGAGGAGGAGGGCTACACCGTGGACGTGGCGCACGAGGGAGCGGAGGGCTACGCGCAGGCGCTGGCGAACGACTACGACGTGCTGGTGGTGGACTGGCGGTTGCCACGCAAAGATGGACGTACGGTGGTGACCGAACTCCGCGCCGCAGGCCGCGACATGCCTGTGCTGATGCTGACCGCCCTGGGCGACATTGAGCACCGGGTGCAAGGACTGGATGCCGGGGCCGACGATTACCTCACCAAGCCGTTTGCCTTCGAGGAACTGCTGGCGAGGCTGCGGGCGTGTACCCGTCGGGTGCGGCCCATGGCAACTGATCCGTGGGTGCAGGTCGGGCCGTTGTGCCTGGATGCAGGGCGACGCGAAGTGACCATCCAGGGGCACCGCTGCTGGCTGCGGCCCAAGGAATACGCCGTGCTGGAGGTGTTGATGCGGCAGCCGGGGCAGGCGGTTTCGCGGACACGCCTCGCCGAGCGGGCGTGGGGCGATGCCTTTAACGTGCGTGACAACGTCATCGACGTAACCATCTCGGGGCTGCGCCAAAAACTCGCCCACGGGCTTACGCAAGTTGGGTTGGAAGAGGATGCCATCGCAATCCAGACGCTGTGGGGCGTGGGATACCGGCTGACGACCGAACCCGAGGCGCGGCCATGACTCGCCTCCGCCTGCCTATTTCCGTGCGGCTGACGCTGTGGTACGGTCTCAGCATGGTGTTTTTGTTGGGGCTGTTTCTGGTGCTCATGGTGACGAGCTTTCACTGGAGCCAGCATTTGCTATTACACCAGCGGTTGTTTCAGGCCCAGAGCGAACTTGTCCCACACGTGCAATTCGTGGACGGCGTTCCACAGCTTTCGCCTCCGTTGTCAGCCCGGAGTGAGGCGTTTCGGCAGGCCGGGAATTTTGGGATGTACGTGCGCGTGCTCTCGCCCACAGGAAGCATCTGGGACCAGACCCCCAACTTTGCAGGCGCCGCGCCGCTGACACCCGTTGTGCCGGAGCAAGAAGCCCTCACCGAGATCGAACATCACTGGCAAGGCGCGGCGGTGCGGTCGATGTATGTGCCCCTGATGGATGGCGAGACGCTGGTGGGCTGGCTAGAGGCGAGCGCTTTCGCGTGGGATATCCACCAGCATGTGCCGGGCGCGTCGCTGTTGCTATCGATTTTGCTGACCGTGCTTGTGGCGCTGGGCGGCGGCTATGTGCTGGCGCGGCGGGCGCTGCGTCCGGTGGCACGGCTCACCCAGGCCGCCGATGCCCTCACCGCCTCCGACCTCAGCATACGCCTGCCGATGCCGGACCGGCTGCGCGACGAACTAACAGACCTCGCGGCAACGTTTAACACGATGCTCGAACGGCTGGAGACCGCGTTTAACCGCGAGCGCCGCTTCACCGCCAATGCGGCACACGAACTGCTGAATCCGCTCGCCGCCATCCGCAATGAGGCTGAGGTGGGGCTGCGGCAGGAACGCACGCCCGCAGCGTATCAGCAAGCCCTTGCTGCCATCCGCGAAGACGCCACCCGCCTCGGCACGATGGTCGAGCAACTGCTCCTGATCGCCCGCCTCGACACCGAAGCTGCACCCGCCGCCGAACCCGTCAACCTGGGCGCATTGTGCGAGGAACGCGCACAGATGTGGCAGCGCCGCGCTGAAAAGCACAACCTCCACCTCACGCTGTCCACCGAAGCCGATGTAACCCTCATTGCCTACGCTGATCATCTGGGCACGGCGCTCGACAACCTGCTCGACAATGCGGTCAAATACACGCCACCGGGCGGATCGGTCACGATTTTTGTGCGCAAGACACCCGACGAAGCCGTGCTAGAAGTGCGCGACACCGGCATTGGCTTCGACGCAGACACCGCCCCGCATCTGTTCAACCGTTTCTACCGCCCCGACACGCCGGAGGTGCAGGCGCAGGCAGGCAGTGGCCTCGGGCTGGCGATTGTGCAGACCATCGTGCAGACGTACGGCGGCACCGTCACCGCCCACAGCGACGGGCCGGGGCAGGGCAGTGTGTTTACGATGCGGTTTCCAAAGGTGGATGTGTAGCGCGCTTCTTCAAAAGGGCTGAGCATTCTCCCTTACTTTCCTCTCTGACAACACGCTCGATCCGGCTTCGCCTCCCTCGCTTTGTTGTCTGTCTCTCCTAAAGACATAGGAGAGACAGATTCCTGCTGAACGCAGGTGAAGAAGGAATCGGAGAGGTTGATGTTGGGGTTGCACAATCGGTTTTGATGCGCTCCGCACCCACGTCGCCAAGTGATAGCGTCCCGCTAGTGTTCGGTGGAAGGAGGCACCCCGTTGGGAAAAGCCACTTCGGTCAGGTAGGCTTCAAGATAGGCACGCCACTCGGCCTGCTGAGAGGCAGGCAATTCCTCCGTTCTTGCTTCGCCTATTTCATGAATGCGCTGCTGAATCAAGTGGGGGTATGCAGCAACAAATGCTAGCAACTTCTCGTGCGCCCAGATTATATGTGCTTTTAGCTCACCTTCAGTATCTCCTTTAAGAATACCTCCATAACAATGATTGCAGTTGGAGGAGGGAAGCCAAAACGGTCGTTTCACCAAGTTCATTAACAACCAGCTTTGCTCTTCAGGCGTGTACGTCTCATAGGAGGTTTCTAAATGCAGGACGGCCTCATAAAAGTTCACTGCTCCCTGTATGAAACCATTTCCGCTGGCTTGTCTTAAGGGCTGAATGACAGAAAGAGTACTGGAATGGGGGCGGGCAGCGATTACCATGATAGCACGCTCTGCCAGAAAAATGTTGCCTTGGTAGTTTTGCGCCAGATCTACAAAATAGCTCGTGGGTTCACCGAGCCGCCAGAGTGCATACAGGGCCAAATGAGTAGCCTCGGGAAGGTTATCCTGGTATGCGTAGGCAATATCCTTAAGAAGGGGAGCCAGCGTGCTATCCTGGGAGTTCGCAGCTTGAAGTAAGGTGTTCCATACATCATCGATACTGAGTTGCCCATTTAAAAGGAGAGTTAGGGCTCCGCTCAACGGGTACCCGGACGGATCTTCTCCATATGTTGGCAAGAAAAAAGTCTCACCGTAGCGTATCTGCGCCTGAGAGGTATTGCTCGGGCCCATGCCAAGGAAGAAAAGCCGATGTCGCACGGCGTAGGCACAGGAAGGCTGTTGGGATGAGGCTATGATACCACTTTAACCGCAGCCAAACCTCCCCATTTGCCATACCCCATTCCCTACTCCCCGCACCCCAACCCCCTACTCACTCCGCAAACACTCCGTCGGGTTGATGGACGCGACGCGCAGGGCTTCGTAGCTGACGGTGACGAGCGCAATCGCGGCGACGAGCACGCCCGACAGCGCAAACAGCACGAGGCTGGGGTCAGTGTGATACGCAAAGCCGTCCAGCCAGCGCTGCGCCCCGAAATACGCCAGCGGCGCGGCGATGACAAACGCGACGCCGATGAGCTGCAAAAAGTCCTTCGACAGCAGCCCGATGAGGCTGGGCACCGACGCACCCAGCACCTTGCGCACGCCGATCTCCTTGATGCGCTGCTGGATCGCATACGCCGCTAGCCCAAACAGTCCGAGGCAGGCGATGAGGATGGCGAGCGCGGCGAACGTTCCAAACAACCGCCCAAACTGCTGCTCGGCGCGGTAGGCTTCGTCGAATGACTCGTCGAGGAAGCGGTAGGTGAACGGGTACTGCGGGACGAGGGTCTCCCACGACGCCCGAATGTCGGAAAGCGTGTTGGGCAGGTCGTTCGTCGCCACGCGCAGCGTCAGGTATTGTGTCTGGGCCGCCGAGGCCAGCCGCATCGACATCGGCAGGATCGGCGCGTGCAGCGAGGCGAAGTTGAAGTCCTGCACCACGCCCACCACGGTACCCTCGTTGCCCCATTGCTGAAACGTCGTGCCGAGGGCATCCTGCGGCTGGGTGAAGCCCAGCGTGCGAGCCATCGTCTCGTTGATAATGATGGCTTCTTCGGCGTCAGAGGCGAACTGCGGCGTGAAGAAGCGCCCGGCGGCGAGGTCGAGTTCGTAGGTCGCCAGGAAGTCGTCGTCGACGAGGTAGGTGGTGAGCGTGTTTTGCCAGTCGGAGCGGTCGGCGGTTTGCAACGTCGTCAGGGCGCTGACGGTGCGGGTGCCGGGCACAGCCCGCGACGCGCTCACGCCTTCCACGGATGTCTGCTGCGCCAGGCTTTCCTTGATCGTCTCGATGGGCGGCTCGGCGTCTGCTTCCGCGCCCGTCAGTTGCGCGGCGTCGAACTCCAGCACCAGCAATTGTTCTTTGTCAAAGCCGAGGTCCTGGTTGTTCAGATAGCTGAGCTGGCTGTAGACGACACCCGTGCCAACGATG
This sequence comes from Rhodothermia bacterium, assembly GCA_030428385.1. Lineage (GTDB taxonomy): Bacteria > Bacteroidota > Rhodothermia > Rhodothermales > JAAAOL01 > JAUIDY01. Next base: position 24,919 of record JAUIDY010000068.1, on the reverse strand, counting down.
AGCACGACGGAGATGCCAAACTGAAGCACCACCAGCCCTTTGCGCAGCCACACGCCCTGCGCCGAATGCCGGAACGCGCCTTTGAGCACCGCAGCCGGGCGAAAACCTGAAAGCACCAACGCCGGATAACTCCCCGCCGCCAGTCCCACCACCAACACCGCCGCCGCCAGCAACCCCAGAAGCAATGGCTCAGCGAAAATGCTGGTCGGCATCGCTTTGCCGGTCAGCGCCACAAACGCCGGGTACGCCAGCGAGGCAAGCCCGACCGCAAGGACGCCAGCAAGGATGGCCACCAGCATCGACTCGGTGAGGAACTGCGCCACCAGACTCCCGCGCCCCGCCCCCACGGTTTTGCGCACGCCCACTTCGGTGGCTCGTTCGGCGCTGCGGGCGGTGGCGAGGTTCATAAAGTTGATACACGCAATGCCGAGGATAAACAGCGCCACAATGGCGAACAGATACAACGACGCCCGCCGCTGCGCCCCGCTGTCGGCCCCCCGGTCGGAGTACAGGTACAGGTCGGGCACGGCTTCGAGGACGTACGACGGCGACATGCCTTCGCGGAGGAACGGCACGTTTTCGTCGATGAAGCGGTCTAGCTTGGCGATAAAGTCCTGCGGGCGTTGGCCTTCCGCCAACTGCACATAGGTCGTAAAGAAAAAGTCGCCCCAGCTTTCAAACAGCCATTCCGGCCCCGTCTCTTTGAGGGTTTCGATGGGGAGCAGGACATCGAAGTCGAAGCGGGTGTTGGAGGGCAAGTCGGCGAGGACGCCCGTGATGGTGTGGGTGCGCGTGCCATCGAGCACCAGCGTCTCGCCCAGCACACTTTCGGTGCCGAAGTATTTGCGCGCCATCGATGCGGTCAACACGATGGACGAGGGGGCTTGCAGGGCGGTGGCGGCATCGCCTTGCAGCAGCGGAAAGCTGAATACGTCCAGAAACGCGGCGTCGGCATACTGCAGGTTTTCTTCCACATGGCGCACGGCGTCATGCTGGATTACGGCCTCGCCGTTGTAGAGACGCACGGCGGTTTCCACTTCGGGAAACACCTCCATGAGAGCAGGCGCGAGGGGGCCTTGCGTGGCCGTCCACGACTGCGTGCCGCTCGGCATCGTCACGTCCGGCGAGAGGCGGTAAACCCGTTCGCCGTGTGCGTGAAAACGGTCGTAGCTGCGCTCGTGCAGCACATACCGCGCAATGAGCAGGCAGCAGGCCAGCCCCACTGCGAGGCCAACGACGTTGATAAAGGTGATGCCTTGGTGCTTGCGCAGGCTGCGCAGGGCTGGACGAAGATGGAGCATGGCTTTGGGGCTGTTGGCTGTCGGCCATCAGCTATCAGCATTGCTCCAAAGAGCCGAGGGCTGATAGCTGACAGCCGATAGCCTTATTCATAACGTAGGCTTTTCACGGGGTCTCTCAGGGCGGCTTTGATCGACTGGTAGCTGACGGTGACGAGGGCGATGGCGAGGGCGAGGAGGCCCGCCAAGACAAACACGCCCACGCCGGGCTCGATGTGGTAGGCAAAGTCGGCGAGCCAGCGGGTCATGGCAAAATACGTGAGCGGCACGGCCAGCACAAAGCCGATGACCACGAGGCGCACGAAGTCGCGGGAGAGCAGGCCGACGATGCCGCCCACCGAGGCGCCTAGCACCTTGCGCACGCCGATCTCTTTGGTGCGCCGCGCCGCTGCCAGCGCCGCCAGTCCGAATAACCCGAGGCACGCGATCAGGATCGCCAGCAGGGAGGCGATGCGGACGATGCGGCCCAACTGCATCTCGGCCTGGTACTGCGTGTTCACGGCGTCGTCGAGGAAATAGAAGTCGAACGAGCGGTCCGGCGCGGTCCGTGCCCAGGTCGCTTCGAGTAGCGCCAGCGTGCCGGGGAGGTCGCCGGGCTTGAGGCGGACGGAAAGGTCGGGGCGGGGCGACGAACGGAACCCTGCATTTTCGATACCCTGGAAGATGGCGTCGGTGGTGAGCACAAGCATCGCCGGGGCCACGGCCTCGCGGAGCGACTGGTAGTGGAAGTCGCGTACGACACCCACCACGGCGTGGTCCTCGAAGTTGGCGCCCGGCAGCCGCTGCCCGATGGCATTGTCCCAGCCATATTCCTGCACAAACGCCTCGTTGACGATCACCGCCTGCCGTTCGTCGGAGGTGATGGTGCGCGAGAAGTCGCGGCCTGCGACCAATTCCATCCCCATCGTCGCGAGGTAGTTGTGGTCCACCCGGTTAATGTTAAACTCGCGGTACCGGTCTTGGTCGTCGGTGTAGCCCACTTCCGCCCAGCCATCGTTCAGCGTAAAGGCCGACGCCGACAGGCTGACCACGGCGTCGTAGTCGGCGACTTCATTGCGAAAGCGCTCGGCGAGGTCGTAGCCTTCTGCGGTGGGCAGACCCGTGGGAATAATCACCACCTGCTCTTTATCGAACCCCAGGTTTTTGTCTTGGAGGAACGTCAGTTGTTGCTGCATGATGATGGTGCTGGCGATGAGGAAAATCGACAGCGCAAACTGCACCACCACGAGCCCCTGACGCACGAGGCTGCGGTCGCCGCGCACCCGGATCTTGCCTTTGAGCACCTCCACCGGGCGGAAGCCCGACAGCACGGCGGCGGGATAACTCCCGGCGACGAAACTGATGAGCAGTGCCAGCACGACAATCGAAACCATCATCCCGGCATCAAGCGCAAAGACCAACTCGCGACCGGAAAGCGCATTAAACAGCGGCAAAAACGTAAGCGCCAGCGCGATGCCGAGTCCGAGCGCCAGTACGGTCATCAGCACGGCTTCGCCCCAGAACTGCACCATCAGTTGCCGCCGCCCCGCGCCGATGGCTTTGCGCACGCCCACCTCCAGCGCCCGGTCCATCGAACGGCCGATGGAGAGCGTCATGAAATTGATGCAGGCGATAAGCAGAATAAACAGCGCCACCGCGCCAAGGATGTACGAATACGCCGGATCGCTCGGAGCGATGGCACCCGCTGGAATGTCGGGATTGAGGTGAATGTCGGTGATGGGCTGAAGGCCCACGCTGAATTCGCCTTCCACATAACGATTGCCGAACACCTGCTGGATCATCGTCGGCAGCTTGGCTTCGAGTGCGGGGCCGGTTACGTCGTCGCGCAGTAGCACATACGTTTCGGGCGAGACGTTCGTCCAACTGCGCTTCGTGCCTTCGCTGTAGATCTGCTCGGCAAATTCCATCGACACCAGCAGGTCGAACTGGATGCTGGAGTTGGCAGGCGTTGGCGCAGCGATGCCGGTCACCACCAGATCTTCGAACGCATCATTCACGCGGACCGACAGCGTTTGCCCTATTGGGTCTTCGCTACCAAAATAACGCGCCACAATGGCGGGCGTAATGACGATCCCGTTTGGGTCGGCGAGTTGCGCAGCGCGCTCGCCGCGTTCAAGGGCGAAGTCGAACACGTCAAAAAACGTGGGGTCGGCAAACGACACCGTTTCATCGAAGGTCTCGTTGCCGCGCCGTACCTGCGTGCCGAAGAAGTCCACGCGCACGATGGCTTCGACTTCCGGGAAGGTGGCTTCCATCGTTGGGCCGAGAATAACGGGTGTCACGCTGTTGAAGAACTGCTCGTCTTCGCCATAGTCTTCCAGCACCCACGCGCGGTAGATCTGGTCCGTCTTCGCATGAAAGCGATCGAAGCTCCACTCGTGCTGGATAAAAAGCAGGATCAGCAGGCAGCATGCCAGCCCCACGGCCAGCCCACCCGCGTTAATCGCGGTGTGCACCTTGTCCTTCCAGAGCGTCCGAAACGCGGTTTTGATGTAGTTTTTTAACATTCCGATTAGCGATTAGTGATTAACAATGAGTAATTACTCATTCGTATCGTAGGCTTTCGACCGGGTTGGTCTGGGCGATGCGGAACGATTGGGAGCTGGTGGTGAAAAGTGCTACGGCGAAGGCCAGCACACCCGCCACCACAAACGGCAGCGGCGTGAGGGTCACATGGTACGCAAAGTTGCTGAGCCATTCGTCCATGAAGAAGTAGACGATGGGCGTGACGAGAACGGCGGCGACGAGAATTAGCAGCACGAACTCGCGGACGATCAGGTAAAACAGCCCCGGCACCGACGCACCCAAGATCTTGCGGATGCCGATTTCTTTGGTGCGTCGCGTCGTCGAAAGTGTGGTCAGCCCGAACAGCCCGAGGGCGGCCAGCAGCACCGCAATCGCCGAGGCGTAGTTGATGGCGCGTCGCCACAGCGTCTCGCTGCGGTATTGGCGGTCGAGGTCGTCGTCGAGAAAATGGTAATCGAACGGCACATTCGGGCGGATTTCCTGCCACGCCGTTTCGAGGGCGGCGAGTGTTTCGGGCATGCGGTCGGGGGCAATCTTGACCAGCATAAAGCGCGTGCTGAACATGTCGTTCATGTGCAACGCAGCGGGGATGATCGACTGGCGCAGGTCGAAGAAGTGATAGTCGTCCGTGATGCCGATGATTTGCAAGTTGCTAAGCTGACCGTAATGCTCGGTGAGGACGGTGCCCACAGGCGTGTCGAAGGTGCGGGCGAATGTCTCGTTCACGATGACCGAGCCCGTGGCATCCTGCGCCCTATCGGGCGAGAAGTTGCGTCCCTGCGCCAGCGTGATGCCGAGCGTTTCGAGGTAGTCGGGATCGACGCGGTAGTGCGCGATCATGTGCGTGGTGCCGTCTTCCAACTCGGCGCGGGTGCCGAAGCCGCCGCGCGCGAACGAACCCGAGGAACCGCTGAGGTGTCGCACGCCAGACTGACTGCCCAGCACCTGCCGGAAATGCGCCAGCGTCTCATCGCCGCGAGCGTCGCGGATACCGGCCACCTGCGTGGGAATGACCACCACCTGCTCGGTGTCGTAGCCGAGGTCGTAGTCCTGGATAAATGTCTGCTGCTGGTACATGATCACCGTCGCCGCCAGTAGCCCGATGGAAATGCCAAACTGGGCCACCACGAGCCCGCGTGTCATCCATGGGTTGCGCGTCATCGAGAGCCGTCCGGAAAGCGCCTGGATGTTGGGCACGCGGGCCAGTACCAGCGCGGGGTAGCTGCCCGCCAGCAGTCCCGTTGTGAGGAGGAGCGCGGCGCTCACCAACAGCAGGGAGCCAAACGGCACTTGCTCCAGCGAAAGAGTCGTGCCCGCCACGTTGTTAAACACGGGCACCAGCAACTGGGCCAGCAGCAAGCCCGCACCCAGCGCGAGGGTGCTGAAGGCCAGTGCCTCGACGCAGAACTGCCGGATGAGTTGGCCCCGGTGTGCCCCCAGCGTCTTGCGCATCCCGATCTCTTGCAGGCGGCTGCTGGCCTGCCCAATGGCGAGGCTGGTGAAGTTGAAACACGCGATCAGCAGAATGAGCCCGGCGATGACGGACAGCAGGTAGAGATACGACGGATCGGTGCCTGCCTGCAAGCCACTCACCGAGCGCTCGCTGAAGCGGTACGTCCGCAGCGCCGACAGCGAAAAGCTGACCTCGGACACCTCATGGCCCGCGTCTTCCAGTGAGGGCCGCATGTGGGTGCCGATCAGGGCAGAAAAGGTGGCATCGAGGGCTTCGGGCGTGGCGTGCGGGGCCAACTGCACAAAGCTGGTGATCATAAAATCGTCCCAGGTGGGCTCCAGCGAAGCGTTTTCCAGCAGCGCCGTGCTCTGGTAGGGCAGCACGAGGTCGAATTGCAGGCTGCTGGTGGCGGGTAGGGAGGCGGCAATGCCCGTAACTGTGAAGTCGTACGGCGTGTCGTTCAGAAAAAGCGTCAGTGACTGACCGACGGGGTCGGCGTTGGGGAAGAACAGCGCAGCCTGCTCGGCGGTCAGGACGACGCTTTGCAGTGCTTCCATATCTGCCGTGCCCGCCATCAGCGGAAACGAGAACATGTCAAAAAAGGCCGGATCGACGAACGCCGCCCGGGCGCTCTGTACCATCTGGTCGCGGGCGGTGACGAGCGAGGTGGTAAACAAGCGCGTGCCATGTTCCACCTCCGGTACTTCGTCTACCAGCGCGGGAAGCATCAAGATCGGCGTGGACGACATCTGCCGGTCGCCAAGGTGCCCATCCACCCAGTAAATCTCGTCGAGATTTTCGTGGAAGCGGTCGAACGAACGCTCTTGCTGCACAAACAGCCAGACCACGAGGCAGCACGCCAGCCCCGTCGCCAACCCCAGCAGGTTGATGAATGTGTTGAGACGGTGCTTGCGCATGTGGCGGAGCGCCGTGTTGATGTAGTTTTTGAGCATGGACCTTGGGCGGTGCGTTTTGAGCGTGGAGCTTGGTAGCCTGATGCGTGAAACGTAAAACGTGAACTGCTTTCCAAGCGATGGTGCTCGGCACCCTCACGTTTTACGTTTCACGTTTCAAGCGAATAGCGTGTCATTCATACCTCAAACTTTTCACGGGATCGGTAAGCGCGGCGCGGATGGCTTGGTAGCTGACGGTGAAGAGGGCGATGCACAGAATCAGGCCACCGGCGAGGAGGAAGATACCTGCGCCGAGTTCCATGCGGTACGCAAAGCTGTCGAGCCAGCGCTGCGCGGCGTAGTAGGCCAGCGGTACCGCCACGACAAAGGCGACAAGCACGAGGCGGGCGAAGTCTTTGGTGAGCAGTGCCACGAGGCCGCCGACGGACGCGCCGAGCACTTTGCGCACGCCGATTTCTTTGGTACGCTGCTCGGCGGCGTAGGCGGCAAGGCCAAAGAGGCCCAGGCACGCGATTAAAATCGCGAGCATCGCCGCCGCGCCGATGATGCGACCCCACCGCCGCTCGGCGTCGTACAGTTCCGCGAGGTCTTGGTCGAGGAAGGTGTAGGTGAACGGCTGCGCGGTGTTCAGTTGCTCCCAGCCCTGTGCCAGTTGGGCGAGGCTTTCCTGAAAATTGTCGCCCCGCACGCGCACGACGAGGCCGCCGACGGTGCCGAATTCGGGCAGAAACAGCAGCGGCTGGATCGGCTCGCGCAGCGACTCAAAGTGGAAGTCTTCCACCACCCCAATCACGGTGCGGCTTTCTCCCCAGATCCGAATCGTTTCGCCCATCGCTTCTTCGGGCGAAGCCCAGCCAAACGCGGTGACGGCTGACTCATTCAGCAAAAGCGCATCGTCGGTGTCGGGCGACGGCGCGGCGGCGAAGGTGCGCCCCGTCACGAGGTTGACATCCATCGCGTCGGTGTAGGTGTCGTCGATCCAGAAGACCGACAGCCGAAACGTGCCCTCGCGCAGCGGCCCCACGGGATCCATCGAGGTGCCTGCGGCTTCGAGGCCGGGGAGGGAGGTGGATGCCGAGACATGCTCCACGGTTGGCAGGTTGCGGAACGTGTTTTTGACAACCTCCGGCTGTAGCTGCAACGGCTCGTCGCGCACGGGGATGAGTACCACCTGCTCCTGCTCAAAGCCCAGCTTCTTCGTCTGGATATAGTCGAGTTGCTGGTAGATGACGACGGTGCCGATGATAAACACGGTGGCGATGGTGTACTGCGCCACCACCAGCGCGGTGCGCAGCGGCACGCGGCGGCTCGGCGCTTTGGCGGTTTTAAGCACTACGCTCGGGCGGAAGTGCGAAAGGTACAGCGCGGGATAACTTCCGGCGATGAGTCCGGTCAGCAGCGCTCCAACAACAAGCCCCGCCAGCAGCAGCGGCTCGGCGAGCAGGTTGAAGTCCAGCGACCGCCCCACCAACTGATTAAACGCGGGCAGTACCACGTTGAGCACAGCCAGGGCGATCACAAGCGCCGTGCCCGCGAGCAACACCGACTCGCCGAGGAATTGCAGGATGAGTTGTTGCCGCTGCGCCCCCACCGTCTTGCGGATGCCGACCTCTTTGGCCCGCCGCGCAAACCGCGCCGTGGCGAGGTTGGTGTAGTTGATGCACGCCAGCAGCAGGATGATCAGCGCGATGCCCACGAGCAGGTACACGTAGCGCATGTCGCTGTTGGCTTCCCACTCGCCGGTGTAGTTCGAGTGCAGGTGGATGTTGGTGAGGGGTTGCAGCGTAAACGAAATGGGCGTATCTGCCTCGAAATGCCGATCCACAAACCCGGGCAGTTTGGCTTCCAGTTGCGCGGGATCGTAGCCGTCGGGCAGGACCACGTATGTCGGAAACGCGCCGAGGCCCCACTGGTCCAGCACGTTTTCCCAGCCCATGATGTCGGTGGCGCTTTCGAGCGTCGTCAGGAAATCGAAGCGGAAATGGGAATTGCTGGGCGTATCCGCCATCACGCCCGTCACGGTGAAGGTATTGGAGACGTTGACTTGCAGCGTCTGCCCCATCGGGTCTTCGTCGCCGAAATATTTGGCGGCCATCGATGCAGTGAGGATCAGCGAGCCGGGTTCGTTGAGCGCGGTGGCGGGGTTGCCCTGAAGGAACGGGAAGTCGAAGACCTCGAAGAACTGCGGGTCGGTGAACAGGAAGTCTTCCTCGTTGAACGCCTGATCGCCCCGGCTCACCATCGGCGTGAACCAGTAGCGAAACATGCGGGTGGCATGCTCCACCTCGGGATAGTCGGCCATCAGCGCTGGAGCCAGCGGCGGCGGCGGGGCCACGCTCGGCGGCAGGGCCTCGAACTGCCGCACGATGCGGTACGTTCGGTCGGCCTTCTCATGGAAGCGGTCGTACGACAACTCATCGCGCACGAACAAGAAAATCAACAGGCAGCACACCAGTCCCAGCGCTAGTCCGAACAGGTTGATAAACGCATAACCCGGATGCTTCCGCAGGTTGCGCAGCGTGATGGTGAGGTAGTTTTTGAGCATGGGGATTTGGGGCTGTCGGCTATCGGCTGTTGGCTGTCAGTTTCGCCTGTAAGGGCCGAAAGCTGATAGCTGAAAGCCGATAGCTCTATTCATACCTGAGGCTTTTCACCGGGTCAGACACGGCGGCTTTGATCGACTGGTAGCTGACGGTGAGGACGGCGACGAGCAGCGCGGCCCCGCCTGCCAGCGCAAAGGTCACGGGGCTGAGGGTGGTGTGGTAGGCGAAGTCGGCGAGCCACGACCGCATGACGAAATAGGCGATGGGCGCAGCGACGACGAAGGCGATGAGCACGAGGCGGGCGAAGTCTTTCGTCAGCAGCACGACGAGGCCCGACACCGACGCGCCGAGGACTTTGCGTACGCCCACTTCTTTCGTGCGACGCTCGGCGGTGAACGACGCCAGCCCGAACAAGCCCAGGCAGGCGACAAAGATGGCGAGCAGCGCAAACGTGCCAAACAGGCGGCTCAGCTTGGCCTCCGTGAGGTATTGCTCGTTGAGTTCTTCGTCGAGGAATTCGTACTCGAACGGACGCGGCGGGGCGAACTGCTGCCACACGGCGTCGAGGTGGGCCATCGTCTCAGATACGTTTTCGGGTCGGATGCGAACGGACAGGTGCGACAGCACCTCGGGCTCGATGTGCATCACGAGTGGGGCTACTTGCTGGTGCAGCGAGACATAATGAAAGTCCTGCACCACCCCGACAACCGTGCCGCGTTTTAGGTCATCCCGCGTCCATGGATTCCAGTGCAATTCCTGCCCGAGGGCATTTTCGGCCGTACCGTAGCCGAGCCCGGCGACCGCCGCTTCGTTGATAATAAACGCACTGCTGTCCGACGGGAAATCGCGGGAGAAGGCGCGGCCTGCGGTCATCTGCATGTCCATCAGCGCGAGGTAGTCGACGTCCACGATCATGTGGTTCATCGGCGTCGAGCCTTCCTGACCGGGCAGGAGGATGTCGTCGCCCGCCACGAATTCGCCGGGGAGCCCGTACGACGCCGCGGCGCTCACCACGCCGGGATGCCGCAGCAACTCGGCCTTGATGGTCTCGGTGGTCTCGTCCATGTCGCCCCGCAGCGGCATGGTTACCACCTGCTCGTCATTGAAGCCCAGGTTTTTCTCCTGGATGTACTGCATCTGTCTCAGCACCACGCTGGTGCCAATGATGAGCGCGATGGAGATGGCGAACTGCGTCACCACCAGCCCTTTGCGCAGAAGCGCTGCCCCGGAGGTGCGGATAGAGCCGTGGCCTTTCAGCACGCGGATCGGCTGGAACGACGACAGGAAGAACGCGGGATAACTGCCTGCCAGCAGGCCCACGAACAGCGTCGCCCCCAGCAGCCCCGCCGCGAACCGGATGTCGGTGAGGAACAGGTTGGCGAGTGCCTTGCCTGCGAAGGCGTTAAAGGCGGGCAGCACGAGTTGCAAGATCGCCAACGCGAACACGGTGCCCACCACCGCCAGCAGCACCGACTCGCCGATGAACTGGGCGATGAGTTGACGCCGCCGTGCCCCGATCACCTTGCGCATCCCCACTTCGCGTGCGCGTTGCATCGACCGGGCAGTGGACAGGTTCATGAAGTTGAAGCAGGCGATGAGCAAGATGAACAGCGCCACCAGCCCGAAGCCGTACACATAGGCAATGTTGCCCGTGTCGCCGTCATCGAACAGCAGGTCGGCGGAGTGCAGGTACACCTCGGGGAGCGGTTGCAGGTGGAAGCGCAACTGAAAGCCACGCGGTGCGCCCTCCGGGTCGGCAAAACGGGCAGCGAAGGCGGGGAGCTTGGCTTGTAGGACACCAGCGTCGGCGTCCTCGCGGAGCAGCACGTAGGTGTAGAACTGCTGCCAGATCCAGTTTTGGAGCCGCTCCTCGGAGGTGAAGTCTAGCATCGTCGCAAACGAAGCCAGCATGGTCGGGTGCAGGTGCGACTGGTCCGGCCAGTCCTGCATCACGCCTGTGACGGTGAACGTCCAACTGGTGCTTAGCGTCAGCGTCTGGCCCACGGGATCCTCGTCGCCGAAGTATTTCTCTGCAAGGGTTTCGGTGATCACCAGGGCGTTCGGTTCCACGAGTGCTGTCGCCGGATCGCCACTTAGCAAGGGAATCGTGAACACGTCGAAGACGCTCGGATCGACGATGTACACGTCGGGCTCGAAGAACTGCTGCTCGTCGCGGGTCACGAGCGTGCGGCCCAGCGCGTACCAGCGGGTCGCGGCTTCTACTTCGGGAAACTCGGCTTCCATCGTAGGGCCGAGGCCCGGCGGCGTCGCGGCACGCAGCGCGGAGGCGTTGTTGTCCAGCGCCGTACGTTCATTCACCAGCCGGTAGACACGGTCCTTGTTTTCGTGGAAGCGGTCGTACGACAGTTCGTCGCGCACAAACAGGAAGATCAGCAGGCAGCACGCCATCCCAATGGCCAGTCCGCCGACGTTGATGGCGGCGTGGCCTTTGTGCTTCCGGACGTTCCGAAGGGCGATGGTGAGGTAATTCTTAAGCATGGGTTTTGGGGCTGTCAGCTATCGGCTGTTGGCTATCAGCCTTGCTCTGGAGAGCCGAAAGCTGATAGCTGACAGCCGATAGCCGTTATTCGTAGCGTAAACTCTTCACGGGATCCGTAAGCGCCGCCCGGAGGGCCTGGTAGCTGATGGTGAGCACGGCGATGCCCAGGATCAGGCCCCCAGCTAGCAGGAAGATGCCAGCGGTGAGGTCGGTGTGGTAGGCGAAGCCGTCGAGCCAGCGCTGCGCCGCGAAATACGCCAGCGGGATCGCCACGACGAAGGCGATGAGCACGAGGCGGGCGAAGTCTTTGGTGAGCAGCGCCACGATGCCGCCGACGGACGCGCCGAGGACTTTGCGCACGCCAATCTCTTTGGTGCGGCGCTCGGCGGTGAAGGCGGCAAGGCCAAACAGGCCGAGGCAGGCGATCAGGATGGCGAGGGCGGTGAAGACGTTGAACAGGGTCTGCACCCGCTGTTCGCCGCGATACAAGGCGTCGTAGCCTTCATCGAAAAACGCAAAGGTATACGGGTAATCCGGCTGGAACGTGGTCCACGTGCGCTCAATAAACGCGAGTGTCTCGTCCATACGATCGGGGCTGATCTTGATGGAGATAATGCCGAACCAATTGTTGGGCGGAATGAAGAGCATAATCGGCTCGACGGCTTCGTGGAGCGAGCGGAAATGGAAGTCTTCCACCACGCCCACGACGGGGCCACGCTGAATCTGCGGCGGGATGAGGTCCATCGTTTTTGTCAGCGGGTCGGCCCATTCGAACCGCGCCGCAGCGGTCTCGCTCACGATGTACGCGCCCGCTGAGTCGGAGGCGAGTGCCTCCGAAAAGCCACGTCCGGCAGCGATGTTCATGCCATACACGTCCATGAAGTCGTGGTCCACGGCAAGGATGCGCATGGAGGGACGGTTGTCCGGGTCGACGCCATCGGCTTCGTACGGGATGCCCCAATCGCCGCCGCCCGGCAGGTTGCCCGACGCCGCCACCGCGATGACGCCGGGGTGGTCGCGCAGCGCGGCTTTGATGGTGGGCAGGCGCTCGGTGAGGGCGGTGTCGCGGATTTGAAGCGTGACGATCTGCTCCTTGTCGAAGCCGAGGTTTTTGTCTTGGATATAGCGTAGCTGACTACCAATGACGCCTGTAGCGATGAGCAAAAACGCCGAGATGGCAAACTGAAACACCACAAGGCCCCGCCGAAGCGTGGCGCCGCTGGTGAGGATGGTATTTCCTTTGAGCACCTTAACAGGGCGGAAGGCTGACAGCACCAACGCCGGATAGCTGCCCGTCAGCAGACCCACCACGAGGCCAAGCCCCACGATGCCTGCCAGCAGCGGCCACTCCTGCCAGAGATTCAGCACCAGGTCTTTTCCGGCGAGGTCGTTGAAGACGGGCAGCAGCAGGCTGGCAAGCGCCACACCCAGCGTCAGGGCCGCCATACTTTGCAGCACCGCCTCGGTCAAAAACTGCCTCATCAGCATGCCCCGGCTTGCGCCGTTGACCTTGCGCACGCCTACCTCTTTGGCCCGCTGTGCCGACCGTGCCGTGGCGAGGTTCATATAGTTGATGCACGCGATCAGCAGGATAAACAGCGCCAGTGCCCCGAAAAGGTACACGTACGTGGCATTACCCAGCGGCCCGATTTCGCGGAACAGGTTGGAGGTGAGGTAGATGTCGGGGAGCGCCTGGGTAAAAGGGGAAAAGTTGCCTGCGAGTTGCTCGGGGGAGTACACGTCGCCCAACGTAGCCAAAAACGCGGAGGCGATGGTGCTTGGGTCCGCGTCGGGACGGAGGAGCAGGTAGGTGTAGAACTGGTTCTGCCGCCAGTCTTCTTTCACCGGCACATCCCGCTGAAGGTCGTACAGCCCCGGCGGGTCGCCTGCCAGCGTGACGAGGAAGCGAAACCGAATGTGCGAATTCGCGGGCACATCGGCGAGGACGCCCGTAACGGTGTACGAGAGTTCGTTGTCGAAGAGCAGCGTTTCCCCGATGGGATCCGCGTCGCCGAAGAACGCCTCGGCCATCGTCTGGGTAATCACGATGGTGTTGGGCTCGGTCAGCGCGGTGGCGGGGTCGCCGCGTAGCATCTCAAAGCTGAACACGTCGAACACCGACGGATCGGCCAGCATCCCGCCCGATTGAAACGCCTGCTGCTGTTCGCTCTCCACCAGCGCCTGCCCGTAGAACACAAAGCGCGTCATCGTTTCCACAGCGGGCACGTTCTCCACGATGTGCGGTCCCCACGGCGCAGGCACTTTTGCAATGCCTTCGGTGTCGCCGCCGTAGCCCGAGGTTGCCGAGCCCATTGCCAGCCGGTGGATGCGGTCGGCGTTTTCGTGGAAGCGGTCGAAGGTCAACTCGTCGCGCACATACAGCGCAATGAGCAGGCAACACGCCATGCCCAACGCCAGCCCGGTAAGGTTCAGCAGCGCATAGCCCGCGTGGCGGCGCTGGTTGCGGAGGGCGAGCAAGAGGTAGTTTTTGAGCATAGGTTTTGAGGCTGTCGGCTGTCGGCCCTCGGCTATCAGCGTTGCTCCAAAGAGCCGAGGGCTGATAGCTGAAAGCCGATAGCCTTATTCATATCTCAAGCTTTTGACCGGGTCTCTCAGGGCGGCTTTGATCGACTGGTAGCTGACGGTGACGAGGGCGATGGCGAGGGTAAGCAGGCCGCCAAGCAGGAACGGCGCAACGCCCAACTCCATCCGGTAGGCGAAGGCTTGCAGCCACTGCTGCATCGCGAAATAGATGACCGGCACGGCCACGACGAAGCCAACCGCCACGAGCTTGACGAAGTCTTGCGAAAGCAGCCCCACCAACTGCGGCACCGTCGCGCCGAGGACTTTGCGCACGCCGATTTCTTTGGTGCGGCGCTCGGCGGTGAAGGCAGCGAGGCCAAACAGGCCGATGCACGCGATCAGCAGGGCCAGAAAGGCAAAGACGGCCACGAGCCGCCCGGTCGCCTGCTCCGACTGGTACATCGCCGCGAAGTCCTGGTCGAGGAAGGTGTAAACAAACGGCTGCTCGGGCGCGAATTCCTGCCACGTTGCTTCGATTTCGGCGAGCGTTTGGGGCAGGTTGTCGGTTTCGACGCGTGCGGAGACGAGCAAATTGGGGCGGTTGGTGTTGCGCGGGTCGGGGCCGAGGAGCGCGACGCCAGTGATGGGATGATGGAGGGAGGCGATGTGGAAGTCGCGCACCACGCCGACGATGGTATACGTCGATTCGCCGCCCCACACGAGGTTTTTGCCAATGGGGTCGGTCAGTCCCAGTTTGGCAATGGCGGCTTCGTTCAGGATCACGGCCAGCGAGTCGGCGGGGCGGTTGCGGTCCAGCGAGCGTCCGGCGACGAGTTCGAGGCCGAGTGTTTCCACAAAGTCGAAACTGGCGTACGTGAAGTCGAGCGCCGTGACTTCGTCTTCGGGCGCGCCTTCCATGCGAAAGAGCGAGCCGCTGAACGGACGGCCCGGCACCAGTTCGCTGTTGGTCACGCGCTCGATGCCCGGCAGGTCGCGCAGCGCCCCGCGGAAGGCTTCGGCCTGCGGCCCCATCATCTCTGCGCCTTCCAGCACTACCACCTCCTCCGTGTCGAAGCCGAGGTTTTTGGCTTGTAGAAAGCCCATTTGCTGATACACCACGACCGTGCCTGCAATCAGGACGATGGAGATGGCAAACTGGAAGACGACCAGCACGTTGCGAAACAGCGAAGCACCCGGGCCCGTGCGGGTTGTCTGTTTAAGCACCAGCGCCGGACGGAACCGCGAGAGGTAAAACGCCGGGTAGCAGCCCGCCAGCAGCCCCACGCCCAGCCCCAGCACCACCAACGTTGTAATGAGTGGCACCGCGCCTGTGTCCAGCGTCAGCGAAAGACCCGTTAGCGCGTTAAACAGGGGTAGCGCGACGCTAATCAGCGCACCCGCTACCACCAGCGCCAGCACGCTCAGCAGCACCGACTCGGCGAGGAACTGCGCCACCAGCCGCGAACGCACCGCCCCGAGGACTTTGCGCACGCCCACCTCTTTGGCCCGCTCGGCCGACCGCGCCGTAGCGAGGTTCATAAAGTTGATGCAGGCAATCAGCAGGATAAATACCGCGACGAGGCTGAACACCCACACGTACGTCTGGCTACCGTTGGGGCCGAATTCATCCTCCAGGGACGATTTTAAGTGAATGTCGGTGATGGGCTGTGTGAAATAGCGATAACCCTGCCCGGTGGCGAGGAAGGCGTCGTATGAAATCCCGAACCGCTCCATCACCTGCGGACCCGCGTGCCGCTCGATGACCTGCGCGAGTTTGTTTTCGACCACCCGCGCTGAAGTTCCTTCTTGCAGCAAAGCGTAGGTGTACACACCAAATCCCATCCACGCCTGCGCCTCGCTCCACCGCTGGGTGACGTACGACGCCAGGAAGTCAATTTTTAGGTGCGACGTGGCCGGCAAATCCGCCATCACACCCGTCACCGTGTACGTAAATACGTCGCGGTCCGACGGCTCCCGGAAGTTGAGCGTCTGGCCCACCGGGTTTGCATCACCGAAATACTTCTGCGCCATCGACTCCGTCAGCACCACCGTGTACGGCTCCGCGAGGGCTGTTGCCGGGTCGCCGTCTTGGAGCGGAAACGTGAACACGTCGAACACATTTGGGTCAGCGAACACGACGTTGTTTTCAAGAAACTGTGCGTCGTCGGCGTATACCGTCATCGCCCCGGCACGGTCGTGCCACAGCCGCGTGGCCTGCGCTACCTCGGGGATTTCTTCGGCCATGGCCCGTGCCAGCGGGATCGCCGACATCGCCGACTGCACATTCTGTTCGCCCAGGGTGGCATCGAGCGCCACGCGCACCACCCGGTCGGCGTTTGCATGGTGCTGGTCGTAGCTTTGCTCGTGCTGCAGGTACCGCGCAATCAGCAGGCAGCATGCCATGCCCACCGCCAGACCCAGGATGTTAATCACCGCATAGCCCTTGCTCCGGCGCAGATTGCGTAGCGTAATCTTGAGGTAGTTTTTCAGCATGGGTTTTTGGGGCTGTCAGCTGTCGGCTGTTGGCTATCAGCCTTGCTCTTGAGAGCCGAAAGCTGATAGCCGACAGCCGATAGCCCTATTCATACCTAAGGCTTTTCACCGGGTCGGCGAGGGCAGCTTTGATGGACTGGTAGCTGACCGAAAGCAGGGCAATGCCAACGGCGAGCAGGCCCGCGAGCAGGAAGGTGGACAGGTGCAGGTCGGTGCGATAGGCGAAATCGTTCAGCCAACGCTGCATGGCGAAATAGGCCAGCGGCGTCGCCAGCACGAAGGATACCGCCACCAACTTGAGGAATTCCTTGGAGAGCAGCGTGATGATGCCGCCGACGGACGCCCCCATTACTTTGCGCACACCAATCTCTTTGGTACGCCGCTCGGCAGTGAAGGCGGCAAGGCCGAACAGGCCGAGGCACGCGACCAGAATGGCGAGCCCGGCGGCGCTGTTGAAGATGCGCCCCACGTGTTCGTCCTGTGTATAAAACTCCTGCATGCGCTGGTCGAGGAAATTATATTCGACCGGACTTTCAGGGTCAACGTCGTGGACGATCTGGCTCAGCGTGGCAATCGTCGCGGGCAGATCGGTGCTGGTGACCGAGGCGGTGATGTAGTCGGAGCCCCGGATCGGGTTGTTGATCCAGCCCAGCACCAGCGGACGAATGGGCTCGTGCAGCGAGCGGAAGTGGAAATCATCAACCACGCCGATTACCGTCGCCTCGAACAGCACGTCGAACGGGGCACCGCCGGTGGCATCTTGGGGCACCTGAATACGTTGACCCACGGGATCTTCCCATCCTAGCGCCTGCGCGGCGGCTACGTTGAGGAGCACAGCGGCGCTGTCGGCGGCGCGGCCTTCCTCAAAGCCTCGCCCGTCCGCCAGCGTGATCTCGAACGTATCGAGGAAATCGGCGTCGGTGGCGATGAAGGTGGCGTTGAGGAAGTCGGTCGTTCCCTTCGGCACCACGTCGATGTCGGTGATCTGCTTCCAGTCGCCCGGCACCCGCGAGGTGATGCTCACGTCCTGCACCGCCGTGTGTTGCAGGAACGACGCTTTGATGGCCTCGGCATTATTGCGCACCGCGCCGCTGTTGATGTCAAAAACCAGCTTTTGAGCCTCGTTAAATCCGAGATGTTTGGTGCGCACGTAGTCCAGTTGGTCGGCAGCAATGAGGGTGCCGATGATCATGCTGATAGACAGCGTAAACTGCGCCACCACCAGACCACGCCGCAGCAGAGACGCTTGGTGGCTGGTCTGCACGGTTCCTTTGAGCACCTGCGCCGGACGGAACCGCGCCAGGAAAAACGCGGGGTAGCTGCCCGCCGCCACACCCACCACCAGCACCAGCCCCACCAGCGCCAGCACCATCGGTCCGTTTTCCAGTAGGTTGAGTGACAGGGCTTTGTTGGCGAGGCTGTTAAACATCGGCAGGGCCACCTGCACCAACCCGAGGGCCAGCACCATCGCCACCAGTGCGGTTACTACCGCTTCGCTCAGGAACTGACGGATCAACTGCGTGCGGTGTGCTCCGATGGTCTTGCGCAGCCCTACCTCCTTCGCTCTTCGCATCGACCGCGCCGTGGCGAGGTTCATGTAGTTGATGCAGGCGATGAGGATGATAAACAACGCAATCGCGGAGAAAATGTAGAGGTACGCCCGTTCACCCCCGCGCACGAAGAAGTCGGTGTTGATGTCGGCAGAATCCAGGTACACCTCGGCGAGCGGTTGCAAGGCGGCGTGCTGGGGCTCCGGGTTTTCGGCATCTTGATGCGGCGCGAAGAAGGCCGGGAGTTTGGCTTCCAGCGTTTCTCCCGACACGCCTGCTTGTAGTTTCAGGTAGGTCGAAAACGAGCGGCTGTTGGGGTGCCAGTTGGCCACGTAGGTGTCCCAGTTTTCGCCAAACGCCTCGTTCAGGGTGGCGTTGGAGAAGAGCATGTTGAACACCAGATGGGAGTTGCGTGGCGGGTCCTTCATGATGGCGGCAACCTCCATCTCACCCATCGCGGACACGGTGAGGGTCTGCCCCATCGGGTCTTCTTGGCCAAAATATTTCTGCACCGCCGACTCGGTCAGGATCACAAAGCCGGGGTTGGTGAGCGCCGCCACGGGGTCGCCCTGCACCACTTCGAAGTCGAACACATCAAAGAAACTCGGCTCGGTGATCAGGTATTCGGCTTCGTAAAAGCCCTGGTTGCCACGCCGGATGGAGGGGCGAAACAGGTTCAGCACGCGCACGGTCTCTTCGACTTCGGGGAAGGCTTCTTTTAAAGCAGGCCCAACAGGCCCCGCCGTAGCGGCAAACCGCACCTCGCCTTCGGTAGGCGAAGCATGGGTCTCCACAAGGCGGTAGGTTCGGTTGGCGTCGTGGTGAAAATCGTCGGCGGTCAGTTCGTCCTGCATGTACAGCAGAATCATCAGGCAACACGCCAGCCCAATTGCAAGACCGAAGACGTTGATGACGGTGTAGGCCGGGTGCTTACGCAGCGACCGGAAGGTGATGAGCAGGTAGTTTTTTAGCATCGCGCGACAAGAAGTGATGAGCGTCGCGATGCGCTAGGACAAAACCAGTGCCGGAGTGGTGTTTAGGGGAAGGGGGAAGGGGAAAGGGGGATCTGGGAGTCCGAAGTTGTCCGCTGGCGGTACAGGGGTGTTCGGTGGCGAACAGTTTGGAGAAGGGCTTTGACAGAGGGAGAATAGGGAGAACGGACGTTTCGCCAAGGGCACCCGTAGCGACGTGCCGTGGCGCGTCGCGTGCCCGGAAACAACCCCCACCTGAATGACCCGCGACCCGACCTAAAACTTAAACCCGAAGCCGACGGAGAAGTCGAAGTTGGTGAAGCGGGAGTCGAGGTCGTCGCCTTCGACGAACGCGAGGCCATGCACGTAGCGGCTGCGGCCCTGCACCGAGGCGAACATGTAGCGGTTCAGGTCGATGTTGAGGCCGAGGGTGGCTTCGGCGCCGTAGCCCATGCCATAGCGTTCCTGGTAGGGAATGGACGTGGATAAGGGCAGGGCGGCGGCGTTAAAGACGGGGCCTTCCGCACCGCTTACCTTTTTGATGCGGCAGAAATAGTACGACGCGCCGAAACCGAGCACCGGAACGATCCGGCGGTCCGGGTCGGCAAGGTAGCGGGTGTAGCCTATGGTGATGGGCACCGCCTTGAGTCGCCACGACTGCTTGCCGGTGAGGTCTTTGGTGAGGGCGCTGGGAAAGGAACTGGTCCGCAGGTATTCGCCGCGTACAAAAATAGCCTGTCGGCTGCTAAGCGGCACCTCCACCTGCAACGCCTTCGACACCGACAGCCCGGTCGATGCACTTGACGAGCGCACCATGGTCGTGAACGATTGTCCACAAAGCCGCGTGGGGGTGAAGCATACACAAACCAGCAGGCATCCAATGCCTGCCGCAAGCCAGCGTGTCATGTCGGTAGAAAGAATAAACGAGGTCTACTGGAAGTAGCGAAGGGACATGCAGAAAAAGAACGTGCCGGAAATGGTGGGAAATCTATAGAGAAAGAGCGGGGATGGAAGCGGTACCAAGATACAATGCAGAGGCGGCTGTATGCAAATGTTGGGCGGCAGGGGGGTATAAGTCGAAATAGGTGATTTTTGTAAATTAATAAATTATAAAAGTTTATGCTTGAAATATGGAAAGGTTTCAAACGCGAAGCGAAAAAGGGAATCGCCCCTGTTTCCATGTTTGCCCTGCCGAACAGGAAAGAAAAACAACCACCGTGACCTGTGCGGCTCGCAGGTTTCGCTTAGAAAAACATTCGCTTGGTGCTTGTTTGTTTATGACAGGATCTTATGTTGCATTTATATGGCTTTTAAATATGTAAGCCGTGTGTAGATGGCAAAACGTTTTTTCTTGTCATCTCGACAACCATCGGGTGGAGACACGAGGACGCAGCCCGACTGATGCCAGTAAATCTTCCCCGTTTGTGCTATTTCAAGCATGAGAGGTGCTTTCGTCAATCGGCTTCGCCTTGTATCTCATGCGTTTAGATCGGCTTTGCTCCATGCCCCCTTGGGTTTTCTTGAGCCCATGCCGTCATTTTTTTTGTGATTAAGGCAGATGCCTGCTTTTGTTTGTCATGCTTGATCGATGATTCGATGCATTTGTTTGGTTTATTCAAGGGTTTGGTCATAGGCGGAAGCCTGATGCTGCTGGCCGCAGGTTGCGCCTCGGTTTCGCTGCAGGAAGACCCCGAGGACTACCGCGAAGAAGCCGCTGCCCTGCTGGCCCACCTTGAGGCCAATCCCGACGACGCTGAGGCCCTGCGTGACCTGGGCATCATCTACCTACGGACGGCGCGTTATACGGCGGCTCAGGAACGGCTGGAGTCGGCCTATGCGCAGCGCCCCGACGAGGCAGAGACGCTGTTTCATTATGCGCTGGCGTTGGAACTCAACAACCAGCCGGACGAAGCACTGGCGCTCTATGCTCGCTATACCGACGTGGCGCGTGTGTCGCCGTACCGGGCGCGGATGGCGGGGCGCTACCGCTGGCTCAACCGTGAACTGATTCGCCAGGACATCCAGGCGCGCCTCGCTGACGAGACGGCATTTTCTAACGCACCGCCGGGCACCATCGGGGTCTTTCCCTTTGCATATCAGGGCACCGACAACCGGTTTGCACCGCTGGGCCGCGGGTTGGCCGAGATGATGACGAACGACCTGACGCAGGTGCAGGCACTCACGGTGGTCGAACGCTTGCGGGTGCAGGTACTCCTCGACGAAATCGACCTGGCGCGGCAAACCGATGGTGCGATTGATCCGGCGACAGCCCCGCGTGCCGGGCGGCTGCTGGGCGCGCAGCAACTCGTCAGCGGCACGTTCGATGTACCGGACGGCGAACGGTTGCGGCTCAATGCGGCAGTGTTTTCGGTAGAGGCCGAGCCAGTAGGACTCGACACCCGCGATGATGTATTAGACAACTTGTTCACGCTTCAAAAAGACCTCGTCTTCGGGATCATCGACGAACTGGGCATTACACTGACCCGCGAAGAGCGGGAGGCGATAGACGAAGTGCCCACGCGCAACCTGCAAGCGTTTCTGGCCTACAGCCGTGGCCTGGAGGCCGAAGACAACGGCCAGTTCGAACAGGCCGCCTCGTTCTTTCAGCAGGCACAAACCTTGGATCCCAGCTTTTCGCAGGCCGGGCAGCAGGCCGAGGCGACTGCTACGGGTCCGGGTGGCCAACCCGAGCAGCAACTGGGGCCGCGTCGTCCTGGTGGCCGTGGACCGGGGGCAGGAGGCCCCCCCGATCTGGTGCACGCCCGTAATCAAAACCTGAACAACACGGTGGGGCGTACCTACGTGCCCGGCGAAGACCACCGCCGCCCTGCTGCTGAGGCCGCCGACGCCGGAGCCGCCGACCCGGATGCCCTGCCTACGCCGCTGCCGCCACCATCACGGGAGGGAAACTGACATGGCTGGTGTAATGCGTGATACAGATAGGAGGACGCCTGCTCGATGGCTGGCATTGGCGAAGCAGGCATGCATCCTGTGCGTGGCTTGTTTTGCTCTGGTGCGTGGGGCCAAGGCTCAGCCCTACGACTGCGCCGCCCAAGCCGAGGTACCCCAGGCAGAGTGCGAAGCGCTCCTGGCGCTTTACGATGCCACCGACGGTCCGAACTGGACGGACAACACCAACTGGCGCACTGGCAATATCAGCACGTGGTCGGGTGTCACGGTCGATGCCGGGCAGGTAACGGACTTGTCGCTGGATGGAAGGGATCTGGCAGGAGTCATTCCGGCAGAGTTGGGGGACCTGGTTGGGTTGCAAATTTTGGGGCTGGATGAAAACCAATTGACCGGCCCCATTCCCAGCACGCTCGGTCAACTCACCAACCTCCAGTTTCTTTTCCTTGGGTTTAATCAACTCACGGGACCCATACCGCCAGAACTGGGCAACCTCGCCAACCTCCAAAACTTGCAACTGCGCAATAACCAACTGACGGGAAGCCTGCCGCCGGAACTGGGCGATCTGACGAACCTCATCCAATTTCAACTCTCCCAAAACCAGTTGTCGGGGAATGTGCCGGGGACGCTGGGAGACTTGGCGAACTTGATACAACTGGACGTGGACAACAACCCCGGCTTGACCGGCGCGTTGCCCCTCAACCTGACGAATCTGTCCAACCTCACCAACTTCCGCTTCAATAACACCGACCTGTGTGAGCCCGATGATCCGGGTTTTCAGGCGTGGCTGGACGGGGTGGTCACTGTGAATAGCACCGGGGTGTCCTGTAGCGCAGGCGGTGGGGCCTACGACTGCACGGCGCAGGCGGAAGTCCCGCAGACAGAGTGCGAAGCGCTCTTGGCGCTTTACGATGCCACCGACGGCGACAACTGGACGGACAACACCGGATGGTTAGCGGGATCCCCCAGTTCGTGGACGGGGGTTACGGTCAACGGAGGGGTGGTGACCGTGCTCGTGCTTGCTAACAATAATCTTGTCGGCACGATTCCTTCAGAGCTTGGCGATTTAAGCAGCGTGCAGGAAATAAATTTTTGGCAGAACCAACTCAGCGGATCCATTCCGCCGGAGTTGAGCCAGATATCGAATTTGCAGAGCCTTGATCTTGGCAGCAACAATCTTGGTGGGGCGATTCCGACGGAACTGGGGCAGCTTGCAAATTTGCAACGCCTTTATCTCTTTAACAACAGCCTGAGCGGATCGATTCCGTCAGAACTTGGCGATCTAAGCAACCTGGAAGAAATAAATTTTTGGCAGAATCAGCTTGGCGGGGCGATTCCGGCAGAATTGGGGCAGCTTGCCAAACTTACGGATCTGCAGTTGCACGAAAACCAACTCTCTGGTACCATCCCACCCCAACTGAGGAATCTTAGCAATCTGCGTTTCTTGTTTCTCGGAACCAATAACCTGTCGGGGACGCTTCCGGACGAACTCAGTGAACTCGTTAGCCTGGAGCAACTGTTCGTTAACGATACAAACCTCACCGGTTCTATCCCACTTTCCTACACCAACCTCGGTGCCCTCTCTCTCTTCTTTTTCAGTGGTACCGACCTGTGTGAGCCGGACGACGTGGCCTTTCAGGCATGGCTGGATGGCGTCGCCAGTGTGGTCAGCACGGGCGAAACCTGTGCCGCTGGCGGGGGTGGGGGAGGCAGCTTCGACTGCGTGGCACAGGCCTCGGTGTCCGTGAGCGAATGTGAAGCACTCGTGGCGCTCTACAACGCCACTGATGGTCCGAACTGGACCTTCAACGACAACTGGCTCATTGAAGAAGATATTGACATGTGGCAAGGTGTGGGAACGCACCTCGGGGGCGTGGAATTGCTTTCGCTGGGCGACCGGAACATGAACGGCACCCTGCCGCCCGAAATGGGCAACCTTGTCAATTTGGAGATTCTGTACCTCAATGACAACCAACTCACCGGACCTATCCCCGAAGAGTTGGGACAAATGGCCAACCTGGGGCAGCTTTCGTTGCAGAACAACCAACTGACGGGTCCCCTTCCGGCGTCGTTCGGCAATCTGGGCAACCTGCAAGCTGCACGCTTCGACAATAACCAACTCGCGGGTCCTCTCCCGCCTGAGTTGGGGCAGCTTCCGCTTGTGCAAAGTTTGGATTTTACCGGTAACCAACTCACCGGGCCTATCCCTGCCGAACTCAGCCAGATCGCCAGTTTGCGGGATCTGTATCTTTCGGGCAACAACATGAGCGGGACACTGCCGGATGAACTCAGTCAGGTAGCCAACCTCCGGGTGCTGGCCCTGGCCGGGAATGCCTTCACCGGAAGCATTCCCGTGTCCTACACCAATCTGGCTGCCCTTTCGCTGTTTCACTTCAACGACACGGACCTCTGCGAACCCAACGATGCGGGTTTCTTTGCGTGGCTTGGCACCATCAATAATCTGCAACGCACAAACCTGGTTTGTGGGGCCACCGTGACGGCGCAAGACTCGCTGGCGCTGGTGGCCTTGTATAACGCTACCAATGGTGCCAACTGGACCGATAACACCAACTGGCTCACCGGATCGGTGAATGCCTGGGTTGGCGTGTCGGTGGCAGGCGGACGTGTGGTGGGTGTGAACCTGCCCGACAACGGGCTGATGGGCTCGCTCCCCGCAGCGCTGAATGGGTTAACGGCGCTACAAGCGCTGCTGCTCAACGACAACCAGCTCAGCGGAAGCATCCCGGCGGAATTAGGCCAACTGGCCGTGCTTCAATCTCTTCGCCTCGACCAAAACCAACTGACCGGTTCTCTCCCAACTGAACTGGGGCAACTGCTCGCCTTGGAGGCGCTGAATGTGTCCGACAACCAGCTTTCGGGGATGGTGCCTTCGGCGTTGGGCAACCTTACCAATCTGGAGTTTTTGCTGCTGTCCAATAATGCAATCGAGGGGCCACTGCCGCTCAGCTTCACCAATCTGACGAGCCTGACCACTTTTTTCTTCGATGCCACCACCCTGTGTGAGCCCGACGATGCAGCGTTTCAGACATGGCTGACGGGCGTGACCACCGTGGTGGGTACCGGCGAGACGTGTACCACGGGCGGTGGCGGCGGGGGCAGCTATGACTGCGCGGGACAAGCCGAGGTGCCCGTGGCCGAATGCGAAGCGCTCGTCGCCTTCTACAATGCGACCAACGGCGATAACTGGGCCGACAACACGGGCTGGCTTACCGGTGCCATT
>JAUIDY010000213.1 GCA_030428385.1 Rhodothermia bacterium | reverse complement strand
AGCAGCGTGGATTTGCCCGATCCGCTCGGCCCCATGATCGAGAGGAATTCGCCTTCGCCTACGTCCAGGCTCACGTTGCGCAACACAAACGTGCGGCTGAAGCCGTGCGAGTAGGACTTGGTAATGTTGCGGAGTTTAATCATCAGGTTGTCATCAGAAAAAGGTGAAGAAGCGCAGGCGAACAGGCGGCTATTCCTCTGGGTCGGCTTCGGAAAAGAAGACGAGCACCTGCAGGTCTTCCTGAATATCAAAAAAACGATGGTCTACATCCGCCGCGACGAATAAAACGAGGCCAGGTTTCACGTCCAGCGTATCATCCTCGGCGGTAAACTGCGCCTGCCCGCTGATGATGTAGTAGACTTCGTCTTTGTCATGCGGCTGTTGCCGATCCGTTCCGCCTGCGGGCAATTCATACAGCCCGGTGCGCAGGGTTGGTGTGTTTAAAAACGGCAAATACGGCCCTGCCTGTTCTGCATTCTGCGTCAGCAGGTCTTCCAACTCAAACGCTTGCCACGGTTCGGTTTGTGGAGGCACCACCTCGGCGAGCGTTGCGGGGCCACTTTGGTCGTTACGCTCGTCCAGGTACCACGTCAACGTAACCAAGGTGAGCAGGAGCCAAGGAAGTATTGTATTCATAATAGGCGGGATCAGTCAGGTGATGCTTTCTCACCAGACAAGCAACGTGCCACGAATCGCAAAACATCGGAAAGCGCCGCATTCACCCATATTAAGCCGGTTTTGCTTGCTTCAAATGTACGGTGCCGAACCGGGGGTGTCCGAAATCGGACAGTTGTGCGGATGGCCAAAACCTTGTTACACGACAAAACCTAGCACCGTGTCATCTCTCCTCACTATGCTCGTCGAGATGACAAGAATGAACGTTTTGGCGCGTACACAGCGTCAAAACAAAAAGGAGCGAAGCACGGGGCCTCGCTCCTTTGAGTACATAAAGGCATGCCTATTCGGCTTTGATCAGGGTGATGCCCCAGCCTGCCGGGTTGTGCGGCGGCGACGAGTTCCAGTCGCCAAAGGCGTGCGAACCGTCGGTGCGGTAGTAGGCAGTGTAGGTACCGGGGCGCAGCGTGATGACGGTGTCGAGCATGCGGTTTTTACGGGCACCGCCAGCATGGTCGGTCATGCGATACGTCATCTCCCACACCACACGTCCGTCTTCGTCCTCGATCCAGCCGTAGTCGTACATCTCATCGTCGTCGCCCTCGCCCAGCGCTACGATGCGCACATCAGTGCTGGCGTCTAGCGTAAACGATTCGCGCTTGCGGGAATGGTCGCGGATGGGCGCTAGTTGCGCCAGCAGGTTGGTGTCTTCGCTGGGGTTGTAGGCCGCCACATCGCGCGGGTTAAATTCGCCGATGGGCAAAATGGTGAGGCCCCAGGCGTCCTGGTCGTACGGGGGCGACGAGTTCCAGTCGCCGAAGGCGTGCGAGTCGTCGGTGACATAGTGGGCAATGTAGCTGCCTGCTTCGAGACGCACCACGTCGTCGAAGGCGCGGTTCTTCGAAGCGCCACCTGCCCGTTCGGTGTCGTAATATTCCATCGTCCACACACGCTCGCCAGTACGTGCGTCAGCGATCCAGCCATAGTCGTACATATCGCCGCCGCTTCCTTCACCGAGGGCGTAAACCCGCAGTTCCATCGGGCGGTTGAGGGTAAAGCCTTCGCTGCGGTATTCGTCGTCGCGTACGCGGCGGAACGCTAGGATGGCATCGGCGGTGGCAGCGTGTTCGTAGTCATACAACTCGATGGCGTCACGCTGGTCGGTGTCGGTGAAGAGTGCTGTGAGGCCCCAGAACAGGGGATCGTAGGGCGGGGCGGCATTCCAACGCTGCGAGGAATGCGAGTCGTCAGTGACATAAAACGCGGCGTAGTTGCCGGGCTCCAGCTTGAGGATGGTGTTGGCGACGCGGTTTTTGCTCGCTCCACCTGCCGGCTCGGTGTTGAAATAGTCCATCGCCCACACGCGCTCGCCGGTGTCGGCGTCGATAATCCAGGCGAAGTCATACTGGTCGTCGCGTTGCATCTCACCGATGGCATACAGATCCAGTTCGAGGGGTGCAGTTACGCGGAAGCCCTGCTGCACGTAGCGGTCATCGCCCTGGTCGTTCAAGGAGAAGGCAGCTTTGCTCAGGAAGCCCTCGGCGAGGTCGCTGACCCGCGAGAGCGCCTGCCCGTTGCCCTGCACGGTGATGCCGAGTTGGCTGCCGCGCCGTCCGTAGTAGGCGTCTTCCCAGTCGTTCCATTCGCGCCAGTTGCCGCGGTTATTGTTGCCAAAGATCTCGTCCACCACATCGCGGACGACGTTGCCGATGCGGTCTGACTCGTACCAGCCATCCCACCGGCCTTCGTATTCATACTGAACCGGGAAAGACGTGTAGTAGACCTCATACGCACCAGCGGGTAGCGACAGCGTGGCGTTCGCTTCGCGAATGCCGTCGCGGGCGATGTAGTCTTCGGCGGTGTCGAGTGTCCACATCACCTCGCGGGTGTTAGCGTTGAGCAGCCACGCATCGCCGAGCGGTAGTGAGCGCTGAGAGGTGACGGGGGCGGTGGCGGTGAGGGTCACATCGCCCGCTTGTTCAAGGACAAAACCAACAGCCCGCACCTCACGGGGGTCAATGTCGTCGATCTCGGCGAGGGTGCTTTGGGCTTGGGCTGTGCCTGCCAGCAGGAGCAGCAGGGCGAGAAGCGAAAAACGATGCGGCCAAACAGTAGCGCTCATCATGATACCAGAAGCTGAAGTGGGAATGGGCAAAATATCTGAAGCTCTACGGGAGTCATCGGAAAAAAGTTATGGGAGGACGGCAATTAGTGATTAGGAATGAGCAATGAGGAATTACTCATCTCTCAAGCGGATTACCTCACTCGTAGCGTAGACTTTTCACGGGGTCAAGCGAGGCAGCGCGGTAGGCCTGATAGCTGACCGTGAGGAAGGCAATCAGCACCGCTGCGACGCCTGCCAAGAGGAAGACACCCACGCCCATGCTGATGCGATAGGCAAA
Organism: Rhodothermia bacterium; assembly: GCA_030428385.1. Taxonomy (GTDB): domain Bacteria; phylum Bacteroidota; class Rhodothermia; order Rhodothermales; family JAAAOL01; genus JAUIDY01. The sequence continues at coordinate 1,986 of JAUIDY010000213.1, read as the reverse complement.
GCCTTGTAGCCACTCGTCCATGACGTAATAGGCCATCGGCGTAGCCACCACCAGCCCAACCACCACCAGCTTGGCAAAGTCCTTCGATAGCAGTCCGATGAGTTGGGGCACGCTCGCGCCCAGCACTTTGCGCACGCCGATCTCTTTGGTCCGCTCCTGTGCCATGTAGGCCGCCAACGCAAACAAACCCAGGCAGGCGATGAAGATGGCGATGCTAGCGAAAAACCCAAACAGCCGCCCCAGCCGGTCTTCATCGCGGTACAGACGGTCGAAGTCGGCATCGAGGAAGCGGTAGTCGAAGACGTAGCCGGGCGCGAACGCCTGCCACTGGCTGCGCACCGCATCCAGCGCGGTGGGCAGATCGCCGGGGGCGAGGCGCACCACCACCGTTCCTAACCACTGCGGCTTGTAGTTGATCACCACCGGTGCAATCTCCTGGTGCAGCGACTGGTAATGAAAATCCTTCACCACGCCAATGATAGTCCCCATCGGGCGGTCCCAGGCGCGGAACGGCTGTCCCACAGGATTTTCGTAGCCAATCAGTTGCGCTGCTGTTTCGTTGAGGACGTAGGTGTCCTGCGTGTCCGTCGGTAGATCCTCCGAAAAGTCGCGCCCCGCCAGCAGCTCAAGGCGTACGGTTTCGGCGTAGTTGGGGTCGGCGATGATGGTGTTGAAGCTGCGTCCTTCTTCTTCGTCTCCTTGTCCGGGCCAGTTGTAGCCCCGGCTCGTTCCCACGCGCCCTGGCACGCTGCCCTGGGCCACATTCAGCACCTGCGGATTCGCCAGCAGTTGTTGTTTGAAGGCGTCGTAGTTGTTGCGAATGGGCGGGGCCGGGACAAAGGTGATCACCCGCTCCTGATCGAAGCCCAATTCCTGGTTACGCATGTGGCCGAGTTGGTTGTACACCGTCAGCGTCGCCACGATCATAAAGACCGAGATGGCAAACTGGAAAACGATGAGGCCCTTGCGCAAGAGCGGTGCTCCCTTGCCACGCCCGGTGTCGCCCTTCAGCACCCGCGACGGGTTAAACGCCGAAAGGTAAAACGCCGGGTAGCTGCCCGCCAGCAGCCCCGCCCCCAATCCGATAACGACCAGCAAGGCGAGCGTACCCAACTGGCCCAGATTCAGCGCGATGGAACTGGCCATCGCCTCGTTAAACACCGGAATCAGCACCACCGCCAGCACCAGTCCCAGCACGATAGCAATAACGCTGAGGATGACCGACTCGCCCAGAAACTGCCCGATGAGTTGGCCTTTGTACGCGCCGAGGGTCTTGCGTACGCCTACTTCTTTGGCACGCTGCGCCGCCCGTGCCGTGGCGAGGTTCATGAAGTTGACGCAGGCGATGAGCAGGATGAATGCGGCGATGGCTCCGAAGACGTAGAGGTAACGCGGGCTGCGGCTGGTGCCGAGGTCAAACGCCAGCGAGGTGTTGAGGTGGATGTCGGTGAGCGGCTGGAGGACGGGGATGTAGGTGCTTTCGTCGCCGCGCCGCGCCCGGACGAGGTCTTGGATCTTGGTCTCCAGCGCCCGTGGGTTGGTGCCCGCCGCAAGCAGCAAATAGGTGTTGTAGTTGTAGTTCGTGAAGCCTTCGAGTTCGTCGGGCCCCTGAAACTCGGTGACCAGATGGAACGAACCGGCGTAGTCAAAGGAGAAGCTGACGTTCTCCGGCATGTCGGCCATAATGCCCGTCACGGTCAGGTCGAAACGATCGTCGTATGAAAGGGCCTGCCCGATGGGATCGGCGTTGCCAAAGAGCGCCTCGGCGGTGGTTTCGGAGAGGACGACGGCATATTTGTCGGCCAAGACCGTGGCGGGGTTGCCGCGCAGCAGTTCGAAATCGAACACCTCGAAGAAGGCGGGATCAACAAGCGCCATGCCAGGCATGCGTCGCGTCTCGCCATTTGCGGTGCGCAGGTACGGGGCACGGAAGTTTTCCAACCGGACGGCGTGTTCAATTTCCGGGAGGTTGGTTGTCAGCAACGG
>JAUIDY010000067.1 GCA_030428385.1 Rhodothermia bacterium | reverse complement strand
CACGTACACAATTCGCCCCCTCGCCCAACTCCGAAAGCAAACGGCCTGCACGACCTATCCCGCAATGCCTATATTCCAGCCCCTTTTAAATCGACAAGACGTACGCACATGGCCCTTTTCATCGTCATCATGAAGCTCCATAGCAAACGGTGCTGATCTCACCCCGATGAAAAACGGCATCCCGAACGGGGTGAGATCACCACGTCGCCGTCGGCTTCTCGCGATGACGATTTGGATAGAGCGCGTGTGCGTCCAATAGACAATATCCAGACAACTATGAGCAACGACGTTTTAATCGTTTCTATCTCGGGCATCCGGGGTATTTTTGGACGTGGGCTGGACCCGGCAGTGCTGGTGCAATACGTGGGTGCCTTTGGAGCATGGTGCCGTCAGCGGGCCGAGGCGGCAGGCAAACCGCCACAGGTGGTTGTGGGTCGCGACGGGCGGGTGACGGGTGAACTCTGTTCCCGCATCGTGATCGGGACGTTGCAAAGCACAGGCTGCCACGTGATCCATACGGGGTTGGCAACAACGCCGACGGTGGAGATGGCCGTAGATGGATCGGGCGCGGCCGGCGGCATCATTTTGTCGGCCTCGCACAACCCGGCCGAGTGGAACGCGCTGAAGCTTCTCAATGAAAAAGGGGAGTTTTTGTCGCCGGAAGAAGCAAACGAGGTGATCGCGTTGGCTGCATCAGGCGAGCGATTTACGGTGCCGTATGACCGGATCGGGGCAGTGGAGGAGCGCGACTTTCTGGCGTATCATATCGCACAAATCACGCACCTTGATTTTATGGACACCGCGTGCATCGCCGCGTGCGATTTTCGGGTGGTGGTGGATGGCATCAACTCGGTGGGGGCGTTTGCCCTGCCGCAGTTGCTTGAAGCCATCGGCGTGCGCCCAGAGCAGATCATCGTGCTCAACAGCGACGTGACTGGGCTTTTTGCCCATCCCGCTGAGCCGCTCCCCCAAAACCTGACCGAGACCATCGCCGAAGTCGCCAACCAAGACGCCGACCTCGGCCTCGTCGTTGATCCTGACGCCGACCGTCTCGCATTGATCGCCAACGGTGGCGTCTACGTCAGCGAAGAACTCACCCAGGTGCTGGCGGCAGACTTCCTGTGGCGGACACGGACCGGGCCTTTCGTCACCAACCTGTCGTCGTCGCGGGCGATTGAGGATGTGGCGGCGCGATATGGGCAACAGGTGCACCGCTCTGCTGTGGGCGAGATCAACGTGGTGAAAAGGATGCAAGCGGTGGGGGCCATGCTGGGTGGCGAAGGCAACGGGGGCGTGATTCTGCCCGATCTGCACTACGGCCGCGATGCCCTCGCTGGGGCCGCGATGATACTGCAACACCTCGCCAACGAAAACCTCTCGCTGGCAGACTGGCGGGCGCAGATGCCGAACTACGTCATCTCGAAGAACAAGCTGCCCCTTGGCGACCTGAACCCCGACGCAGTACTGGCTGCCCTCGCTGAAAAACACCAACATGAGCGTATTTCCACCATCGACGGGGTGAAGATCGACCTTTACGAAGGCTGGGTTCACCTGCGCAAGTCTAACACCGAGCCCATCGTGCGTATCTACGCCGAGGCTCAGACGCAGGACGCAGCCGACAAGCTGGCGCAGCGGTTTATCGACGAATTGCAAGCCCTTTCGGAGTAAGTATGGTCGGAATCGTGGTGCTCACCACCAAGAGGTTGTACCTCCGCACCTTCACGCTGGAGGATGCGCCGCTGCTGCACGAACTTGACAGCGACCCTGAGGTGATGCGCTATATCTCCGGGGGCAAGCCAACACCGCTAGCTGTGTATGTAGAGCGCAAGCTGCCCCAGTGGGTGGCGCTGTATGGCCAAGGAGAAGGCATCGGGTTTTGGGCGGTGCAGGAACGCGACACTGACGATTTTGTCGGCTGGTTCCACCTGCGCCCCGACCGGGACGAACCGGATGCCATGGAACTCGGCTATCGGTTCCATCGCCGCGTGTGGGGCAAGGGGTATGCCACGGAAGGATCGTTGGCACTCATCGAAAAAGCATTCACAGATTGGGGCGTGGACAAAGTGGTGGCGCGTACGCTCATTGGCAACAGGGCCTCGCAGCGGGTGATGGAGAAATGTGGGCTGGTGTTTGAGTCTGAGTTTTGGTATGCCCTCAACCGACTCCCGGACTGGACGGAGGATGAGCGCCACGCGGTGAAATACGCCCTCGATCGGACAGGCTGGGAACGCTCACAAAAACAAGCGCTGTAGGTGTTCCAACGTTGCTTTTTTATACGTGCGGCTGATCGGGAGGTGCTGCTGGCCGACGTTTATCTCGCTGGAAGAAAACGCTTCGACGTGTGCCAACGCCACAACGAAGGAACGGTGGATGCGGATAAATCCATGTGGTGACAATTCTTCTTCCAGGTCGCGGATACGAAGCTTGGTGGTGTATTCGTTCGTGATGGTGTGAATCTTGACATAGTCGCTGAGGCTTTCGATGTAGCGAATATCGGGAATGGGGACCCGTACGGTACGGCGTTCGGCGCGAAGGGTGAGCGTGGGAGCCTCTGTCGGTGCTTCGGGAGCATTAGACTGTTGTGTGGGGAGCAGGCGGCGATATTTCTCAACAGCCCGTACGAGCCGGGGCAGGCTGATGGGCTTGAGGAGATAGTCTACGGCATCCCATTCAAAGCCTTGCAGGGCATAATCCCGATGCGCGGTGGTGAAAACAATGCGGGGCGGGTGCTCCAGCGCTTCCAGCAGGCCAATGCCAGAGAGTCCCGGCATCTCAATGTCGAGGAAGGCGAGGTCGACGTCGTGCTCCCGGAGCACGCGCAGGGCTGCCATCGCGTTGGTGCATTCCGCCACGATCTCCACATCAGGAATCTGTGCCAGGTGGGTGCGGAGCACGCGCAGGGCAATGGGTTCGTCATCCACGAGCAGGCAACGCATCGTTCACGGGTTGGATGGGAAGGGTGAGGGCTGCCACAAACTGGTCTGCCGCGTCGTCAATGTCGAGGGCGTGGGTGCCGGGATACAGCAGGTGCAGCCGCTGGCGCACATTGGCCAGCCCGATGCCCGTGCCCAGGTCGGGGTTGGGAGCCGATGGGGACGTTGGTTTGCTGTTGGCCACCGAAAAATGCAGCTGTTCGTGATCCAGGCGAACGCCGATGTTGATCCACGCTGGTTCATCGGACGGACTGGCGCTGTGTTTAAAGCTGTTTTCCACCAGCGGCATCAGGAGCAGGGGCGCGATGACAACATCGGGTAGGTTTTTGTCTACGTGTAGGTGCACGGTCACCCGGTCGTCGTAGCGCAGCCGTTCGAGGTCGAGGTAGGTACGCAGGTGATCAAGTTCACCGGCAAGGGGCACAAACGGCGCGTCGCAGCGATAGAGCATATAATCGAGCATGTCTGCGATGCGCAGCACCACGTCGGGGGCGGCCTCCGATTGCTCCAGCGTGAGGCCGTAGAGGTTGTTCAGCGTGTTGAACAAAAAATGCGGGTGCATCTGGGTCTTCAGCCGGGCCAGTTCAGCCTCGCGAAGCGCCAGCACAGCCTCCAAGCGCGCACGTTCTGTCTCGGCGTGGGTGGCCTGCAACCGGTGCCAGCGCATCGCCAAGTTAGCAGCGATGGCGAGAAATACCACCACGTACAGCGCCACCACCAGCCCGAACACGTCCAGCATCGCCGGATTCATTAGCCGGATTTCGTACCCCGCCAGCAGAATAAAGGAGCCGATGAGGACGACGAGTTCAAGGTACACCGATGCAATAAGGGTATACAGGGCATACAGGGCAAACATCCCGTAGCGCCGGGGCAGCAAATAGCGCGGGATCAGGAAGGCGGTAAGGAAATATGTCGTCGCCATCGCCACGGGTAGCATCAGGGCGACAAACAACAGGCTCTGCCGGTAGCCATCGGCCGTTCGTCCGAAGAAGAGCACAAAAAAGAGCGCCACGAGGCACCAGAACACGCCATGCCTTGCAAGCAACCGCCATTGACGGAAAATCCAACGCAGCAAAGCAGGCATAGGCCGGGTGTTCAGATGTCCGTGAAACAAGAAACATAGCATGGCGCGGACTTCCCTGCTGCAAAAACGGCATCACCACATGGATTCGACCCGGTTTTGACGGTAGAAAACATTACGCGGGTGGTGAGTGCCATTAGGGATGGTGGTTGAAGTGGGACATTTTTACGACCTTGGCTTGCCCATCCAAGGAAAACGAAGGACCGACCATGTTTCCCAACACGTTTCTAGTTGCCCCCGGCGGCAACCTATCCACACTCCTTCTCTTCACCCTATTGATGATGGTGATGGTAGGCTGCAACGGTCCGGAAGGCCCTGCCTCAAACGCTTCGGGAACGGTTGAGGCATTGGAGGAACTGTCCGCGGACGAACTGCGCCAACGCCTCGCGGAGGGCAGCCTCACCGCTGAAGTAGTCACGCGCTATTTCCTCGACCGCATCGCTACGCTCGACGATGCCGGACCCACGCTCAACGCGATCATCACGACCAATCCGGATGCCATCGCGATTGCACAGGAATTGGATCAGCGAATGGCAACAAGTGGGCCGGTGGGGCCGCTGCATGGACTCCCCGTGGTGGTGAAAGACAACATCGACACCGGGGATCGCATGGCGACGACGGCAGGCTCTTTGGCCCTCGCGGAGCATTTTGCCACGGAGGATGCGTTTCTGGTTGCCCGGCTGCGCGAAGCGGGCGCCGTGGTGCTGGGCAAGGCCAACCTCAGCGAGTGGGCCAACTTCCGGTCGAGCAGTTCATCGAGCGGGTGGAGCAGCGTGGGCGGACAGGTCCGCAACCCGTACGTGCTCGACCGCAACGCGTGTGGTTCATCAAGTGGATCGGCGGTGGCGGTGGCGGCGGGGTTGGTGCCGTTGGCCGTGGGAACAGAGACCGATGGGTCCATCGTCTGTCCGTCGGGAGCAACCGGGATTGTTGGCATCAAGCCGACCGTGGGCACCGTGAGCCGACACGGCATCATCCCGATCTCTCATACCCAGGACACCGCCGGGCCGATGGCGACGACAGTCACGGGCGCGGCGCTGCTGCTGGAAACGCTGGTTGGCTTTGACGAGCGAGATAGCGGGGCGCGGGCGTTTCCCGACTCCGTTCGATTTGCACCTGATCCATCCTCCCTAGATTTGTCGGGCACCCGCCTTGGGGTATGGCGCAGCCACTACGGCGCGGGGTCTTCTCCCGAAATAGAGGACATGCTTCTTGAAAACATCGCCTCGTTGGAGGCAGCAGGTGCGACCATCATCGATTCATTGGAGATCATGACAGGGGGCGCCGTCGGGGCTGCCGAGTATGAAGTGTTGAAGTTTGAGTTCAAGGCCGACATGGCCGCCTACCTGAGTTCTCATGGCAACCCCAACGGCATGGCGACGCTTGCCGACCTTATTGCCTTCAATACGGCCCATGCCGACGCTGTGATGCCGATTTTTGGGCAGGAAGTGTTTTTGGAGTCGGAGGCCATGGCGGGGCTCGACGATCCCGCGTATCAGGAAGCACTGGCAAGCAGTGCCCTTGCATTGCGTGAGACGTTCACCGCGCTATTTGAGGCGCACAACCTAACGGCGCTCATTGCACCTGTCAATGCGCCCGCGTGGAAAACCGATTGGGTGAGCGGCGACCGTTTCCAACTGAGCAGTTCGTCGCTTGCCGCCATCACCGGCAACCCCAGCGTGGTAGTTCCCGCAGGATATGTCTCGGGCTTGCCCATTAATCTTGCCTTCATCGGCCCGGCGTTTTCAGAGGCAACGCTGATACAAACCGCCTACGTGTTCGAGCAGGCCACGGCGGTGCGGCAGCCCCCTCAGTTTATTCCTACACTCGAAACGGCTGAGTAAAGGACGCTCGTCGGTGGATGTCATTCGCCGTCTTGCCCCCGATGATTGCCGACGTAGAGGTCGTATACCCTCGTTTTCCGGTTGTCTGCCGCTATCGTTAGGGTGTGTCAGAAAGGCCCCCTACCTTGCTTCCCGAATCGCTTTCCCTTCCTAACAAGCAAGGTGTCAAAATGGACTTTCTGATCGAAGGTGGGCTCCTTTTTACTATCCCACTCAGTCTCATTGCCGTCGGGGTCTTGGCGGCAGCGACCCAAACCTATCGATCCCGCGCTGCGGGTCAAGAGAAGACGGTGTTCTGGCGGCGCACCGTGTTCCACCTCAGTCTGTTGGGGCTGATGGTGGGCATCTTGAGCCATGCTGTCAGTTTGTACCAGATGATGGCGGTGCTTCAAACCGTCGAAGGCGTATCACCTGCGCTTGTCATCGGTGGCTTGCGGGTCGCGTTTATTGCACCCATTTATGGCCTGATCATCTTTGGTGTAGGTGGATTGTTGTGGCTGGTGCTGGGTTCGTGGCCCGCGACCGGGACTGCTACGGCCTCAGCGGCAGCTTCTTCGGCATGACTGGGTGGGCTATTCCGTTCGCGCAGTGACGCGGGTGCCTTCGGTGAGGTCGTTCGCCGGATGCACGATCACCTGTTCGTTCGCCTCCAGGCCATCGGTCACTTCGGCAACCAGCCCTGTCTGGTGACCGATGCCAACGGCGCGCTGCGTGGCTTTTCCTCCCTCGATGACGAAAACGGCCCATCCTTCATTGGTGCGAAACAGTGCGTTGGTGGGGACGAGCAGGACGTTGTCTCCTTCCCATACCACAAAGCGGGCGAGGACACGGAAGCCTGCACCCAGGGTTGCAGGCGGAGCGGTCAGGTTGGCCACCACCGTCACCCGTTTTTCTTCCACCCCGAGGGACGAGATCTCGGTGAACCCCTGTGGCTCGACGCGCTTGACGGTGGCATGGAGGGTTTCTTCGCCGCCCCACTGTTCGAGCAACACCGGCGTTCCGGGGCGGATACGCACCGCGTCTTGCGACAAAACATTAACGTGGACCTCCAAGATGGCCACGTCGCCAATTTCAAGGAGGGGTTCGCCGGGGTTAACCTGCCCTTCGCTCTGGCGATGCACCGCCAGTACCCGGCCTCCGACCGGTGCCCGTAGCACGCTGGAAACAGCACGGTTGGAGCCTCCTTGTTGCAGGGCCGCACGTGCATTCGTCCGTTCGGCCTGGGCTGCCACCACGGCAGCCTGCGCCGCGTTGAGATTTGCCTGGGCCTGATTGGCCGCCGAGCGGGCTTGGGTGAGGCTTTGTTGGGTGGCCGAGCCGCCTTCGAAGAGGCGTTCCATACGCTGCCGTTCTTCTTCGGCTTGCTGCTGCGCAGCGGCGGCAGCCTGGGCGCGTTGCTCGGCCTGGGCCAGCGTGGCTTCGGCAGCTTCGACGCGGGCCTGTGCCTGCGCCTGGGTGCGCGAATCAAGGAGGACGGCACGCGGCGGTTCCAGGCGAACAACCGGCTCGCCTTGCGCTACGCTGTCGCCCGGTTGCAGGTCGATGCGCTGGGCGAAGGCGGCCACGGGTGAGGTAATCACATAGGCATGGGCCACCTGCGTCTCGCCTTCCTCTTCAATAATCTCCTGCAAGGGACCGTGCTGCACCGTTGCGATATCGACGGGCACGGCTTTGGGCCAGAAGCCATAAACGATCAGTAGCAGGACGGCGAGGCCGACTCCACCGAGGATCAGGCGTTTTCGTGTTTTTCGATTCATGATCTATGTAGGTATGGTCTACTCGCGGGTTTTCAGGACACCCACGAGGTCCAGCTTGTTGAGCATACGCCGGATGATCAGGGCCGAGATGGCGGCGGCGGACAACACCACCACGGCAGCATAGGCAAACGTGCCGCGTCCCAGCACCACAGGGAATTCGTACAGGTCGGTTTGCAGCGACTCGACGGTGGCGGCGCTGAGCAACGCCCCGAGGGCAAAAGCCACTGGCAATGAAAGCAACGTCAGCAGGGCCAGTTCGCCAAGCAAGATATACGCGATTTCGTTGCGGGTGAAGCCGAGGACGCGCAGGCTGGCCAACTCGCGGTCGCGTTCGGCCAAGGTGATGCGGGCGCTGTTGTACACGACGCCAAATGCGATCACGCCCGCAAAGAGGGTAAGGATGAAGGCAAACGTTAGGGTAGACTGACCGGAGGTCTCATACACGGATTCGATGATGCGTTCCTGCGAGACGATGCTTGCCACGCGGGGGCGCTCCTGGAGTGCATCCACCAATTGGTCCTCATACCGGGCATCGATGGCGACCAGCACGCCGGATAGCGCTGCCCCATTCCCTGCGATCCGGTTGAGTTGGTTCAGGTTCATATAGGCCCCGAGCCCTATATATTGCTGCGCCGGGGCGATGACCGGCACCGCGATCGTGCGGCGGCTGCCTTCCAAGACTTCCACCAACACCTGGTCACCGGCTTCAATATCCAGTTTGGCAGCCAGCCGATCCGTAAGGACCAGGCCCTCGGGAGGGATGGAGATGGGGTCGAGGTCTCGGTTAAGCACGCGGCGCAGGTAGGGGCGGTCGGGGATGCCGCTGATGCCGGTTTCGTACGAACGATGGTGGTGATGGAGGCGCACCGGCACCGCGCGGAACGGCTCGGCATACAGCACGCCGGGCATGGCCTGCACCTCATACAGCGCAGCCGTGGAGGTGGGCTGATTAAACGTCACCGTCAGATCCGCCCGCTCGGCCATGCCATATTGCACGTCGATGATGTAATCAAAGGCGTCGCTGAAAAAAAGTCCGAGGACCAGAATTGCCCCCGACGCTGCCATCCCGATAATCGTCAGCAGGGCCTTGATGGGTTGGCGTTCCAGGTTGCGGGCGATCATGCGCGTGGGCTGGTCAAACAGGTGTTTTAAACCAATACGCTCGACCAACGTTGGGCGGTAGTTTGCTGGTGGAGCGGGGCGCATCGCTTCGGCGGGTGGCAGTTTGACGGCCCGTCGAACGGCACGAATGACGCCCACCAGGGCAGCGCCTGTTGTTAAGGCCAGCACGGCGAAGAAAACCGGCAGCCGCAGGGTGTAATCGAGGTAGGGGAAGCGGTAGAACTCCATGTAGAGGTTGGCCATCCCGTTTCCCATCCACAGCCCCAGCACGGTGCCTCCCACCGCACCCACGGCGGCGATGACCAGCACCATTTTTACAAAGTGCCAGCCTACATCGGTACTCGAGTAGCCAAAGGCTTTTAATACGGCAATCTGTTCGCGCTGTGTGCCAATCAGACGCGTCACGACGATGTTGAGTAGAAAGGCGGCCACGGCCAGGAAAATGACGGGAAGGATGGTTGCCATCGAGCGCAGCTGGCGAAACTCCTCGGTGATGTAAAAGTGCGACGGTTGATCGGCACGCTCTTGCCCGCCCTGACTGCCGTACGGCTTAAGCAACACATCCAGTTGGGCCACCACTTCGCGGACATCAGCACCTGGGGCGAGGGCAATATTTACATCGTTGAAGGCCCCTTCCATATCGTACGCGGCGGCGAGGGCTGGGCGGCCCATCCACATCACCCCGAAGCGCTGGGGGTCGGGAAAGAGCGAGCCGGGCTGGATCTGCATCAGGAACTCGGGCGAGAGGGCGATGCCCACCACCGCAAGCGTCTTGCGCCGTCCATTGATGATGGCGGTGAGGGTACTGCCCGGCTCCAGTCCATGGGCTTCGGCGAAGGCTTCGTTCAGCAACACCTCGTCTTCCCGCCCCGGGCGCACCAGCCGTCCTTCTCGGATAAAGAGTTGGTTGAGCACCGGTTGTTTGCCTTCGGGGATCGAGACGATTTGTCCGGTGACGGGCTCCCCAAATCCCGGCACTTCCAGGTTCACAGCGGCCATCACCCGTGTTTGGACCTGCCCCACACCTTCTATCTGCCGCAGGCGGTTCTGCAACTGCTCCGGTGCCCGGCGCACCGAGGCGAAGGCATCAGCGAAGCGGTAGTCGGCATAATAGGTCGCCAGCGTACGTTGCAGCGAATCCATCGTCGCCGTCATCGTCACAAACGTCGCCACCCCACTCACAATCACAAACGCAATCGCGAGTGCCTGTCCCCACATGGCGCGCAGGTCGCGCAGCATCTTTCGGTCGATAGCCTTCATGTTGTGTCAGGACGTTGGGGAGAGTGGGTGTTTGGAAGAGGCGACGTGGTGTATGCGATCCTCTCCATAACCCTATTTGCCCACTTGCCAATTCGCATAGCTTTTACCACGTGATTTCTGAAGCGGGCATTGGGTTGGGGTTTTGCTCGATCTGTGTCACTTGTCCATCGCTCAGGTGGATGATGCGGCTTGCCATCTGGGCCTGGGCCGCGTTGTGGGTGATGATGGCGGTGGTGGTGCCCAACGCCCGATTAACCCGTTCCAGGGCTTCGAGGACCACAACGCCGGTTTTGGAGTCGAGGGCACCGGTGGGCTCGTCGCACAGCAACACGGCGGGTTGCTTGGCGATGGCGCGGGCGATGGCCACACGCTGCTGCTGACCGCCCGAAAGCTGGGCGGGGAAATGGTCCATCCGGTCGCTTAGCCCCACAATATCAAGGGCTTCTTCGGGCGTCATGGGGTCGCGGGCGATTTCGGTCACGATGGCGACGTTTTCGCGGGCGGTAAGGCTTGGGATCAGGTTGTAAAACTGGAAGACGAAGCCCACATGATAGCGCCGGTAGTCGGTGAGTTGGTGTTCGTCGGCTTGGGTAAGGTCTTCGCCGCGATAGAACACCCGCCCGGCGGTGGCGGTGTCGAGGCCGCCCAGGATGTTGAGCAACGTCGATTTGCCGCTGCCCGACGCGCCCAGTAGCACCACCAACTCACCCGCATATAAATCGAGGTCTACGCCGCGCAGGGCATAGACCTGCACGGTGCCCATGTCGTACACTTTTGTCACCCCCCGGGCCTCAAAAACAATCTTGTGTGGCGTTTCTTGTGGCGGATGCTTCATTTTTCTCACCACGTTTGTCCGAGGGCATGAAGCAGGGCTGCACGGGCGATGGCGTAGTTGGCCAGGGCACGGGCTTGGCGTGCCTCGGCGGTCCGAGCGGCCTGTTCCGCATCCAGCACCAGTGCGGAAAGGGAGGCCCCTTCGGCATACTGCTGCTGCACCATGCGTAGCGTCTCATTGGCATCCACCACAATCTGCTCAGCCACCGCGACGGCTTCTATAGCTTGCTGCACTTCCAGATACTGCCGTGTCACCATCACCTCCACGTTTTCTTTCATGGCGGTGAGGCGGGCCTGGGCACTTGCTAGCCGGGCACGGGCCTGCTGTGTCTCTGCCAGTTTGGCCCCGCCGTCGAACAGGTTCCACCGCATCACCGCCCCGGCTTCCCACGTTCCCTTAAAGGCATCCTGTTCGGTGAAAAAGTACTGGTTGGGCCGCGCGTAGACATAGCGCCCCGTAAGCGCCACCTCCGGAAGCCAAGCGCCGTGTGTTGCTTTGACCTGGGCATCAAGGGCGGCCACCTGCTCATCGAGCGCTTTCAGTGTGGGCTGTGCATCAAGGGCATGCGCAACCAAGGTGCTGAGTTCTTCGGCCAAGGGCTCTTGGGCGGGTTCGGCATCCGGTAGCACAACGGTGTCGAGCGATAATCCGGTGTGGCGGTTTAATTCCAGGCGGGCTACACGCACCGCGTTGTTGGCCTCCAGGTTTTCCAGTTCCACTTCTGAGCGGCGGGTCTGTACGGCAAGGAGGTCACTCAGTAAGGCGGCCCCCACCGCCCGGCGGTTTTGCACATCCTGAAGGTGGGCGTTCACCTGTGCCAGTGCCGCTTGGGTCGCTTCCTGCACCGCAAGGGCCTGATAGAGGAGCCAGTACGACTGCCGGATCTGGAGGGCAACGTCGGCTTCTTCCTGGGTGGCCTGATACGTGGCCGCCGCTGCCTGATGACGCGATGCCCGGATTTGCTGATGGAGACGAAGCCCGCTAAAAAGCGGTTGTTCCAGCGAGATTTCGGCATAGTAGCGGTTTAGCTCGACGGGGGCGAGCGTAAACGTGGTATCGGGGCCCGGGAGAAAATCGGTGGAGAACGCAATTTCCGGAATGTTGTCGCTCAGGCGGGTGTAGCTTGCCTGGCTACGCAACGAGGGCAGGCGTGCGGCCCGGGTCTGGCGATACGATGCCGTGGCGGCATCGGCATCGGCACGGGCCGCTTGGAGGAGCGCGTTGTTCGTTATTCCGAGGCGTACCGCTTCATCTGGCGTCAGCGAGCGGGTTTGCTGCGCCAGGGCAGGGCGTCCGTACGCGCCGCCTATCGCAAGTAAGAAGAGGAGGAACAGTCTATAAGTACGTCGCATGAGAGCCGGGACGATGTCTATCCAAAAATCTACTCATGAAGAGGAGGTTCTAGGATGGACAAGGTGTCCAGTCGAGCGCAGGTGTTCTTCCCAACCATTCTGTGCAAGGCAGAACCGGGCTTGTGCCGCAAAAGGGCCCTATGTCTTCGGCAGAATAACACAAAGGCAAGTCCGGTGTACGAAGCTACGTTGAAACCGTCCGATGTTTTGCTTGAAGGGGGGTCGATACCTTGTTTCCAGGGCTATTCGTCTAGTGGTCCGCCGCTCTGGTAGCGACGATGATGATCGATCTGGTCGTAGGTGCCACTATAGGCGATGTCGCGAATGTTTTTTTGGCGGTGAAAGTCGTGCGGAAAGCCCAGGTCGAAGGCACTGGCTTCTTCCAGTTGGGCAAGGTGGTCCGCATTTAAGGTGACGTTGAGGGCACCGAGGTTGTCTTCCAGTTGCGCGAGGGTGCGAGCACCCAGCAGCGGAATCATGACCCCTGCCTGTTGGCGCACCCACGCAATGGCTACCTGCGACGGCGTACAGCCAATCTCGTTGGCAACGGCAATCACGGTTTCGGCGATGTTCAGGCTGCGTTCTTTGGAGGCTGCCCGCTTGGCAATGCGGCCTTCTTCGGGTGGGTTTTCGCGGTTGTATTTGCCCGTCAGCATGCCCGCGCCCAAGATGCTCCACGGCGTCACGCCCAGGTCCAGCGCCCGCGCCATCGGCAGCAGTTCGCGCTCGGCGGTGCGGTCGATGAGGCTGTAGCGAAGCTGTAGCCCCACAAACGGCGACCAGCCCCGGAAGTCGGCGAGGGTGTTGGCGCGGCTCACAATCCACGCAGGCGTGTCGGAGATGCCCACATAAAGCACCTTGCCCTGCCGCACCAAGTCGTCGAGCCCGCGCATCACTTCCTCAACGGGGGTGGTGAAGTCCCACACATGCAGCCAGTACAGATCGATGTAGTCGGTGCCGAGGCGCTTAAGGCTGTCGTTCACGGCTTGCATCATGTTTTTGCGATGGTTGCCGCTGAAGTTGGGGTCGCCGTGGCGCGTGTGCAGTGTGTATTTGGTGGCGACGACGAAGTGGTCGCGGTCGCTGGCGATGAAGTCGCCGACAAACCGCTCGCTGGTGCCTTCGGTGTAGCGGTTGGCCGTGTCGATGAAGGTGCCCCCGGCCTCGGCAAAGGCGTCGAAGATGCGGCGGCTTTCTTCTTTGGATGCGCCCCAGCCCCATTCTTCGCCGAAGGTCATGGTGCCCAGGGCCAGTTCAGAGACGCGCAGGCCACTGCGGCCCAGTAGTTTATATCGCATGAGAAAAGAAATTCAGATTGGGAAGGAATGGAGAACTACAACGATGCCAGAAAGCGGTGCATGAAATACACGGCCACGGAGCCTTCGCCCACGGCCGACGCCACGCGCTTCACGGAGCCGCTGCGGACATCGCCAGAAGCGAAAATGCCGGGCACGTTGGTTTCGAGCAGGAACGGGGCCCGCTCCAGCGGCCAGCTTTTGAGGTGGCGCTCCGGGTCGAGGTCGGGGCCGGTGAGGACAAAGCCCCGGTCGTCGCGGGCCACCGCCTCGCCCAGCCAGTCGGTACGCGGGGCCGCGCCGATGAACACAAATAGGTAGCGGCTTTCTGCGTCAGAGGAGGTGCCGTCGTTCTTGTTGTGCAGGGTCAGCTTTTCCAGGTGGCCGTCGCCGTGGCAGGCCCTTACTTCGGTGTTCAGGAGGACGTCGATGCGTTCGTGTTCGTAGATGCGCCGCACCAGATAATGGCTCATCTTGGCTTCCAGCGAATCGCCGCGGACCACCATCACCACCCGCTTGGCGTAGTCGGCGAAGAACATGGCGGCCTGCCCTGCCGAGTTACCGGCACCTACGATGTAAACCTCTTCTTCCTCGCAATACATGGCCTCGGTCATCGCCGCGCCATAGTACACGCCGCGTCCAGCTAGGGGAGTGGCGCCGTCGGCAGTGAGCTTGCGCCAGCTAACGCCCATCGACAGCATGAGCGTGTGGCAGGCCACCTCGCTCCCATCGCTGAGCAGCAGATGCTTGTACGGTCCTTCAATGCGCAACCCTTCCACCGATTGTGGGGCCAGAATCTCAACGCCAAAGCGGCGGGCCTGGGCTGTTGCCCGGCGGGCCAAATCGTCGCCCGACAGACCTGAGGGAAACCCCAGGTAGTTTTCAATGCGGCTGGAGGTGCCCGCTTGCCCGCCCGGGGCCTGCTGTTCGAGCAGCACCGTTTTTAACCCTTCGGAGGCCCCATACACCGCCGAGGCCAGCCCCGCCGGGCCGCCGCCCACGATGGCGAGGTCGTAAAACGGTTCTTCGGCGTGGGTTTGAAGCCCCACATGGGTGGCGAGGTCGGATGGCGTCGGCGCGATCAGGCGTTCGCCGCCGGGCAAAACCACCACCGGCAAAGTCGCGCCGTTTTCGGATGCCTTCTGCACGATGTCGCGGGCTTCGTCGCTGGATTCAATATCCAGGAACGTGTACGGAATCTGGTTCCGGGCCAAAAAGTCCTTGATCGTGTGCGACTGCGCAGACCAGCGGTCGCCCACCACCCGCAAGCCCCCAAAACCAGGGCGGTACCCCGCTTGCCAGTCGGCCAGCAGGTCGTCGAGGATAGGATACAATTTTTGGTCGGGCGGATCCCAGGGCTTCAGCAGGTAATAGTCGATCTGCGAGCGGTTGATGGCGGCGATGGCGGCTTCGGTGTCGGCGTAGGCTGTCAGCAGGGCCCGTTTGGCGCGGGGAAACCGCAGCATCGCCTCGCTGAGAAATCCCACGCCGTCCATCTGGGGCATGCGTTGATCCGACAGAAAAAGCGCCACCGGGTCGCCCCGATCCTTCAAGGTGTCGGTGACTTCCAGGCCTTCCTGGGCAGAACCAGCCCGGAGAATGCGATAGGTGTCGCTGTAACGGCGGCGCAGGTCGCGGGCAATAGCCCGAAGCACCTGCGGGTCATCATCAACGGCGAGAATGGCGGGTTTGGTCATGAGGCAAAGGGTGTTCGATCAGAACAGGCAGGGCAAGGTGGGGTCAGGATTCTAATGGTAGCTGGAGGTGAAACCGGGTGTTGCCCGGTTCCGAGGTCACCTGGATGGTGCCCCCGTGACGCGCCGTAACAATGCGGTAGACAATATCGAGTCCAAGACCGGTTCCTTCGCCTGCTTCTTTGGTGGTGAAAAAGGGTTCGAAGATGCGGTTTTGCACATCAGGGGGAATGCCCGAGCCGTTATCGATAATGTCAACATGTACTTGGGAGGCGGGCAGGTCGCAAGCGGTTTTGATAACGATACGTCCGTTGGTGACAGGAAGGGCAGCAATGGCGTTGTCGAGAAGATTGGTCCATACCTGGTTCAGTTCGCCACCGTACGCGGGCACGCGCGGGAGGTCGCCATAGTGCTTTTCGATATCGACCTGCTTGTTCTTGAGCTTGTGTTTTAAAATGGTGAGGGTGCTGTCGATGCCCTGATGTAGGTCGATGTGCTGCTTTTCCTGGGCCTGGTCCATAAAGGAATACGACTTCATCGCGGACACCAGGTCGGAAATCCGAACGGTGCTTTCGGCCAGCTCTTCGGCGAGCAGGCGCATCTCCATGTCGCGGGCCAGCCAGTTCAGAAAGTCCACCACGTACTCATCCACCAGCCCTTCGGAGAACGTGGCCAGCACCGGCTGCGTGAAGCCCATGGCGACGAGGGTGGCGGCGGCATCCCAGGGGTTTTCGGCTCCTTCTTCCTCCAGCCAGTCGGCCAGTTCATCCTCGCGTTCGTTCTGTGCCAGCGGGTCGAGGTTGGGCGGTGGTTGGGCCGTGATGGCATAAATCGGTTGGAACGGGTCTCCGTCAGTGCTCGGGTGCTTAAACATCATCTTGCGCAACATCGACGACGCATGTTCATCGAAAGCTTGCAGGGTGTCGCACAGGTTTTGGGCGGCCCGCCGGGCTGCCGAAGCCGGGTTGTTGAGTTCATGGGCGAGCCCAGCAGCCATGGTTCCCAGCGAGGCCAGCTTCTCCTGCTGCAATTGCACCCGTGCAATCATACGGGTACGGTCGAGCATGAGGTGGGCCAGCCGTGCATCCAACGCGGGAAAGCGGCGCTGCATTTCAGGAAACAGTTGAGCGTGGAGTCGTCCCAGCCGTGTGGGTTGGGTGGCCCTCCATTCTCCCCGGAAGTGGGTCATGCGCGAACGCGGGAGCATGCCGTTGATATCGCCTGTTTCGAGGACAAACGTGCTGGAGGGCTGCAGGTCCCGCTTCACGACAACCCGGATTCGGCCTTTGAAAAGGATAAACATCCACTCGGCGGGGCTGCCCGCTTCCAGAAATACCTCATCGGCTTCGAGGTGTACTTCTTCCAGGTTCTCAGACAACCACTGCAGCACGTCGTCGTCGAGGTCATGAAGCTGTGTGATGGTTTGTAAATCGGCGACGGATATCATAGGCAGAGCCGTGTGATTGTAGGATGGGCAAGGTACAACAGGGGCAGCGAAATTATCGCGCACTTGTGCGTCCGCTCACGAGGAACAGCGAAGGGAGGACAGCGGGCCCGAACGATTTAAAACGTCGTGCGGTCTTCATAACACCACGCCCATTCTTCGCCCGGCTCAAACGACATCACAATCGGGTGATCGGTGGCGTGGTGGTGTTTGGTGGCGTGCTTGTTTTTCGACGAGTCGCAGCAGCCCACGTGCCCGCACGTCATGCAGATGCGTAAGTGCACCCACGTATCGCCCATCTCCAAACATTCCTCACAGCCAAATGCGCTGGGCGTGACGATCTGGGTCTGGTCGGTGTGGGCGCATTTTGACGTTTGTTGTTGCGCATCGCTAAGCTCGTACGTTGATTTCCGCGTGGCGAAGTTCAGAGCCGCGTGTTGGTGGGCGCGAAGTGCCTGCTGGTGGTTGCGTACATGCTCCGGCGCAATGTCGTAGGCTTCGAGTACACAGGTGAGGAGGCGAACGATGCTTTCCTGTTCTTCAGCCACCGCATCCGAAGCACCGGCTTCCTGCAACTCTTCGATTTCTTCTTCAAACCGCGTGCTGGCCATCACCCGCAGGCCAGGGTTGAGTACATGGGCCGACCGAACCACCCGCAGCGTGGTTTCCAGGTCGTCGTCGGCCACGAGCAAGAGCCGTGCGTGTCGCACCCCAGCGAGGGTTAATTCGTGCTGGCGCGTGTAGTTGCCGCTGATGACGTGCAGGCCCGCCGCCTCGGCTTCGCGGGCGCCCTCGGGGCTGAGGGTGACGATGCAATACGGAATGTCGCGGGCCTGTAGCACCCGGGCAATTTTGCGCCCGGCCTCGCCATATCCAGCGATGATAACATGATCGCGAATGGCACCGTGTGCGGGGGCTTCATCGGCTGTTTCCATGGCTTCTTTGGTGGCCGCATCTTTGGCCTTCTGGGCAAACCGGGCACGCAGCCGCTCACCAAGAGTGGCGAGGAAAGGGGTGGCGATCATCAGCACCACCGTGGCGGCGATAAACGCCTGCGGCCCGCCGTTTTCGATACCTGCGGGGAAGAGTCCCACCTCGCGGCCCGCCCGTTCCAGCACAAATGAAAACTCGCCCACCTGGGCGAGCATAAGCCCCGTAAATGCCGCCGTGCCCGTCGTGTAACGAAGTACCTTGATGCTGAGGAAGGTCGTTAGCACCTTGAGCACCAGCACGCCACCAATGATGGCGAGGATCAACAGTGGGTTGGCGATGAGAAAGCCGAGGTCTAGCAGGAGCCCGACAGAGACAAAAAACGTGGCGCTAAACAGGATTTGTAGCGGAAGGATTTCGCCGAACGCCATCTCACTGAATCGGCTTTCGCTGATGACTAGCCCCGCCAAAAAGGCACCCAATGAAAGGCTTACGCCCGCCAAACTCGTCAGCCACGCCGTTCCAAAACAGATGGCTACCACCGTGAGCAGGAAGATTTCCTGTGAGCAAGTCCGCGCCACGGCTTCGAGTACTTTGGGCATCACCCGTCGCGCCACCACCAGTACCAGTACCACAATACCCACCGCTTTGCCCAGCGCGATGGCCAGGTCCAGCGAGGTGCCGCCTTCACCGCCCAGCATCGGGACGAGCAGCACCATCGCCACCACCGCGAGGTCTTGAAAAATGAGCACGCCCAGGGCTCCCTGGCCCCCTGCCGTATTGGTTTCTCCCCGGTCCATCAGCAGCTTCATCACGATGGCGGTGGAGGACAGCGCCACCAGAAACCCGGTGAAGATGCTGGCCGCCCAGCCGACCTCAAATAGCCGCAACAGGCCCGTAACGATGGCCACTACCAGCACCACCTGCAAGCCGCCGCCGATGAAGATGAGCCGCTTGATGCGCGCCAGCTTTTCCAGGCTAAACTCAATCCCGATGGTGAACAGGAGCAGGATGACCCCCACTTCGGCGGCGGCCTCAATCAACGCTTCGTCTTGCACTACCCCCAGCGCATGCGGCCCGATGAGCGCCCCCGCAATCAGGAAACTGACAATAGGCATGATGCCGAGGCGGTGGCACACGTAGGCGACGAGCGCGCTCACCACCAGCAAGACCGCAATTTCAGAGAAAAAAACGGGAGCGGTCCCGGCAGCAATAAGAAAAGACGCAGGTAGGGGCATAGATACAGGTGGGTGGAATCAGTAGAGCATAAAGAAACAGACATATCGTGGGGGAGCAACCGTACCAACCACCCCATTTGAGGTGCCGTTCCCTGGTAGATACCCTTCGTTTTTGGTTCTGGTAGGTCGGCACTTAGCGTTCCTAGAAGCCTTACGTGCGTTATTGCGCGACTGACGCAAAGAGGGTCAAGCACTGCTGGTCTTAAGAATCACCACGGCTCGTTTGCCGTTATGCTTCCAGCCCTTTTCTGATAGGTACGGCCTTCAAAGGATAGACCACGGGTCTGGATATGAAAAGCTGGGGAGTAGTGGGAGCCTACAAGCACTGATGGGACAGATCTCGTACCTTTTCAACGGTGTGCCGCCCCCGTAGCTCAGTAGGATAGAGCAACGGTTTCCTAAACCGTAGGTCGCAGGTTCGAATCCTGCCGGGGGCACCCAGGTCTTATTATTAGGCAATAGTTTGTTTGAATTGTAACTTCTTTTGGTAGAACGACGGGGTTTGTTGAATAAGTAAACATAATTAGCGAATAAGGGGCACCCCATAGCTGCTCAGAGTGCCGGGACCGTCGTGTTTCCCGTGCTCCCTACCGTCCTTTGCGATGGCCGATCACTTGATAGACGCCTGGTCCCGGCCTCTGGCATTTAATGTGGAACGGAGGTTGAAGGAGACGCTTGATTCCGTTGCGTCGGCAAAAAAAAGTGAGGGCAAAAAAATGCGCCGACGTCCGCCTCAGAACGCCGGCGCTCCCTACCATCAAAAAGGCATGATGTGCTATCCCCATAGCTGCCTTAACGATGTTAACTGATAAATATTAAAACAAATACTATTTATCAATACTTTTTTAGCATACGCACCTAGAATGTATAAAAAAGCCCCTTTGTTTATTTATATAGGAATCTTTTTCGGGTGAGTAGTTAAAAACCGGAGTAAATGGTTCTGAACACCCGAAGAATGAAGGGGCACGGGTCTGGTTTTTACATCCAGAAGTACAATTGGCAGGCAGTTTCTCACGGATGAGTACCCCTGCGAAGCAGGAGGTTCAGGATCGCTAGATAATCGTCGGATGTCATCTGCTGGGGTGAAGACACGTTGGAGTTGTTTTGCACGGCT
This sequence comes from Rhodothermia bacterium, assembly GCA_030428385.1. GTDB lineage: Bacteria > Bacteroidota > Rhodothermia > Rhodothermales > JAAAOL01 > JAUIDY01. The sequence continues at coordinate 14,151 of JAUIDY010000067.1, read as the reverse complement.
CCCTCAGCAATCGACGCATACGCGGATTGGGGTATCTGAAAGGTGCTAAAGGACGGCAGGTCGAGGGCATGAGCCAGCGTTTCGATGACTTCCAGCATGGCTTCCGCCGCTGCTGCTTCGGGCTGCAAATAGGGATTTACCACCTCGTGGTAGAGTTGGGCGAGGCGGGGGGTGATGGCGTCGAACTGATAGCGCAAGACGGGCACGAGCAAGATCGCATTGCACAGCCCGTGCGGGAGGTCCCATTTTCCACCGAGTGTTTCGGAAAGGCAATGCACCGAGGCCACGTCGGCGTTGCCGAAGGCCATGCCTGCTAGCGTGGAAGCACGCATCACGGCTTCGCGGGCCTCGGCGTCGTGCGCGATCTGGGCGACGGCCCGCTTGAGGTAACGCAGCAGTAGGGTGATGGCTTTTTCTGCGAGGGCATCGGAGACGGGGTTGTGGACGCGGCACACATAGGCTTCCAGGGCATGCGTGAGGGCGTCCATGCCGGTATAGGCCACCAAGTGGGCAGGAAGGGTTTGAAGCAGGTCGGCATCCACCAGCGCGGCGTTCGGAAACATGCCTGTGCCTTTGATGCTCATCTTGCGTGCCTCGTCCGAATGGGAAATGACACAAACCCACGTCACTTCTGACCCCGTGCCGCAGGTTGTTGGAATGGCGATGAAGGGTGCGGGAGGCTCTGAAAAGCGTTCCTTGCCTTCATAGGCCACGCAGGAACCCGGGTTAGAAACCAGCATGGCTACGGCCTTGGCAGCATCCAGCACGCTGCCACCGCCCAGGCCTACCACTTGCTGAATCTTTTCGGCGCGTGCCATCTCGGAAAGGGCATCAACGGTGGTATGGCGGGGGTTCGGCTCAATCTCGGAAAAAGGCACCACGTCGAGCGAGGCTTTCATCAGAAGTGCCGTCACCTGTTCGGGCCACGGCGTGTGTGAAATCCCTTCATCATAGACAAGCAGGGTGCGCTGATGCCCGTAGGACACTGCTACTTCAGGCAGATGCTGGAGCGAGCCTGGGACAAGCCAGAGACGGGTAGGAAGGCGAAAAGGCATATCAGGTTGGTTGGGCGGGAGAAAGCGTCGCTGAGAGATACAAAAAAACAGGAGCGGGCGCTGCTCTTTTTTGGAGGCGCTTTGGGTAAAAAAAGGGGGCTTGAATCATCAGGGAATGCGTACCGTTCTAGCGCAACCAACTGACTCTACATCCGATTATGGATCTGTTTTATAAACATTACGGCGACGGCCCGCCACTGCTCATCCTGCACGGACTGCTCGGCGCGAGCGGCAACTGGCACACGCTCAGCAGCACGGCGTTCAGTTCGCAGTACTCCGTGTACACCCTCGACTTGCGCAACCACGGCCGTTCGCCCCACAGCGATACCTTCGATTATCCGACCATGGCCGAGGACATCCGTGATTTTGTACAGCTGCACGGGCTGGAACGTCCGCACCTGCTGGGTCACTCGATGGGGGGGAAGGTGGCCATGCAATATGCGCTCACTTATCCCGAGCAGCTCAGCAAGCTCATCGTCGTAGACATGGCGCCGAAAGCCTATCCGCCTTATCATCAGGTGATTATCGATGCGCTGCAAAGTCTGGATCTGCAAGCGCTGGGCTCCCGCAGTGCGATTGATGAGGCCCTGTCGCAAAAAATACCGGCGTTTGGGGTGCGGCAGTTTCTGCTCAAAAATCTTGATTATGACCGCGAGACGGGGCAGTATGCCTGGAAAATGAATCTCGCCGCCATTGCAAGAAATTACGACCGCCTAAATGTCGCGCTGGAGTCTGACTCGTCGTTCGAGGGGCCAACGCTCTGTATCGCGGGGGGCAAATCCAACTATGTCACCGAAGCCGACGAACCTGGCATCCGGCGGTTGTTTCCCAAGGCGCGGATTGTCACCATCGACGGAGCCGGGCATTGGGTGCATGCCGATCAGCCCCAGATGCTGGCCGATGTGGTTCTCGCGTTCTTGTAAAAAAGCTGTCGTGTTGCACCTTGAATCGGAAAAGCGCTTACGACCATGAACCCTACCCCGCAAATCGCCGATTGCACGTCCACCTTGTGGGCTGAATAATGAACCCAATTCCTGCCATTCTTGATGTACTCAAGCTGGCCGAGCGACTGAAATATGAGCTTCGGCATAGTTGGCTGTCCAACGGACGCCAGGAAAGTGTAGCGGAACATACCTACCAGATGGCACTGATGGCGGTGTTGTTGCATCCGCACCTTGAACAGCCCGTCGACTTATGTCACACGCTCAAGCTGGTGCTTGTGCACGACCTCGTCGAAGCCGAAGCGGGCGACGTTCCTTATTTCGAGACGGGCACGCGCAAAGCACAAAAAACGGCCCGCGAAAACGCCGCCATCGAAACGATCCGCACCATGCTGCCCGCGCCGTCGGCAGACGACGTGTTTGCTTTGTGGCATGAGTTCGAAGCCCGCAAAACGGGCGAGGCCAAGTTCGCCAACGCGCTCGACAAGCTGGAGGTGCAGGTGCAGCACAACCTCGCCGACTTCTCGACGTGGGAAACGGTTGAGTATGGGCTTGTCTATTCGAAGATGGACGGCCCGTGTGCCCATGATGCCTTTTTGCGGGCGTTTTGCAAAGCCGTGAAAGAAGATGCCGAACAGAAGATGACGATCGCAGGCATTGATGTTTCAGTTTTTCAACCCTCAGCGTTATGAACATAAAAGAAGAATTTGTGGCTCTGCTGTCGTCGCGCCGGGGGCATTTTTTGCTCGAATCGGGGCACCACGGTGAATTGTGGCTGGACCTGGAGACCTTGTGTTTGCATCCGGGGCGAGTGCGGCCGTTTGCGGTGGCACTGGCTCAGCAGTTAGCTCCGCACAACCTCGATGCCGTCTGTGGCCCGATGAATGAAGGTGCGTTTGTGGCAATGATGGTAGCCGAAGAATTAGGGGTGGCGTTTACGTACTCTGAGCGTATCGAGCACCCGTTGAAAAACACGCTCTATCCTGTGGAATACCATGTGCCACCCACCCTGAAACAAACACTGGCGGGCAAGCGGGTCGCCATCATCAACGATGTCATCAATGCTGGTTCGTCGGTGCGTGGCACATACGCCGACCTGGAGCCTTCGGGCGCGGAGGTGGTGGCCATCGGGACGCTGCTGGTGCTGGGGTCGTCAGGGTCGTTCTTTGCCGCCGAAAAAGGCATTGCGTTCGAGGCACTGGTGGCGGAGCGCAACCCGCTATGGGTGGAAGCGGCCTGCCCATTGTGTGCACAGGGCGTCCCGCTAGAGGATGTGGCCGACTTCCGGCATGCCGCGTCGTGATGTGCATCGGGGTGTTGCTTCAATTATCTTGACGCTATTGTCTCACCATAGCCATTGATGCGATGACTGCCTGGTTAGTCAAAAATCCCCGCCGCAAACTGGGTCTGCCTCCTGGAACCCTCATCTTTACAGGCGAGAAAAAACTTGAAGATGTTCGCCTCACGGTGTTTGATCACGATGGCGAGAACCTGCACGAGCAGGTGTTAAAAGTACCAGAGGAGGCGTTTCCCTTCCTTGATGAAGAAGGCGGATTAAGTTGGGTGAACGTAGACGGCCTGCATGATGTGGAGGTGATCCGTAAGCTGGGGGAGCATGTCTCCCTTTCAACACTGGTACTGGAAGACATCGTCAACACATCCCAACGTCCCTTACTTGAGGAGCTATCGAACGCCCTGTTTCTGGTAGTTAAGATGTTGTATTACGATGCCAACAAACGCCTGCAGGTGGAGCAGGTGAGTATCGTTACGGGTCCCAACTGGGTGCTGTCGTTTCAGGAACTGCCGGGCGATGTGTTCGAGGCGGTGCGCAAGCGGCTCCGCGAAAACGGACAGCGGATTTACCAGCGAGGGCCGGTTTACCTCGCGTATGTGTTGCTTGATGTTATTGTGGACCACTATTTCGTGATGCTGGAGCAAATCAGTGATGCGATGGAAGAAGTGGAGCAGGAAGTGCTGGACAATCCGAGCCCGGAATCTCAGCGTCGTATCCGCGACCTCCACCGCGAATTGGTGCTGATCCGCAAGGCTGCATGGCCCACCCGCGAACTGTTTAGCCGCCTGGAACGGAGCGAGTCGCCGCTGATGCGCGAAGAATTACGTCCATACCTGCGCGACCTCTACGACCACGGCGTCCAGGTGCTCGACATCATCGAGTCGCTGCGTGATGTGCTGGCGGGGCTGCGCGACCTGTACCACACCACCCTCGATCATCGCATGAACGAGATCATGAAGGTGCTCACCATCATCGGGACCATCTTCATCCCGCTTACTTTCATCGCGGGGATTTACGGCATGAATTTCGACAACATGCCCGAACTGCATGCGCAACACGGCTATCCCATTGCGATGGGGGTTATGATTGCGCTGGCGGTGGCGCTGCTCTTCTATTTTCGGCGGAAGCACTGGTTGTAGCCTTGTCGTGCCAACTGCCGGAAACGATGCGTGGCAAGCCAGCGAGGTCATTTTGCAACCGCACGTCGCTATATCCGGTGCTCTGGAGCATTTCGGCGACATCCGTTCCATGGTCGGCGTGCGTTTCAAAGACAAGCCAGCCGTTCGAGGTCAATAGCTTTTTTGCAGCCTGAGCGATGGCGCGGTAATAGCGCAGCGCCTGGCCTTCGGTGAACAGGGCGAGGGCCGGTTCATGGTTGCGAACCTCCGGGGCAAGGGATGCTGCTTCCGACCGCAGCACATAGGGCGGATTGGAAATAACGAGGTCAAAAGTACCCTCGAAGGGTAAGGCAAAATCAGTAGCCAACACATCGGCCTGCAGCCAGTTCACCTCTAGCTGGAGTGTTGCTCCGTTGTACCTTGCTACGGCCAAGGCCTCGTTGCTAATATCGCATGCCATCACGTTTGCATCCGGGCGCTGGTGTTTGATGGCGAGGGCGATGCAGCCACTGCCCGTGCCGATGTCCAGCACGCAGGGCGAGGCCTGGTGTTGCACCTGTGCCAGCGCTGCTTCTACCACCTGCTCGGTTTCGGGGCGAGGGATCAGCACGGCGGGTGAGACATGGAGGCGCAGGCCGTAGAAATCTGCATGGCCCAAGATGTACTGAAGCGGGACGTGGGCCAAACGCTGGGTGACCATTTCTTGCAGGTGTTTAACCGCATCAGTAGGCACCACGTCTGTTGCATGGAGGACCTGTTGTGTTCGGTTCCAACCCGTTGCTTCTTCCAGCATCCACTCGGCATTACGGCGGGGCGCGTCAATCCTTTCATCGTGCAGGAGCTTCGTCACCGTGTGAAGCAAGGCCCGGACGGGCCAGTCAGCAGAAGCATCAAACATGGCGGTGGAGGGATAAATACGGAGAGCGTTGCTCAAATACGGAGCATTCTGGGACGTTCCCTGGTTCTTTTTCCCGAAATTGTCATTTTCATTTTTATGTAGTTGGTCGATCCGATATATTTAGCGCCGCTTTACGTAAGCAATAGGCTGTTTGCCGTCGTGGTACATGGTACCCTTCAACAACTCCATGAATCTGCCTCGAAGCCCTCATCCTCGGCATGGCCTTTGCTTCGTTCCTTGCCCAACTCAAGTGGTTTCCCCGAACCCTTGTGCCCTTTTGGGGGCAGTGTTGGTCCCGTGCGATTCCCCCCTTACCATCATTTTCCATTCGATAGTTTGTATCTATGAAAACCAGCGAGATGCTAGAGTCCCTCGCCGCCAACCTGTGGTGGAGTTGGAATCCTGAAGTGCTCGGTCTTTTTCAGCAGTTAAACCCAGAAGTTTATCAGTCGTCGGGACACGCCCCTGTTGCGACGTTGCGGGCGGCTCTCCCCGCCGTGCTGGAAGATGCCTCGTTTAAGAAGCAAGTCAAGGCGGTTTATGAGGCGTTTGAGACCTACATGAACACGCCCGGCAAATACGCCAAGGCCCCCCGGACCAGCTATTTTTGTATGGAATATGGCCTCCATGAAAGCCTGCCTACCTACTCCGGTGGGTTGGGCATTCTGGCAGGCGACCATGCGAAGGCGACCTCGGATCTAGGCATTCCTTTCACAGGGATCGGGCTATTTCTGAAAGAGGGCTACTTTCGGCAGCATTTCGACGCGAACGGTTGGCAACAGGATGATCATCCGCAACTGGATCCCAGCCAGCACCCGTTGTATGTGGTTCGCAACGACGATGGCTCGCCGGTCACGGCTACGGTCACGATTGGGCACCAGCCGGTGCATCTAAAAGCATGGCGGTTGGATGTAGGCAAAACGCGCCTCTTCTTACTCGATGCCGACCTGGAAAGTAATCCGCCCGAGCTGCGCATGTTGACGCACAAGCTGTATCAGGGGGGCAACGAACTGCGCCTCAAGCAGGAGATTATCCTCGGTATTGGCGGCGTTCGGATGTTGCGGGCGCTGGGGATCGAAACCGACGTGTATCACATGAATGAAGGTCACTGTGCCTTCTTGACCCTCGAACTGTTGCGGGAACGGATGGACCTGGGTGAGCGCGTGACGGATGCCGAAGCCTGGGTACGCGAACGGTCCGTCTTTACTACGCATACGCCTGTTCCTGCCGGGCACGACCGCTTCTGGAGTGGTCGTCTGTTGCATGATCTGGCCTCGTTTCGTTCCGATCTTGGCTTCTCTGAAGGCGAACTGATGGATTACGGACGGGTGGAGTCGCACGAGGACATGTTCACCATGACGGTGTTGGGGCTCAAGATGTCGCGGCAGGCCAATGGGGTCTCGGCCCTGAATGGCGAGGTGGCCCGAGATCAATGGAAGGCCATGTTTCCCGACCGCTCCGTGGACGACGTGCCGATTGCTCACATCACCAATGGGGTTCATGTATCTACCTGGGCCGTGCCAACGGCACGTGCCTTTCTGGAAGAACGGCTCGGCGACTGGAAAACGAACCTACTCGATCCGGGTTTTTGGGCGAAGCTCTCGGAGGTATCGGACGAAGAATTGTGGCAGTACCGCACCACATTGAGAAAACAGTTGCTCGACTTTATTGCGGCGCGGATGCCCACGCAGACGCTGCACGTTGATCTCGACCTCGATCCTGAGGCGTTGACCATCGGTTTTGCCCGCCGGTTTGCCACCTACAAACGTGCACCGCTGCTCTTTCATGATGTGGAGCGCGCGGCCCAGCTTTTTGCCGACACCGATCGTCCCGTGCAAATAATATATGCGGGCAAGGCCCATCCTGCCGATGAGGGAGGGAAGCGGTTCATCCAGCGGATCTATGAGATGAGTCAGCACGAGGCATTTCGGGGGAAAGTGGTGTTCTTGGAGAATTACAACATCGAAGTGGGGCGGATGCTGGTTTCGGGCTGCGACGTATGGCTGAACAATCCGCGCCGCCCGATGGAAGCCAGTGGCACGAGTGGGCAAAAGATTGCCGTGCATGGCGGCCTCAACGTGTCGATTCTCGATGGCTGGTGGCCGGAAGGGTACGACGGAACCAATGGGTGGCCGATTGGCAACGGAACATCGTTCGATGATGTACAGGTGCAAGATGATACGGACGCGCTGGCTCTGTACAATGTCTTGCAACACCAGGTCATTCCTACTTTCTATCGGCGCACCACGGACGGACTGCCCGTGGATTGGGTTGCACGGATGCGAAGTGCCATGATGTCGCTTACGCGCCAGTTTAGTGCCTTGCGAATGGTCAGCAACTACATCGACGAGATGTACGCAGCCCCTGCTCCTGAGGTGATCGGATAATCCGCGTAGGATACGGGTTATACCATCTCCGAGAAAAGGAGGTGCATTGGGGAAAGTGTCATGCTGAAAGATCCTGAATCAAGTTCAGGATCTTTCAGCATCTCTTCTTCCAGCGTCGAGATCCCGACACGAGCGAAGCGACTGACGCAGTAAACAAGTTCGGGATGAAATCTACTTCAACTTTGCACTCCAGTTTTTCGGAATTGGTATTAGTATTGAACCCGAAAGTCGATGAACACATCCGTAGCGGGTCTCCAGTGAACGTCTACGTCGGTTACCCGTGCCGCTGATGGACCTTGACGTAATGCGTCAAGCAATGCCTCAAGGCTGGCCCGGGGGCCTTCGGCTTCGAGGGACACGGAGCGGTCTGGTTCATTGCGGACCCAGCCGGTCACCCCCAGCGCTCGGGCTTGACGAAGCGTGAAATACCGAAATCCCACGCCTTGCACGCGGCCTCGGACGGTGGCGGTGAGTCGAACGTGTGTAGCCATCGGTTTAGATTTCCAGCCAGCCTGGGGAGTGGCGTACCAACACGTCACGCGGGTCCAGGTCTTCGTGCAGCAGGGCTGCCATAATACGTTCCATCCGGGTCCCTGCAGATCCTTTGGCGACGGCTACATCGCCGGGCTGAGGAATGTACTCGTCGCCTGCTTCCAGTGCCGCAACGACGTCTTTTGAGGTTTCAAACAGACGAATGTGGGTAGCGTGCAGCTTCTGGTTTACCGCCTCGAAAGCCCTGGCCATCCGCTCGCCGACCAGCACCACCAGGTCCGCCACCTCAGCGGCGTGTGTTACCACGGCTTGGTGGGCGTGCTCCTCCTCGGTACCCAATTCCAGCATGTCTCCCAGGAAGGCAATACGCCGCTGCGCCGGTTGTGTCTTCAGCACATCAAGCGCTGCCGTGGTGGAAGCCAGCGCGGCATTGTAGGTGTCATCAATCAAGGTGCTGCCGTTGCGTCCCGGTAACCGGTGCAGCCGCCCCCGCTCTGGTTTTAACTTGGCGATACCGGTATTTAGGGCAGCCTCGCTCATGCCCAACTCCAGCCCAGCAGCAAAGACGGAAAGGGCCGTCTGGATAGCGTACGAACCTAGCAACGGGACGTCAACCGTGAGGCGGTCGGGGCGGATGTCGGCGAGGGAATCGGTGCCGTAAAACACCACCTGACCTTGGCAGGCGTCAGCCATCGCACGTACGCGCAGGTCGTCGTAGTTCAGGCACGCGATGCCGCTTTCGGGCAAGGCTTCGACCAACTCTTGCTTGGCAAGTTGGATGTTTTCGATGGTGCCCATACGTTCGAGGTGTACGGGCTGCACCGTCGTCACCACCGCGATGGTCGGGCGGAAATAGCGGCAGAGCCGGGCAATGCTGCCGCGCTGGTATGCCCCCATTTCGGCCACCAGCTTTTGTGCTGGATCGGTCAGTTCGTTTAAGATCGTGAGGGCAAGGCCCAGGACGGTATTCAGGTTGCCTCTCGGCGCGACGATGGGAAAGGCTTCGCCTAATACCGTTGTGAGTGCGGCTTTTGTTGTTGTTTTGCCTACCGATCCAGTGACGGCTATGACATCGGTGTTCCACCCCAGAAGGCGGTCCCGCGCCTGCTCGGCGAGGTGACGCTCCGTGTCGTCCACCACCGTGAGGGCGATATTGGCGGGCACCGTTTCGGGACGTTGGTCTACCACTAGTCCCGCTGCGCCTTTGCGTAAGGCGTCGGGGATGAAGGTATGGCCATCATACCGCTCACCTCGAATGGCTACATAGTGTTCGCCGGGTTGCAGCGTACGGGTGTCGATGGAATACTTAATCATGCCAAGACGTGTTGGTCCCGGTCTGACGCTCCCGGTGGCGTTCGATCGCAAGGGTAAGTAGCCGGGTGATGAGGTCTGCGTACGACAAGCCCGATGCCTCCCACATACGAGGGTACAGACTAATGGAGGTGAAGCCCGGGATGGTGTTTACCTCGCTGATAAAAAAATCGCCCGTGGCGTCGTTCAACAGAAAATCAACGCGGGCCATGCCTGCGCAGTCGATGGCTGTATACACATCAACCGCAAATTGCCGAACCTGTGTCGTTTGAGCCTCCGTCAACGGTGCAGGGATGAGCAGTTGGCTGGCCTGATCGCCTTCATCAAGGTATTTGGAGGCGTAATCGTAGAACCCTCGGCTGGCCCGTACTTCACCCGGTACGGCGGCCTGGGGAGTATCATTGCCCAACACGCTTACCTCGATCTCTCGCACATGAGGGATGCCTTGTTCCACCACTAGTTTTCGGTCGTACCGGCTGGCTTCGCGCAGGCCCCGCGCAAGTTCGGGACGGGTACTGCATTTGCTAATGCCCACGCTCGATCCCATGTTGGCGGGTTTTACAAAGACGGGATACGCTAGGGCCGCCTCGATCTCATCCAGTACGATATCTGGCGTGGATTCCCACTGGTGGCGCATAACGACGACTTCTGGGGTGATGGGGAACCCATGCGAACGCATCACCTTTTTGAACATCACCTTGTCCATGGCTACGGCGGAGGCCGTTACGCCTGCGCCCACATAAGGCACGTTGGCAAGTTCAAGCAGTCCCTGCATGGTGCCATCTTCGCCAAACGGTCCATGCAGGACCGGAAAGACCACATCCAGCGGGGCCAGCAAGGTGGCTGGAGCCTGGGAGGGCGCATGCGCAGCGGCCACCACTTCGAGGCTGGCGGAATCGTTGCGGGTCAGGCGCGTGACGGAGTCGCCGAGATGCCAGGTGCCGCTTTTGGAAATACCGATGGGCACCACTTCATATTGCCCGGGGTCCAGCACCGCCACCACCGATCGGGCCGAGCGCACGCTTACCTCATGCTCGGCGGAACGTCCCCCAAAAAGAATCCCCACGCGGGTCTTTGATGCCATAAGTTGTATACCGACTTTTCTCCATCGCCTACGGGCACCGGAAGGAACAACGGAGCACGCGCTTTCGCAACCCTGCTATCATTAGAAAACAGGGAATCAGCCAGCAAATCCACGCAGCATTGCCAAAGGGAGAAACTATAAAATGGACGGAACTCGGGACGGATCCGTCCTCTCTTTGCTAGAGCAGCCCGTGTTTGTGGGTCCAGACCCGGAAACCCTCCACAAGTTGCTCAAACGATTCGAGGGCAAACAGGCGATCTTGAAGGTGCCACACGTCGTAATCGGTTTCTACAATGACATCTGCGTCGAACGGCAGGACTTCTACTTGGTCGGAGAGGGCATGGACGACTTCATTTTTAGAGGAGAGGATGCCTGCTCCAAAAATGCGGGTGCCTTCGTCCTGCTGGATTAGACCAAACTCGACGGTGAACCAGTGCAGCCGTTCAAGACGGGGCCGGTTGGCGCCCGAAGCATGAAGCGCCGCCTGCCCGAAGAGTTGATAGAAGTCGGCAAAGGCGGGCTCGGTGAGCATGGGCATGTGCCCAAACATGTCATGGAAACAGTCTGGAGCCGGGGTGTAATCCAGTTCATCGGTCCCCCGGAGGTAGTCCGTCGAGGGGAAAATGCGGTTGGCCAGCAATTCAAAGAAATCTTTTTCATGCAGCAAGCCCGGGATGCGGCCAATGCGCCAGCCGGTCGCGGCTTCCATGTTACGGCTGAGGTCAGCAAGCGCAGGGATGTGATCGGCTGTCATGCCTAGCGTATGGACCCCTTGAAGGAAGGCTTCTCCTGCCCGACCAGGAAGCAGTTCCATCTGACGCTCGAACAAAAACTTCCAGTTCTTTTGGTCTTCTGCTGAATACGCTGGGTAGCGGTTTTGATCACCTATCGGGGGTGTTTCGGCTAAGGCCTGGGGAATACAACGAGGATCCAGTCCGCCTTCTACGGTTGCTTTTTCATAAGCAGATCGTTCATCGTTGGGTGTGAGAAGAGGGGCTGTTTTGTTGTCTATCATCAAGTCCTCCATATCGGGTTAATTGAGACACCGGAGGCCGAAAAAAAGGCCTTGGAACCGCTTCCGAAATAGAACTGGAAGCGGTTCCGAACTCTACGAATGGCAAGGGCGGAGGTTCGCCCAGTTTGATAAAGAATCGTTATGATTGGGCGGGAGGCTCTGCTCCCTTTCGGATAATCCAGGCGGCTCCCAAATATCCCAGAAAGGCGACCGTGGCAAATCCCCATACAAAGGGTGTCACGGTGAGAGAGCCTTCAAACAGTAGCTCGGTGAGCAAGGCAATGGCACCAAAAAGAAAGGCAAACACACTGGCTCCTGAAAAAATGAGGGGCCACGAACGGAAAGCCTGGTCTTCAAACATAGCGTGGGGCGACGCCACCAAGGCGAGAGCGTAGTTCAGGAAGGAGCATGGCCTGGTTTCCACTTGATGCTACACCCCATCGACGGAACTTGCTCGCTGGAAACAGAACCCGATGCCAGTAGCTCATCGAGTGCCTGGGTGAGGTCGCCGCCATGCGCCGCGCCCTGGTGGGGGCGTGTCTCATCAAAGCGGCCGTGATACGCAAGCCGCCGGGATGCATCGTACACAAAAAAGTCGGGGGTGCACCGGGCATCGTAGGCACGTGCCACTGCCTGCGATTCGTCGAACAAGTAGGGGAAGGGAAAGGCTTTCTGCTGGGCGCGGGCGGCCATATGAGCAAAATCGTCTTCTGGATATGTTGCCGGATCGTTGGACGAGATGGCAAGGAAAGCCACGCTCTTGGACTGATAGGTTTGGGCAACCTGGACCAGGGCGTCTTCAATATGTTTGGCGTAGGGACAGTGGTTGCAGGTGAATACAATCACGAGGGCTTTTGCCTCGGCGAAGTCTGCAAGGCTGCACTGTGTGGAGCCAGCTTGGGCAGGGTTGGCAGCAGGAAGGGTAAACGGGGGAGCAGAGGTTCCCAACTCGGATAAGTACGAGTACGTCAGGGCCATAAAAAACTAGATTGGGCAGCAGAATGGACGGGTTAGGAAAGTTGTTTTTCGCCATCGGCCCAGGTGGGCGAGCGACGGATCTGATCGAATGGGCAGGCGACCGTGGAGGCGATATTGGCAAGGTGCGAGCTGACCCGACTCAGCATCCGTGCGCCCATAGCATAAACCACCGCTTCGTTGGCCGAAATGGTTTTGTTTTGAGAAAGGTCATGGATATAACGAGTGATGGTTTCCTTGATCTGGGCATGCTCCCGGATCAATTCGCGCGCCAGGGCTTCATCGCCAGCAATGAAGCCGTCGCGGGCGAGGTCGAACATCTTCAAAATGCGGGTACGCAGGTCGCGTAGGGGTTCTACAAGCGGACCCATGCGCTGGTGATTGGCGAGATCCGCAATCTTGGCCAGCGACTTGCCCAGGTCCCCAATCCGCTCGGCTTCATGCACAATACTGATCAGCTTGAGGCTGAAAATAAGCTCACGGTTGGGGTCTACATTTAAATGTTCAAGTACCACGCGGCGCAGGTCTTGCTCGCACTGGTTTATTTCCTCGTCCAACGCGTTCAGGTTGACATCAAGTACTTCGTTATCGAAAAGACGCGCAGTGCCAGCAGCAAACATTTCATGTCCATTACGGAGCATGCGTTTGACATCATTAAAGGCTTGCTTTACGAGGGGGGGCTGATCGCCAGTGATAAAGTCTAGGAAACCCATAATTCACGGTCTTAGATTGGAGCAGAAACCGGTTCGTGGCTTCCACTCGGGTTTCGATAAAAGGGATACCGCTCCAACGAGCAGTGGGGTGGGATAGTTCAAAAAAAGAAACGACAACCGCTTGTTTTTAAAAGCGCTTTTTTAAGCAAGCAACGCACGGGCTGCTGCTTCTTGAGAGGCAGGGACATCGCTGAAGGTACACAACAGGGCTGCTGCATCAGGGAAATCATCCAATACATAGGGACTGCCTAGCGACACTAAAATCGTGGGACGTTGTTCTACAAGCCGACGAATCCAATTCTGCTGGTGTGAAGGCAACCCAAAGCGGTGCCAGGCAGCAGGTTTGGCAATAAGAGCGATCACGAGTGGTTCATGTACAGACAAGGCGTCTACCCATGGAGACCAATCTTCAACCTCAGGCTCGATTTGATGAAAAGTGGCGTTGGGGAGGGCTGCACGGAGGGCCGCGCCAAACGGCTCCTCGGGAGGGTCGAAGCGCGTGCGAAACGGCTTAACCAACCATACTGACGCCTGTACGTCGGGGGACAACGGCAGGGCATTGGTTTGGGCATCAAACGTTGTCACAGCACGGTGGGCAATGGTCGCGGCCAGCGAATGGTGGGTAGCATGGCCGACGCGGACGTTCGAAAAAGCCGAGGCAGGAGAGAAAAAGACCCCTTCGCCCCATCGATCAAGCATCCGTCGTTTGAGGGACCACCCCCGCCGCACCGCCTCTTGAAGCCGCTCGATGGAAAGGTGGCCCGTTTCTACCGCGTGCTCCAGCGCATCGATGACGGGAAGCGGAGCCTGGGTATCGAGCAGTACGTCTACGCCTGCCTGCACCAAGGCCACAGCCTGGGCTCCAGGA
>JAUIDY010000066.1 GCA_030428385.1 Rhodothermia bacterium | reverse complement strand
CCGCATGCCGTAATAGCTGAAGCGCTCCCACATCTCGGTGAAAAACAGCGTGGCAAGGCCCCGTGGATGGCCGAACCACTGTTTGCTGGTAAGCGCGGCCCCCGCTTCACCCGCGGGTTGGGAGGAGGGTGTCATATTCATAAGGCTAAACGATACAATCCAATGGTTAGGAGACAATCATCTGCTAGAACGGGGGGCAACGCCATGATAATACAATCGTTGCGAAAATAATAGGCGGTTGAGGATGGGGCAAGGGAGAGGTCCTCACAAAGCCCCATGGTGCCAATCCGTGCCGGGCTAAAGTGGAAGGGAGCAGAGAGGGCGCAAGCAAGCGTCGTTCTCCAGGCCCCAGATTTAGGATTTCGCTGACAGGCTCCGCTTGCTTGTAAAAGGGGCTCCTTAACCGTATTCTTACTAAGCCTATCGACCCGCTGGATGAAAGTAGCCTTCTGTCATTCAGTTTTGCGTCTTTCTCTTGCTGTTCTCTGCCCGAATAAACCTATTGGGGTTTTGTGTATGCGTCGTTTTTTCGCGTCTGTTTGTTTGGTGGTCGCCCTTGCTGCCCTTCTCTATCTGACCTCTGATGCTGTCCAACAACCTGCTTCTCCGTCCATCCCTGTGATGCCGGTTAACCAGCCTGTCCAACCGGCTATCCAGCCGGCCTCGTCGCTTTTGTTTATCGAAAACCAAGGGCAGGTGGAGGACGCCGTGCGTTTTCATGTCGAAGGTGGTGGACACACGGTTTTGTTCGGCCCCCAGGCCATTCGGTTCAGACGCACGCATACCGCCGAGGATCAGCCAAACATCGCCTCGGAGGTGACGTTGCGCTTCCTCCATGCCCAGCCGGAGCCAGCCATTGAGCCGATGGCACCGTTGCCGGGGGTGGTTAATTACTACCGGGGTTCCGATGCCGCCGACTGGCGAACAGGTTTGCCGACGTTCGAGGGCATTCAGTACCGGAATCTCTATCCCGGCATCGATATGATGTACACGGGCCAGCAAGAACGCCTGAAACGGGAATTCCATGTGGCCCCAGGAGCCGATCCGTCGTTGATTCAGATGCAGTTGGACGGGGTGGAATCACTTCGCCTTCGCGATGACGGGGCGCTGGTGGCGCAGACGGTGCTGGGCGAACTGGTGGAGTCGGCCCCGGTGCTGTTTCAGACGATCAATGGGCAGCGCATACCCGTCAGTGGTGCGTTTCGTCTGGAAGCGGGCACCGTGGGATTTGAAGTGGGTGCGTATGACCCGGCGATTCCACTCATCATCGACCCGGAGATCACCTTTGCCTCGTACCTGGGCGGGTCGGGCACGGACAGCGTAAATGACCTGGTGGTTTCAAGCAGCGGTGATGTGTTTGTGGGAGGCAGAACCAACTCCGCCGATTTTCCCACCCAAAATGCCGCCCAGGGGGCACCCGCTGGCGGCGACGATTTCTTCATTATGCGCTTTGATCCCACGACGGGCGCGATCCTCTATTCAACCTTCCTTGGAGGTAGCGAGCCTGACCGGGCAGAGGCGCTGGTGCTGGATGAGGAGGACAACATCTATGTCTTAGGCCGCACGCTTTCGAGTGATTTTCCCACCCTAAATCCTTTGCAGGCCGAAATCGCGGGCGATCAAGATCTGCTGGTTGCCAAACTTGATGCGAACGGTGCGTTGGTATTTTCGACCTACCTCGGTGGTAGTGACCGCGAGTATTCTTCCGGTGGCATCGATCTGGCACCAGAGGGCGATCTCTGGTTGGCTGGCTATTCCCGTTCCCCTGATTACCCAACCACCGCGAATGCCCTTCAATCGACACGAGAGGGCGACAGCGATTTCATCCTCACCAGGTTAACAAGCGATGGCAGTACGCTGCTCTACTCCACGTATCTGGGGGGCAATGATAGCGAGTTTGGAGGTGGGTTCGATGTAGATCAGGAGGGTAACCTGTATATCGCAGGTAGTACGGAATCGGACGATCTGGTAAATGAAAATTTGGAATTCGCGGCGATACTGCAAAAAATCGCCCTTAGTATTGGAAATGATGATATTGAATATTCAATTAGTGGCAGGTGTGTCGCAGACGGCCCCGGTCGTGATAGCTTTACGGATGTAGAGGTGGTCGGTGACTATGTTATTGCGTCAGGGATTACGGATGGCGGCATTCCGACGACAGCAGGCGCGTTCCAGTCGGAGTATGCGGGAGGCCTGAGCGACGGCATGGTGGCGGCCTGCAACCTGGAAACCATGGAGGTGGCCTACCTGAGTTATTATGGCACAGCCAACGACGAGTTTTTGGATGCCATTTCAGGATATAGTTTAGGAGAGACCCTGGACGTGTTGGTGCCGCTTAATCCATTAGCAGGCGACTTCGGCGAACAACTGACAACCACCGTTTGCAAATCGACGCTGACGGATGATGGAGCGGGTCAGTTAATAGCAGAGGACACCTGCCCAGTAGTCGTTGCGCTTGAGAATGCGAATACAAATGCCGTCGATTCTGCGCCGTTGTTTTGCTACCTGGGTCTGGGGGTAAACAGCGCAAGCCTGACCACGACGGACAATGCCATCCAGACCACACAAGCCGGTTTCTTTTCTGGAGCGGTCATGGTTATCGAGGAAGATCCAAGGCCGATGGTGGAGATTAAGAAGACAGCCTTCGTCGACGAATTTACGGTTGGAGATCAGGTTGCATTCCGAATCGTTGTAACCAATACGGGAGAGATACCTTTAACCAATGTGAAAATAGGTGATGTATTTTCAACAAGGGATTTACGAATATTTAGTGATTCGGAATCAGGTTTTTATCTCCCACCTACAGATTTTCTTAGAGATGATACTGGTAGCATTATATGGGACTTACCGTCTCTTGCTTCGCAAGACTCCTTTGTCGTCGATCTTGTATTCTACACAAGAAGCTCAAATCTGTTTAATAGTGCGTATGTGAATTCAGATGAAGGAGTTGTTGCCCGTACTGATATTGAATTGACAGGGACATATGCCAGCGTCGAGGGCAGCATATTTCGTGGCCGCATATTATCTCTAGAAGATCTGCATATAGGAGATAAAGCGACACGCCTTCCTGAAACCATTGATGTGTACCTCGACAGTGTGTTGGTGGCCAATGACCTGGAGGTGGGCGATGTGATTACCTTCCAGGATTTTCCAATCGGTCAGGCGTTTCCGCTGGTTGAAATTACGGACGGTGCCGACCCGGACAGGTCCAACCCCGTTGACTCGATTGCGCTTGATTTGGTGTATCAAGATGAAAACGGTACGCCTGCTTTCCCCTCCCGCATTGCGCTGTTCCTGACGGAAGTGGATGCCGACAGCAGCAAAATCCTGGTCAAACCCGACCCGCGTACTGAAGCCGAGGACGCCTCGCAGGTGGAGTTTTTCATCGCCAACACCACCCTTACCGACGCCCCCTTAAGCCTGCGCATCCTCGACGACACTGGCAATCCGGTGCAAACCATTACCGAAAACCTGCCAGCCGATTCCGCAACGGCCTACTTCTCCCTCGCGCCCGGTCTCTACAACATGGAAGTGAGCACCGATGCGATGGGCAAAGTGGCTGGACAAAACGTGTTTCAATTCGACTGGACAGACGCCGCTGGGGAGGCCCTGGCCCTAGTCGCTGCCGGTCCCGACTCAGCGCTGGTGCTGTTATCCCTTGATGCCAGCGGAAATGTCGGGATCCCGGTTTCCACCGAGGAAGCCGAGCTTCCGAATGAGGACTTTGTTTTACACGGCAACTACCCCAATCCTTTCTCCAAACACACCACGCTGACCTTCGATCTTGCCGCAACCGCTGATGTCACGGTGGACGTCTTCGACGTTCGAGGCCAACAGGTTTATGGGATGCCAGCCAAGCGGATGGCTCCCGGTGTGAACCAGAAGATTGAGCTTCAGGATTTGCCGCTGGCGTCTGGAGCCTATTTCTATCGGATTACCGCCTGGACAAGCGGGAAGAAGCACGTCCGTACAGGCCAGATGGTGTTGCTGAAATAACGCTTAACCCACCCGTATAGCAAGATCGGAGGCCAGCCCCTTTGGGGGAGGAATAGTGGACAAGAATTACCCAGCGCCACGGTTTCCCTTGTTCAGGCTACGGTGCTAGAGATCAAAAAGGGTCCAGACGGGTCTATGAACACCGAGAAGCCGATCCCTACCCTCACAAATACTTCAAAGCGAACGGGTTGCGCCGTAGGATGGGTCACCCTATCTTTGCTGTCCTTCCCAAAACAGGAAGGGCCTTTGATCCCGTAGCTCAGCTGGCAGAGCATCTGACTTTTAATCAGAGGGTCGCAGGTTCGAGCCCTGCCGGGATCACACGCTTTAGCATACACACCCTGCCCGGGTGGCGGAATTGGTAGACGCGCCGTCTTGAGGGGGCGGTGCCCTTCCGGGCGTGCTGGTTCGAGTCCAGTCCCGGGCACGTTGAACCCTTGCAGGTCATTGATTTGCAAGGGTTTATTTTTTTTGGTACAACAAATCATCCGCATTTGCTCCCTTCTTGGGGATGCTGCTCGATCATGCTATCCTTGCATGTTCTGCACGTCTATCCCGTCTCCCTCATGGCTGAGCGGGGTTTCGCAATCAACACAGGATCAGCAGTTGCTACAGGAAATGGCTGGCCACCATCCTGACGACGATAGCTTTCCTCGTGATGCCCGTGATTCTCCTCTCGGTCCTGAAGTATGTCCTCGATATAGAAGTCAGAATCGGCGGATCAGTCCGGATCCGGGTCTTCTCCATGATCTGCTCCTTATCGGAGGTTTCCAGCAATGCCTGCGCATGGCTAGCGGTAGCGTCTGCGCCTGCATGGGATCCCATCTGGCTTTCCTTCAGATGAACCGGCTGCTGGGTCCGAACGAGCCCAACCAACTGCAACTCGCCGAAACCACATCTCTCGCGCTTTTCCAGATCACGATCATTGCGTTGCTGCTCCTCGTTCTCGTCGGCCTGATCCTGTATTCCCGATTCTCCAGACAGCCCATCGGGAAGGAAAGGAGATCTGTGATTCATTGGCGGCCAAGCGTGCGGCGGCCTTTCTTGTAGCGAGGGTGGCTATGCGCTGCACAGTTTGGTGGGTTGCCGCCGCACCGCCCCTTCCGTAATTTGCCCCTGTCGCAGCGGTAATACTGCGCCGGTGATGACCGTGCCGTTTTGCAGTTGTGTGAGCGGCGACTTTTTCTTCTCTTCTATTTGATCGGCGCGGATATGGCTCGACTCTTTTTCGCAGTGCTTCTGGCTGTGTTTGGTTGCTATCCGGCTGTTGGGCAAAGCACTGGTTCGAGTTCTGAGGGTCAAGTCCCGCGCTTTGAGCCCGACTCGATCGACTTTCCAGTAGCAGTTCCATCAGCGTTCCGTGCGCTAACCGGGTACCTCGTCGTTTATGAGGACCGTGCAGTTCAGGACGGCCCTACAATCCGTCTTCCGGTTGTGGTACTTCACGCGAAGAATGGACACGGTGCGCCTGGACCGGTCCTGTATCTTGCCGGTGGTCCCGGGAGTAGTGCTCTCAATGCCGCAGCATACCCGGGCGCATATCCATGGACCGTTGAAAGAGACTTCGTCGTCTTCGGTCAGCGTGGAACGGGTTACGCTCAACCTGCGCTGCGTTGCCCTGAATTTGGTGCGGCGCGTGCGGGCAATCAATTTTCTGTCCTTGCAGAGGCGAGCATAGCCGCCCAGCGAGCGGCCGCAGCAGATTGTAAGGCCAAATTGAACGCACAGGGTGTCGACCATGCAGCCTATTCGACGGCCGTGAGTGCAGCAGACATCGAAGATCTGCGCAGCGTCCTCGGCGTCGATCAGTGGACTCTCTATTCAATCTCTTACGGCACTCGACTCGCGCTGGCGGTCTTGCGCGACTATCCAGGCACGGTCCGTGCATCAATACTCGACTCTGTGCTCCCCCCGCAAGCTCGGTATGACGATGAGAGTGCAGCCAACCTGGAGCAAGCGTTGGAGCTTGTCTTTCGAGACTGTGCGGCTAGTCTTTCGTGCAATGCCGCCTATCCTGAACTTCGGTCGCGGTTTTATGCTGCACTGAAAGCCGCTGAGGAGTTTCCTGTTATCGTTCCGATTGACGAGACGGCGGGCTTGACCACGATAGCGCTCCGAGGTGCAGATCTAGCTACTCTCGTCTCAACCAGTTCACCAACTGCAATCGCAGAAGCTCCATGGCTCCTCGATTCCATTGCACGCCGCGACACGAGCGTAATTCAAGGCCTGGTATCCGAATCAATCGGCCCGTCAAGTTTTGCTTGGGGCATGCGTCTCTCCGTTTGGTGTAGTGAGTTGCTGCCCTATTCCGATCGGTCTCAGGCAGCCTCTCCCGGATCGACGCTATTCGGTCTTGAGTCTGCCGTTGTTGTGCCTTCGATATGCGATGAATGGGCTGTTCCGGTTCGGCCTCAGAGGGAAGTAGCGCCCGTTGAGAGCAGCGTCCCCGTTCTGCTGATTGCCGGGCAGTATGATCCGGCAACACCTCCGAAGTGGGCCCGTCAAGCTGCAGCAACACTGTCTAACAGCCGTGTCGTCGAAGTTCGTGCGGCCGGACATACGCCAACTCAAGATTGGGGTGGAGATGGTTGTGCCATGCGTATCGCAGCCCACTTCGTTTCGGCTGGAGATCACGCGACGCTGGATACAGATGCAGAACAATGTCTCAAAGACCGGAGCGGCCCAGCGTTTATTCTTGAGTATGATTGAGTGGTTTTTTTGCAACTGCACAACAATGCCACGCTGCCGACTCCCACTACTCGGATACCTGATATGGGAGGGCTATAACTCGTACGATATGGCCGCTGGTGATTCTGTGATTGGTGGCGATGCAGAACGCGCCCGGCGGCGTCCTGGCAAGTGAAGAAACAGCGGTGGGAGGCGATGCTGCGGTGGGTAAATGGACGCTGGCACGAACAAGTGCCGTGTGAAATAAGGCACTGCGTGAGTTTTTGATACGGGTCGTGGTGCTGTCGGTGCAAACCGGGGTCGTCGCGGGTAGCTGTGCCGATCCAGGGGATTTTCCCATGCTTGCCGAGGGTGCCAAATGGTTGTTTTCGACAGCCATCGGCGCTACCTTGGCGTTCCGGCAAACGCTTGACTCTCAATGCCATGATGAACCGTCGTTCTTTCCTTCGGCACGCCGCCGCTGCGGCCGCAAGTCTCCCCCTGGTTGGCATGCCCACCCGGCACCTCGTCGCCGCTAATGAACCCCTTTTTCGCATCTCGCTGGCGCAATGGTCGCTTCACCGCACCCTCTTTGGTAGGCAGCTAGACAACCTCGACTTTGCCCGCACGGCCCGTCAAGACTACGGCCTCGACGCGGTCGAATATGTCAACGTTTTTTTCTTCGACAAGGCCACCGACACCACATACCTCGCCGAGATGAAAAACCGCGCCGATGGCGAGGGCGTGCAGAGTCTGCTGATCATGTGCGACCGCGAGGGCAACCTCGGGGCTTCCGACGAGGCGATGCGCACGCAGGCCATCGAAAACCACCACAAGTGGGTGGAGGCGGCGGCGTTCCTCGGGTGCCACGCCATCCGTGTTAATGCTCAGAGCGACAGTAGCCTGAGCTATGACGAGCAGATGCGGCTGGCCGCCGACGGCTTGCGCCGCCTAACGGAGTATGGAGCCGAACATGAGATCAGTGTCATCGTGGAAAACCACGGCGGGCTTTCCTCTAATGGGGCGTGGCTGGCAGGTGTGATGGCACAGGTCGATCATCCCGGTTGCGGCACACTGCCCGATTTTGGCAACTTCCGCCTCGGGGCAGACGAATGGTACGACCGCTATCAAGGCGTCGAAGAGTTGATGCCGTATGCCAAAGCCGTCAGCGCCAAATCGAACGTCTTCGATGCGGACGGCGACGAGACACAGACAGATTATGTGCGGATGATGCGCCTGGTGCTCGACGCCGGATATCGGGGGTACGTGGGCATCGAGTATGAGGGCCAAGAGCTATCGGAGCCGGAAGGCATCCGCGCCACAAAAGCCCTGCTGGAACGGGTCCGCACAGCACTGCAAGAAGAATACGGAGAAGGGTAAAACCCAATCAGAGTATTGGGAAGAGCCAGGAGAGAGCGTTGGCGATCTCCGGACGGCGGATCGCTCCGCCGTAGTGCCCGGCCCAGAGTAAGAGATAGCTCAGCAGCGCGGTCCCGGCGATCAATATGCCATTGAGCCAGCATGACGGTGGCTCATCCTCAAGCTCACGGAAGATCGCAAACATAGTCGGTATAGCGAGGAAGACCAGTCCGAAGAAGGCTGCCCTGCCGAGCACGGCGTGCAGCTCGACGAGGTCGCGAACGGCTTCCAACTCCGTCTCTAGCGATTCGAAGACGAGTGGACCGGAGAAGTATGCCACGCCGGCCATAATTACACTGAAGAGGATGAGGCATCGGCCGGTGGCGGTGAGGGTGGCTGCCGAGCTTCCGGGCTTGGACCCAGCACGCGCCACGCTCCGAGCCCCAGAAGGACAAGGGCTAGGGGCGTGAGCACCACTGGCACATGGCGTGACGGCGTGGACGTGGTCAGCCACACGAACTAAATAATCTGGAGCTTGTTGTCGGTGAGGTCGTAGCCCCATGGGACGCCTCACCCCCATCTTTCGCTACGTTATTAAGCTTGTCTTTTCAACGCTTTATCTATGTCATCTAGGACCGTTCTCATGGAACTCAACAAGATCGTATCACTGCTTTCGATTTTACTTTTGTCGGGCATTTTGCTCCTCGGGTGCCCGTTAGAGGAGTCTGAAAAGCCCTTTTTACTCGGCCAAGGCATTGGCATTAACAGTGCCACGTTAATGGTCAATGATCTAGAAGCGGCCCGTAATTACTTCAGCGACACCCTGGGCTTCAACATTAATCGAAGCGCTGAGCCAGGGGTTTTTGAGGGGTCGATGACCACATCTATAGCTTTTGGCGACATGTCCGCCTTCGAGCTATTAGCCGTAGATGACTCACTGAAGCATTCTACCCCTGCGTTCATCCGCACCTTTCTGGCCTCCGGCGAAGGGGTTCGCCTTTTTGCGCTGTCCAGTTCTTCTGTTGATTCCACGGCGATGGCGCTTACCGCAAGCGGGTACCAGGTGGATTCGGTTCGATCGTACCGCAGCAGCGCTCAAGCACCAGAGGGCTGGTCTCGGGATGATGGCGACCCGACTCGCAGGAGCCTTGACTTCAATACCGCTGCTCCCCCTGCCCATCTTCCCCGGTTTATCGAAAATGTCGGATTGAATTACGCAGAGGCGAACGATGCTTGGCGAACCTATTACACCTATAACAGAAACTTCAATAAACACCCCAACGGCGTAGTGGGGATAGCGGCGATCCGAATCGTCGTTCGAGACCTCGAAGCTGCCCATGAGGAATTCGGAAAATTGGGATTTGAGGTCATTGAGCACCATGATACGACCGCCAGATATCGGCTTTCCCGTCACCAAGAGCTCCACGTAGTCGCTGCGGAGGCTGATCCATCGTTGAACGACTTTCTGTCGCGCAGAGGCGAGGGCGTGTTTGCATTAAGGTTTGAGGTAGCAGATCTGGACTCAACGTATCGGTATCTGGAGGAGGAACTGCCCTCCGCTGCTTTGACGCAGACAGATGAACAGCTGAGCATCTTGCCGGACTACGCCTTTGGCGTGCAACTGGAGTTTGTGCAAGAGCCTGAAGCGCAAGGGGTCATGGCCCGAACGCTCAACCCGATGGCGGAGCCGCTAGACACGCTGGCCATTGCGTATGCCGGAGAGCTATACACGAAATATTGTGCGCTGTGCCATGGGGATAACCGAGAGGGATACGCGGCGGATAATGCGCCTTCGCTGCGTTCGCATTCCCTGCTGGCCACCAGTCAGAATACCAATTTTATGAGGTATACCATCCAATATGGAAGGGCCAATACCGCGATGGCGGGGTATTTAGATGCGCAGGGCGGGCCTTTGGAGTATATCGAAATCGAATTGCTGCTACAGTATTTGTACGAGATGGCGGAGGTCGAAGAACCGGTCACACTCTCCAGAGAGCCGGTGCTGGGCGCTATTGCCCAGGGTGCTGCTGTTTATGAAAAAAGCTGTGCGGTTTGTCATGGTGAAAACGGAGAGGGGATCTCTGCCCCGGCCTTAGGGAACCCCATGCTGCTTGCCACCGCTACCGATCACTTCCTTCGGTATGCCATCGCCGAAGGGCGCGATGGAACGCCCATGATGGCCTTCAAAGATAGTTTGAGCAGTCAAGACATGGACGACGTGACGGCCTTCTTGCGGAGCCGCGCCTCTGGCTGGGACATCCCTGAGCCTATTACCGTGTCGATCCCTACACCAGCGGAATACGTGCTCAACCCCGACAGCGAGGCACCTGTTTTCCAATTGAGAGAGGGCAAATATGTCTCTTCCGCCCAGGTGAACCAAGCCTTGCAGGACAGCCTGCGCATGATCATCATGGATGCCCGGTCTGAAGTGGCATGGCGTCAAATGCATATTCCGGGCTCCTTCCCAGTGCCCTACTACGAGGACCCGGAGAACTTCATCGACGACATTCCAAACGATGGGACTCCCATTGTCATCTATTGTGCGTGTCCGCACGCTGCATCAGGGCGCGTGCAAAGCACGCTGAAACGACATGGATTCGAGAACACCGCCATCATTGATGAGGGCATTTTGGTGTGGGCGCAGATGGGGTTCCCGGTTCGGAATGGAAGCTAGTCCTTTGAACAGTCAGCACCTCAATGACTAGACCGTTGGTTTAATGGTGCATTCATTAAGACTAAAAGGGGTTAACGGCCGACTGTTTTGAACGTAGAGATGAGCAAAAAAGGCATCCCAAGAGCACGAGATAAGGCTGCGGCGGAGTATAGGACAAGCTGCTGTGTGGACGCACCCGTGCTTGGGAGAGGGCTCATCTTCGAAATACCTGGGCCCTGATTCTGGTTATACCGCTAGTATGCGTTGCGAAGCATGTCGGCGAAGGCATCAGGAAGTGGACTTGCCTCGACGGCCTGCGCGGCCTTCTCCACGTCGTAAGCAACCCGAATAAAGTCAACGTGCACACTGTCTGCATCCGTCACGGATGCGCCATTGGCCAGATGCAAAAGGGCATAGCAGGCCCTTGGGTCACCGTCTTTGGGTTTTCCCACCGAGCCGATGTTGATGGCGTGGCGATGGCGTGTTTCACCGTCCACCGCGTAGGCCATCACCTTGTGATACGGCTTGTGGGTGTGCCCGAAGAGCATCACGTCGGCCCGGGCTTCGTCCATCATCCGAAGCATGCTGCGCTCGGGAAAATCCTCGAAGAGATACTGGTTGACCTTGCGCGGGCTCCCATGCACCATCAACACCTCGAGCGGTACGGCGCCGGGGGTCCGGGGGGCTTCATGAACAAGCCGCAGATGACGGGCGAGGCTGCGCAGATAGGCCCGTGTCTCGTCCGTGACCACCTCGTTGGTAAAGGCGATCGACTGTGCCCCGCGTGCTTCGTCTTCTTTGGTTTTGTAAGCACAGCCACAATCATCCGAATTCAGCCCCACCCCTTCGTCATAGTTCCCCGCAAGCGTTGGAATGCCTCGCTTGCGAATCAGGGTCGCTACTTCATTCGGCCACGGGGCATACCCCACCAGGTCACCCAGACAAAACCGCATATCCGGTGTACGCTGATCCATGTCCTCCAGCACCGCTTCCAACGCGGGAAGGTTGCCGTGAATGTCACTGAAAAAAGCAATCGTTGCCATCGGTCAGGGCGTTGTGTTTTTGAGATTGGTCATCGGGACAAACTCGTTCTCTAGCCAGGTCTTGATGGCATCGCGCACCATGCGGAATGAGGCCCGCTTTTCTTCCTCAGTTGTCATACCAGCAGAAGGAGGAGGAAAACCTTTATGAACAAGTTGGATGCGGGCAGGCACGTACGGGCACGCCTCATGCGCGGCATCGCACACCGTCACCACATAATCTTTCGGAACGGCCTCCAGCGCGGACAAGTCTTTCGAGGTGTGGCTGGACATGTCAACCCCGATCTCTTCCATAACTTCCACCGCCATCGGCTTCACCTGTGAGGCTGCTATTCCGGCGCTGTATACCTCGAACTGATCACCGTACAAGTGCCGCAGCAAGCCCTCGGCCATCTGGGAGCGGGCCGAATTATGGGTACAAACAAAAACAACGGTCTTCTTCGACATCACAAGCCTCTTTGTCTCCTAGTCTTTGCCGTACACACCCCAATACATGCCCACCGCCAAGAGGGCACCCAGAACGGGGGCGGCAACGTAAATCCACTGCTGCGATAGTTCAAGACTCACCAACGCCGGAGCAAGCGAGCGGGCCGGATTCATCGAGGCTCCGCTGATTGGGCCTGCAAACAGGGCCTCCAGGCCCACGGTGGCTCCAATAGCCGTGCCTGCCATCATCCCTTGCTCTTTCGCGCCGATGGCGACGCACAAGATGACGAACATCAAAAGGAACGTCAGCACGACCTCAAGCACAAAGCTCTGCCCGGCTGCTCCGGCGGGCACCGTAGCCCCAAGCGATTCATGAGCAGGAAAGAGCGCCCATAAAAGCACACTTGCCAGCAGAGCCCCGAGGCTTTGACTGACGATGTACGGGGCCACATGCTTGGCGGGGAAACGCCCCGAGGCCCAAAAGCCAAGCGTCACAGCGGGGTTGATATGCGCACCGGACACCTCCCCAATGGCATAAATCACGGCCAGCACCACAAGGCCGAAGGTGAGCGCAATACCAACATGGGAAATTACGCCGCCGGAAAGGTCGTTGATCACAATAGCGCCAGTTCCGGCGAAGACAAGGGCAAAGGTGCCGACGGCTTCGGCAAGGTAGGTACGCAGAACGGGTACGTTGGTATTCATTTATAGCAGGTCTTCAATGCCGCGCAGGACTTCGCGGTGTCGTTGGGCAAGGGTGTTTTTATCTTTCCGAGCGGGCACCCATGCCCCTTCGAGATTCTTAGTAAGGGCTGTGACGTGCACCGATACTTTCGTCGCCCCGCTTTCGGTGGGGCGTAAGATACAGGCTATCTTTTCTCCCATATTGCCCTCTCCATGAACTGCGGTTGTAATCTCGCCTTCTGGCAGTGAGACCGTCGGTTTAAACTGGTCGCTGATTTCATAGCCCGCATTTTGCAGATAACTTACCGTGGCATCAAATACCTGATCGCTGGACGCATCGAGGGTGCGCGTGCGCTCGCTTTCGGGCACATTGGAAGAGGCGCAGCCTGCAAGAAAAAGCGCAAGGAAAAGGATTAAAAGGCGTTGCATGGTAGTGGGAAGGTGATGTGAGGGAATACGCTAGCAGCAATCGTCACACGGTGGAGCTTGCAGAAGCGAGGTGAATAGCCCTGAGAACTGTTCGTGCAGGGCTGATAAGGCCTCTTTGTTGAGGCAGTAGCAGGTACGTGGCCCATCGATTTCGCCTTTAATCAGACCGGCTTCCTTCAAGGCTTTGAGGTGGCGGGAGACAGAAGCTTGTGCAAGGGGAAGTTCATCAACCAACTCCCCGCAAATGCACTGCTCACGTTCAGCCAGAAGCTCAAGAATGGCAATACGGGCTGGATGAGACAGGGCCTTTCCGAGTTCAGCAAGCGCAGCGAGGCGAGGTTCAAAAACGTCGATCTTGGCAAGCATGGAGGCAGGTTATTATGAGAATATTATCGCTTATCGCAGATATAGGATAATAAGGCATGTCTTTGCCAAAGTTCAAGCGCAAACGTTACCGGTGGCAGCAGGAAATGAGATGATGATGGTTTCTTAATGGCCTTCCATGCATCGTTGGCGTTGACCAGAAAAAGCAGGGCACCAGCAACCTCTTGGTATGCTCGTGCCTCTCGTTGCAGGGTTATCATTCACGTTGCAGCCCTTTGTGCACGGCGATGAAGGACTACTGACCGCGCGGAGGGGGAGAAGAGCACAACGCGAGAGCGATGCTTGCCAGCCCCGGTATCGTTTCCTGCGTCTTTGTCTGGAGTCGCACCTGGTGCACGGGGCGGTAGAACGTCACCTCTGATACCAGTTCTGAAAAACGAGGTGCTAAGTTGAAGGAAGTGTCATCCCGAACTTGTTTATTTCTTCAGTCAATGCATTCGTATCGGGGTCTCGACGCTGGGGAGGAAGGGATGCTGAAAGATCCTGAATCAAGTTCAGGACATGATTTAGCATGACACGTTCCCCATGCACCACATTTTCTCGGAAATGGTATGGGTTAAACCCTCCGTTGAAGAAGGGCTATGAATTGTCGTCCCAATGAGAGGTCTGAATGCCCAGCCGCTGCGCCAGCGTTCCCCAGCGAGAACGGCTCGCCTTGATCACTTCTCCATTGGACAGCCGAACTTTGTATTCCCCTCCTGCACTGTACACCAGGGTAGCAATTTCTTCGAGCCTCACGATATAGCTACGATGGATCCGGAAAAAACGGTCGGGCGGGAGATGTTCTTCCAGGCGCTGCATCTGCTCCCGAATAAGCAGTTTTTCCTCGCCCACATGTAGGTATACATAATTCCCGCTGGCTGAGAAATAGGAAATGGTGTCGAGCGGGATGATCTGAAGCTGGCCGCGCTTTTCGACGGCAATACGTTCCAGATACGGCGTCGATGCGACCGGTTCGGGAGTCTCCAGGGCTTGTAACAGGGTCCGTAGCCGGTCTTGGAGGGTGTCGGTTGAAGATCGGCTCAGGTAGGCCCGCGAACGGGCGAGGGCTTGCTCAAAACGCTCGTCGTCAAAAGGCTTCAAGAGATAGTCAATCGCCGCAAGGTCAAAGGCTTTTACCGCGTACTGGTCATACGCTGTCACAAAGACGACGGGAGGCATGGCATCGGGGCCTACGGCTTTCACCACATCGATGCCGGTAAGGCCGGGCATTTGGACATCGAGAAAGACGAGGTCGGGTTTTTGTTGTCGGATGGCTTGGACCGCGGCTTCGCCAGAGCCTACCTGACCCACCACGTCTACGTCGGGGGCGGTTTTCAGCAGCCGCTCAAGCCGTCGCCGGGCACCAGGTTCGTCGTCGGCAATAAGGACGCGGATGTTGGGGGCAGCAGCCATAACCGTCAGGCTTCCTCCACAGCATGTACTTTAAAATCGGATCGGGTGTGATAAGGCAGGGACACGGTAACCGCAAGGCCGCCCTCCGGAAGCGATTCGAGGACCAGGGCCTGGTTGGTTCCATAAAGCCCCTGGAGGCGTTCGCGGGTGTTTTGCAGGCCCACGCCGTTTGACGGCAAGGACGTACGGTTTTGCGGGGCCGAGGAAAGCCCTGGTCCATTATCCTGCACCCTCAGGTACAGGGTGTCCGCTTCGTGCCAGGCCCGCAGTTCCAGGTGGCCCACGCCCGCGTGCTGGCTCACGCCATGCTTGATGGCGTTTTCAACCAGTGGTTGCAGGATCAGGTTGGGAATCAGGGCATCACGAACATCAGGGGCAATGTCCTGGGTAACCACCAGGTTGTCTTCGAAACGGAACCGCTGGATATCCAGGTACCCGTTGATAAACTGAAGCTCTTGCGCCAGGGTTACCTCCGGGGCTTCCGACTCTTGAAAGGTATACCGCAAAATCTCGCTCAGCCGCGCGATCATCCGCCGGGCGTTGCGCGGGTTGCTTTCGAAGTTGTCCGAAATAATATGGAGGGTATTAAAGAGGAAGTGCGGGTTAATTTGCATCCGCAGGGTGCGCAGGCGGGCATCGGCGAGGTGGGCCTGCAACTGTGAGGCTTCCATGCGGAGGCGAATGGCTTCCTGCTGGTTCTCGTGATAGCGCAGGAAATACACGCGGGCAAAGCCGGCAATGAGCAAGACGCCATACAGGGACAGATCGCCCATAAAATGAAACCGCCGCAGCATAAAGGCGATGGACATCGGGCGTGGGCGTCTGGAAGGAACCAGGGTGTTCCAGAGAAAATGTTCAATGAACTCGACCGTCATGGTCACGGCAACCCCAACGAGGACATAAAGCAGGATAGTGCGCAGCCAACCGATTCGCTTCGGGGTAAAATGGTAGCTCATCCAGAAGATGCCGGGGGTGAGGATGGCCCAGACGGCGAACTCCAAAAAGGTGTGCAGGATCTCGCCTTCCTGAAAGGACCGTGGGGAACCAGAGCGGGTGTCGAAGGCGTGCTGTGCGATGGAAAGCACGGCAATAAGGCTCCAGAAAAGTACAATAAGGGCCCCTTCCGTCCATCGCCAGCGCGGCGTGAGTGGAGCCGGAACAGCAGAGGACCCCATCGTAGAGGTTTCCGAAACAGAGGAAGTAGGAACGTTCATGACCAATGCCAATCTTGATTGGCTTATCCTACGCGTTAAGGTAGGCAACGGCGCTGTCGCTTGCACAGAGAGGGTGCCGTTCAACACAGGCTCGTGCCATTCATCACAAAAGGCGCGGAAGAAGAACGCCCGAAGAGCTTACGAAACAGGTGCTTGGACTGCTTGTTGAAATCGTGGATTTACCTGGGAGGCTGTACGTGAAGTGTTTCTTTCGCGCAAAAGGTGAGTCGGCGATGCTCTGATCGGGTATGTTTTTTAGATTAAATCCCATTGTTTTTAGCCCACACACCGCGTATGTCCGGTAAGCCACAGGTTATTGTGCTACCCGATGCGCACGCCGTCGCCGCGGCGGTCACGCAACGGTTGGTGGCCCGTATCAACGAAAGCCGGGAGGCTGGGCAGCCCTGTGTGCTGGGGTTGCCAACGGGGAAAACGCCCATCGGGGTGTATCACCACCTGGTGCACCTGCATCGAGAAGGCAGCCTCGACTTTTCGCACGTCGTCACGTTTAACCTCGACGAGTATTACCCAATGCCTGCCGACAGTCCGCATAGTTACCATCGGTTTATGCATCACCACCTGTTCGATCACGTCAGCATTCCTCCGGCGCACATCCATATCCCCGATGGAACGGTAGACGATGACAAGGTAGCAGACCATGCCCGGTGGTATGAGCAGCAGATCCAGAAACATGGCGGGCTGGACGTGGTGCTTCTTGGGATTGGGCGCAACGGCCACATCGGGTTTAACGAACCCGGCGCCGGGCCCGAGACACGGACCCGCCGGGTGCAACTTGGTGCCACCACCCGGACCGATGCGTTGGCCGATTTTATGGATGCCGCCGTGCCCCGAGAAGCGATCTCGATGGGTGTGGGGACGATGCTCGATGCCCGCGAAATTATCCTGATGGCGACCGGGGCACACAAGGCCGACATCATCCATCAGGCCCTTACGATGACCCCGGATGTTACGGTACCTGCGTCTTTCCTCCAGTCACATCCTGCGGTTTGCGTTTTGCTGGATGAAGCGGCTGCGCAGGTTCTGAATCACGAAACCGCCTAAACAATCAGTCGCCGAGGATTATTTTGGGAACACCTGGACCCGTACGTTCTGCTTCCACGTTGCTCCAGCGCCTCGCCACGCCAGCCGATTTGCCACGGGGCGAACGGGTCATCGTTTTTAGCCCTCACCCCGACGACGACGTGATTTCGATGGGCGGGATGTTGCAGGCATTATTTAACAACGGCAACACCGTTATGGTCGCCTATATGACCACGGGGGAGCGCGGCGTGTCGGCTGCCGATATTGAACGGCACCAGCTTTTTTTGCAAACCTTGGGCCTCGCGTATGACGACGTGAGCGAAATGAAAATAGCCATCCGGTGGTCGGAGGCGCTGTCGGCCATTATGGTGTATGGCATGCTTGCCGAAAATGCCCGGCAACTGCGGCTTCCGTTTTATACTCTGGGGGGCAATGCCCCTCTCACCGATGCCGATGTGGCGATCGTGTATGCGTTATTAGACGAGGTCCAGCCGCACCACATTTTTGTGGCAGCCGACCTCCAGGATCCACATGGCACTCACGAACAGTGTTTTCTGGCCGTGCAGCAGGCCGCCGCCCGGTATGCGCCTCCGCTCACCGCTTGGCTGTACCGGGGAGCCTGGCAGGAGTGGGGCATCGACGAGGCCGATGTGTTTCTGCCACTGCGGCCTGCCGACTTGGAGATGAAAATTCTTGCCATCAAGCGGCATCGTGGGCAGATGCATGCGCCGCCCGTGGCCGGGAATGATCCCCGCGAATTTTACGAACGCGCCCATGCGCGCAACCTGGAGACCGGCCAACGGTTAAGCGCAACGACCGGTGCCGACGTATATGCGGCCGAAGCGTTTGTCGTGATGGACAAAACGGCTTTTGTAACCACACCCCCAAACAAAGAAACGGGCTAAAAAAGGACGCTCCGTGCAGCTGGCTGTTCGACGCCAGACCAACGGGGCGTCTCTGCAAACACGATGGAAATTGAAGCCACCAACCCCACACGCGCGAGCCATGCGCCGTCCGATGAGACAATCATTGCGCTGCGGGATGTGCATAAAAGCTTTGGGCCGAAGGCGGTGCTACGGGGTGTAAACCTGGAAGTACAAAAAGGAACCTCGGCCGTCGTTATGGGCGGCTCAGGTTCAGGTAAAAGTGTGCTAATCAAACACATCGTGGGTTTGCTGAAGCCCGACCAGGGCGAGGTGTGGCTGCTGGGGCACCGCGTCGATCAACTGGATGACGACGCGCTTGACCGGGTGCGGCTTTCCGCAGGGTACCTGTTTCAGGGCGGGGCGCTGTTCGACTCCATGACCGTGTTCGAAAACATGGAGTTTTTCCTGCACCGCCACACCGACCTTTCGGCTGCCGAACGCAAGGAACGGATCGAGGAGACGCTGGCATGGGTAAACCTGGCCGACAAAGCCTCCAGCTATCCCGCCGAACTGTCTGGGGGGCAGCGCAAGCGCATCGGGCTGGCCCGGTCCATTATTTTGCAGCCGCAGGTTATGTTCTACGATGAACCCACTACCGGACTCGATCCCGTTTCGGTGCGGACGGTGGCAGAGTTGATCGTCCGGCTGCGCGATGAGCGGGGCATCTCGTCGGTCACCATCACCCACGATCTGTTGTGTGCCAAAATCATCACCGACCGGGCGCATTTTCTGCACCACGGCCGCATCGTCGCCAGTGGTTCTTTAGCAGAGTTGCGCACCACCCCCGACCCTGTTTTGCAAGAATTTTTTGAGGGTACCTGAACCCGGTGCGAGTATCAGCATCGACATCTTGTTGCCATCGGGTGGGCCTATTCCTTGGCATCGCCTGCGCAACTTTGTGGCAGGCCGCCTGTTGAAACGAATCACCAACGGAGAGGGCTTGCTCCGGCTGTTGGTTTCCGTTCGTCTCAGACCATCGACAATCCCACGCGCATATGTCACGTCAAGCCAGGGTTGGGTTGCTGGTAATGGCCGGGTTGGCGTTGTTTGTTGTGGTGCTTTTTGCGCTGGCAAACCGATCCTTTCTTTTCAGCGACACCTTTTTTGTGAAGGCCCGCTATGACCAGGTATCAGGGTTGCAAACCGGGGCGTCGGTGCAGTTTCAGGGCGTGAACGTGGGGCGTGTGGAAAGTGTGAGTTTGCCCTCGGCGGTGGGTGGAAAGATTGAGGTGACGATGGCGATCCGCAAAGGAGCCCAGCATCTGGTGCATGCCAACACCCAGGCGCAAATCAAGAGCGACGGGTTGGTGGGAAGCATGATTGTGGTGCTCGTCAACCCCACGACGGCATCGGCGGCGGCGCTGGAACCCATCGAGGAAGGGGATTATATCGTCGGCGTGGATCCCTTTGACGTGTTTGAGATTTCGGACCGGGCGGTGGAGTCGGTGCAGCGCTTTGCCGAGGCGGCCACGTCGTTCGAGCAGATCATGATTGATGTGCGCAACGGCGAAGGAACGCTGGGTAAAATCATCTACGACCCGGCCCTGTATACGACTATGCTCACCACCGCCGATGAGGTGCAGCAACTCATGGACAACCTGGGCCGCGATGCCGAGGCATTGGTCGAACTCGCGGGAGAAGCCACCGAAGGGGTTCAGTCGATTCTGGCAAAGGTGGATCAGGGGGATGGCACCCTGGCGCTGATGTTGAACGATCCGCAGTTGTACAACCAACTACTGGCCACCTCGGATACGCTTCAGGGCATTTCTACGGACCTGCGTGCCATCACCACCAACGCGGAAAACCTGACCAACTGGGGCGTGTTGGGGGCCTACCGCTTTACGGAACTGATGGAGGCCGCGAAGCACAACTGGATCTTTAAGCGGTATTTCGAGGAGCGAGGGTATATGGAGGCCGCGCCATTTGAGGTGCGCGAACGGGCCATCGAAGCGAGTTACCGGAATCTGCAAGCCCAGCAACTGGAACTCGTCAACTGGGAAGCGCGCCTGCAAGCACAGTCGGAGGCGCTGGACGCACGAGAAGCGTCGTTGCAACAGGGGGACGACACGATGTCTTCGGACTCGGCTTCCCCACCGGGGCCTACCTCCGATGGGGAGGAGCCGCCGAATGAGGCGACGGCCGATGCGACCCAGGAGGAGCCTGCCCCTGAGGAAAATTAACGGCGCGTGAAACGAAACCGCACGCGGTAGCACCAACAGGCGCAGCGATTTGTAAAGCGTCTTACCGGTGTCAAAAAGCACCTGCTTCGTGAAGCATACCTACTACGTTCCTCGCCATTTCTCACCCCGCTATTCGTTATTGGGGCGCTGGCTTCAGCATCGGCTGGGCGATGAACGGCGAGCGGAAGCGTTTCTCCTGCTGCTTCTGATGGGTGGGGCACTGGTGTTGGTGTTGGCGCAGTACATCGCATGGGTTTTTGTCAAACCCGCTGTCCTCGCCAACCCGCGAGGTGTCGTTGCTGTGGTGTTTTGGATCAG
The DNA here is from genome assembly GCA_030428385.1 of Rhodothermia bacterium. GTDB lineage: Bacteria > Bacteroidota > Rhodothermia > Rhodothermales > JAAAOL01 > JAUIDY01. The sequence goes on along the minus strand of JAUIDY010000066.1, from coordinate 13,654 downwards.
CCAACTGGTGGGGTGGAGCGTGTTTCTTCTTGGAGCGGTGGTTGGTTTTTCACCGCCCATTGTCCTGAAACAGGGGCCCGAAGCCTTGGACCTCCAGCGCGGTAACACCCGGCACCAGGTTGCCTATGCGTCGGTGCAGGCAGTGGCTGTGCTTTCGGCGAAGGAGTTTCATCAGCACTGGCGGCGGTATGCCCAGACGAAGGCCTTCGTAAACCGGCCCAACGCAGCCCTCGTGTTGCTAAAAACCACGGCGGGACCCGTCGTCCTGGGACTGCCTGCCGAAGAACGCCCCGGCTTTGTAGAAGCGCTCGAAGCAAGACTTCCGCGCCGTGCCCGTTCGGGGCAGCCAGCATCGTCGGCGGCTTGAAGCGAACCACTTTGTGGTGGGGAACTGTTCCATCGGGGAAGACGGGGCGTATTTCATCTCTCTTTGGGTTGACATCGTGGGACAGGAACCTAACTTCCATTCCCCATTCCCCATTCCCCATTCCCCATTCCCCATTCCCCATCTGTATGCGCTTTGCCCTCGAACACCAATGCCCCGACACCCGCGCGCGTGCTGCCCGTTTAGAGACAGCCCACGGGGTACTGGAAACGCCGATCTTTATGCCGGTGGGAACGGTAGGCAGCGTGAAGGCGGTGCAGCCTCGCGAGTTGGTGTCGGATGTGCAGGCGCAAATTATCCTGGGGAACACGTACCATCTGTACCTGCGTCCCGGCACCGACCTGTTGGAAAAGGCGGGCGGCTTGCATCGTTTTATGAACTGGGAGGGACCCATCCTTACCGACTCCGGTGGCTTTCAGGTCTTTTCGCTGGCCGAATTGCGGGAGCTCTCGGAAGAAGGCGTACGGTTCCAGAGTCACATCGATGGGTCGTATCACTTCTTCTCGCCCGAATCGGTAGTCGACATCCAGCGGGCCATTGGGAGCGACATCATGATGGTGCTGGACGAATGCCCGCCGGGGGATTCTACGGCGGCGTATGCGCGGGAGTCGAACGAATTGACGATGCGGTGGGCGGCCCGCTGCAAGACGCGGTTTGAAGAAACCGAGGCACGGTATGGGCACAGCCAGGCCCTGTTCGCCATTGTGCAAGGCGTCGTGTATCCCGAGGTCCGCCGGGAGTCGGCGCGGCGTTTGGTGGAGATGGACTTCCCCGGCTACGCCATTGGCGGGCTTTCGGTGGGTGAAGAAGCGGAACAGATGTATGCCACCGTGGAGGTATGCACCGAGGTATTGCCGGAAAACAAGCCGCGCTACCTGATGGGCGTCGGCACGCCTGCCAACCTGCTCGAAAACATTGCCCGTGGCATCGATATGTTCGATTGTGTGATGCCGACGCGCAATGGGCGCAATGGCATGCTGTTTACCACCCAGGGCATTATCAACATTCGCAATCGGAAGTGGGCCGATGATCTGTCGCCGCTTGATCCCGGGCTTCCGCGCTATGCGTCCCAGCAGTTTAGCAAGGCTTATCTCCGCCATTTATTTAAGGCCAACGAAGTGTTGGGGTTGCAACTGGCCTCCTTGCAAAACCTTTCGTTTTACTTGTGGCTCATGCAGGAAGCCCGGTTGGCCATTCAGGAAAACCGCTATTCATCATGGATGAAGGAGCAAGTCCCGCGGATTAGCCAGCGATTATGAGAGAATGTGCCAGCGGTGCCTTACATTAGCAAGGGTTGCATTATGGGATGACAGGCACTCTTGAAATGGACTTGGCTGCATAGAGAAAATGCTGCGCACCGGGAAGCGCCTACCTGCCAGACGCCGTGGCGTGCACGAACATTCTGGTGGCTGGGAGGGGTGTGTTTGCTGCTCGTGTTCGGCGGGTGTGTCCCGTCCAATCCCGCTTCCGTACGGGCCCTCAACGGGGTCTTGCCTATTGATGACCAGGTGCTGACGGAAGTGGTGGCGCTGGCGGGAGAATGGCGGGCGGTTGCGGGCTCAGACAGCGCCCGCTTTGCCGACTATAACTACGACGATGCGCATTGGCGACGGGTTGATATCAGCGACAACTTCAAGGAGCAAGGTTTTCCCGATGAGGGGTTGGTGTATTACCGGTTGCATCTGCGGCTTCCGCCGGAACTGCCTCCGCTGGTAGGGTACATCCAGCACACCAACAATGCCCATATGTTGTATGTGGCGCGGGCCGGGCGGTCGCCACAACTCATCGCTTCCAGCGGACGTCCGGGCCTGACGCCCGAAACCACTGTCCGCAGCCGGGCACCCACAACGTTTCATCTGCCCGCCGATACCAGCCTGGTACTCACGTGGAAAATAGCCAACCACGACTACCTCAATGGTGGGGCGTTTAACCGTATTCAACTCGGCGTAGCCCCGGTGTATCAGGATCAAGCCCTGAAGCGAACCATCTCCCTTTCGGTTCAACTGGGGTTTTATCTGCTCATCGTGGTTTATTTCCTGCTGAGCTGGATGTGGTACCGGGCAGATGTGCAAAGCCTGGTGATTGCATTGCTTTCGGCGGTGATGGCGCTGCGTTCGTTGGCTGTGGCCGGGGTGTTTGAATATTTTTTCCCAGAAGCCACCACATTCGAGACCCGCATCTTGCTGGAGGCAGTGACGTTTTTTTCCATGATCGGGCTGTTGGGGTTGCTGTTGTGGTCGTTTTTGCCGCGTTTGTTTGCGCCCGTCACCATCGCGGGGTATCGCTTCCGGCCACCCTCCGATCTGGTGTTGCACCGGCGTGGCAAACGCATTGCTCCTCGCGAAATTTCTCGCCGCGTCCGCAGAGGACTGACGTGGGTCCTGGTCGCGGTGTTGAGCACCGCGTTTTTACTGCTCACTCTCTCCCTGTTTAACCAGCCCCTCTTCACCTCCTACTTGATTTGGGCGGCTCGGTGGATGGTGCCCCTGTTCCTGGTGATCAGTATCGGTGTGATGGGCGTGGGGTTATGGAGCCAGCAACCCCTGGGGCGTATCTTGATCGCTGGTTTTGTGCCCGTATTTGTGACGGGGCTGCATGATGTGTGGTATGCGGCTGGGTGGATTACGGGGGCCGGCATGTACGTGGTCGGGTATGGGTTTTTGCTTTTTATCCTGGTGCAGTGTTATGCGGTAGCCCGGCGCAATGCCCATAACGAAGACCTCGCTCGGCAAAATGCAGAACTGTTCAAAATGGAGGTCCACCGCCAGACCGAAGAACTGCGGGAGACCGCGCAGGCTGCCCAGGCTGCCAACCGCGCCAAGAGCCAGTTTCTCTCTGCCGTAAGCCACGAGTTGCGGTCGCCCCTGGCGTCTATTTTGGGCTACACACGGCTTTTGCAAGAGGAAGACGCCCCCCCGGCGGATGAATTCCTCGAAGCCATACAGGACAACGCCAATCGCCTGCTCCGGCTCGTAAACGATGTGTTGGATGCCGCTCGGGTGGAAACCAACTCGTTCTCTTTTGACCTGGCACCGGTAGAAGTACAGGCATTGGTGCATGAAGTGGTCGCGTCGGTGCATCCGGTGGTTCGGCAAAAAAAGCTGACCCTCACCGTCGATATTTCGCCACCTACGTTGCTCGTTCAGGCCGATGCCGACCGCCTGCGGCAGGTGCTGCTCAATGTGCTCTCCAACGCCGTCAAGTTCACCAACAAAGGAGGCGTCACGGTGCGGGCCTACGAGGCCTCGCTCTCAGGGATTCCGGCCTGCGCCATTGCGGTGCGCGACACCGGACCCGGCATTGCACCCGGTTTTGTGCCCCATCTCTTTAAACCCTTCACCCAGGAGCCCCGTACCTATAACCAGACACTCGAAGGAGCAGGGCTGGGCCTGTCCATTGCCCTGGAGATGGTCCGGCGCATGGAGGGCGAAATCACCGTGGACAGCATTCCCGATGAAGGGGCGGTGTTTACCGTCTTTTTACCACTTTCCCCCAATGCAGGATTGTCACAGAGCGCAGGTCAAGTCGAGCGTTTGCAAGGAGATAGGGCAATTTGGGAAGACTGAACCTGCCTTCTGATGCGGCGTTACAAATTGTGTTTTTTGGCAGTGGCATCACCACGACGGAAGAAAGCGTTCTGATGCTCCTGTTCGCCTCCGCTCATCACCTCATTCCTTATATGCGGCAGTTTGACGTTCCTCTTTTTTACCGGAGTCCCATCATTGCATCGGTTAAGCAGGCACGCCGTATCATGGACCCACGTAAAAAAGACCTGTCACCCTCGGTGCTAGATTTTGGCCCGATCCGGTTCAAGATCGGGCGGCACTTTGGATTTTGTTACGGCGTGGAAAATGCCATCGAGATTGCCTACCGCGCCCTGGAGGAACACCCCGGCAAGGCGGCGGACCAGCGTATCTTTCTGCTGTCCGAAATGATTCATAACCCGCATGTTAACAATGACCTGCAGGCACGCGGCATCCGGTTTTTGCGGACCACTACCGGAGAGCAACTGATCCCGTTTGATGCCCTGCATCCGGACGACCTTGTCATCATTCCGGCCTTTGGGGCGACGCTCGAAGTGCAAGCCGAACTCGCGGCCCGGGGCATCGATACGCGCACGTATGACACCACCTGTCCGTTTGTCAAAAAGGTGTGGCGACGGAGTGAGCAGCTGGGGCGCAAAGACTACACCATTGTGGTACATGGCAAGCGCTATCATGAAGAGACCCAAGCCACGTTTTCGCATGCCAAAGAAGCCTCGCCCGTGGTGGTGGTTCGCAACCTGGAGGAAGCCCATGACCTGGCAGCGGTGATTCGTGGTACCGCCGACGCAGCCTCATTTTATGAACACTTTGCGGATCGCTACAGCCACGGTTTTGATCCGGACCGTGACCTCCAACGCATCGGGGTGGTGAACCAGACCACCATGCTTGCCACCGAGACCCAGGCCATCGCTGACCTGCTCCAGCAAGCCATGCGCGATCGGTACGGCGAAGCCAACCTCGCCGCGCATTTCGCCGATACCAGCGATACGCTGTGCTACGCCACCCACGAAAATCAACAAGCCACCCAGGCCCTTATTGCCGACGGCGCGGATCTGGCGATTGTGGTGGGGGGCTACAACTCCTCCAATACCAGCCACCTGGTGGAACTGTGCGAGGCGGTGATGCCGACGTATTTTATCAAAGGCGCGGAAGAAATGGTGTCGCCTACCCGGATTCGTCACTTCGATTACCCCACGCAGACCTTGCACGAAACCGACGACTGGTTGCCTGCCAAGCGGCCGGTGGACGTGCTGATTAACGCCGGGGCGTCCTGCCCCGATGCCTTGCTGGATGACGTGATTTGCACCCTTGTGGGGTGGTTCCCCGATGCCCGCTCCACCGAGGACGCCCTCGCGCCGTTTGCCGAAGTAGAGGCGGGTTAAGCAGCATGGTTCGTTTGCGACCATATAGGTCGGCGGGGTGGCTGGCGCTGCTGCTGGTTTTGGCTGGCTGTGGGGTGTTTGACCCCCGCGACCCCGAGCCGCCTAACACGGAGGCGGGTACCTATGTTCAGCCTGATGCGCCCGACCTCGTTGTTGAAAACCTGCGCAACGCCATTGCCGAACTCAACACTCAGAATTACCGCCGCTCCCTGGCCGAAGACATGGTGTTTGAGCCCACGGCGTTGGCGTTGGCCGGGACCCCGGCGCTCTGGCCCAACTGGAGCCGCTCTGAAGAAGTGAGCTATTTTACCACCCTCGTCGAAGCCGCGCAGGCGGGACAAATCCGCGAACTCCGGCTCTCCGACACCGTCGAAGAAATTGCCGAAGACCGCTACGTGCTGGAGGCCACCTATTTGCTGGTGGTCCAGCACCGCCGCCCCGACGCGCCCGATAGTGTGCAAGGACGGTTGCTCTGGCAGATTGAACCCGACACCGACGGGTTGTGGCACCTGCAACACTGGCGCGATCAGGAACTCGGATCCAGCGCCTCATGGAGCGACTTAAAAGCGGAGTTTGTGCAGTGAGGGAAGGGGGAAGCGGTTTGAGGGTAGGGAAATTGAATGGAGTCGAAGAAATGCCGATAGGAAGAAACGCCGATAGGTCGATGACCATAAATGACGCAGGTGCAGCCTGTATTTGACGCGAGCGAAGCTCGCAACTGACCGCATCGCCCATGACCACCTCCCACGTCCCCCTCACCTTGTTGCTCAGCATGACGCTGGTTGTGGCCGCGTGTAATCCGTTTGCGCCCGCGCTGGAGGAAGGCGATCCGTTTGGGGACTTGCTGGGCGACCCGACGACGATTGAGGGTTTTTTTACGAACTTCCGCAATGCCTACGAACTGCGCGATGCCTCACTTTATGAGCCCCTGCTCGACTCGGCGTTTGTGTTCCAGTATTACGACTTCGACACCCAGATTGAGCGGCAGTGGAATTTTGGGCAGGAACTGGAATCAACGCGGCGGCTGTTTCAAAATGCCAACCTGATTCGGCTCAACTGGAACCAGATTATTTCGCAGGATGTGTTGGACGCCGGCTTGCAGTCGCGGGTGATTCGTTCGTTTAACCTCACCATCTCCCTCGAAGGCTCCGACGTGTTTCGGACCGACGGCAACGTTAACTTTCTTCTAGCCCGCCCCGACACCGCTGCCGCGTGGCAACTCCGCCAATGGCGCGATGAAAGTGAGTTGTAGGGCGTGAATCGTGAAGACGTGAAACGTGAGGGTGCCAGATTGGTTAGGAGGGAGACAAAAAATGTGGGACTGGTTGTGTAGCGTTGCCTCTTCTTATTGCTAGATCCACCCGCTGGGAGACACGTTTACGTTTACTGGCGTCAGTCGCTACGCTCGTGTCACGTTTTCAAACCATAGCTTATTCAATTCGATCTCAACGCCCAGATAATCCATGCAACAAGCCCTTGACTATGCCCAGGCGCACCATGAAGCATTTGTCGGTCACCTGGAAGACCTCCTTCGTATCCCATCCATCAGCACCGATGATGCCTATGCGGCCGACGTGCAGCGTGCCGCCAACTGGCTCGTCGACTATTTAACAAGCATTGGTATCGCGCATGTTGAGGCAGTGCCCACCGCAGGGCATCCAATTGTTTTTGCTGAGCATACCGTGGACGAAAGTCGCCCGACGCTGCTCATCTACGGGCATTACGACGTGCAGCCGCCCGACCCGCTTGAACTGTGGGACACGCCACCGTTTGAGCCCACACGCAAGAACGGCACCCTGTACGGACGAGGTACGTGCGACGACAAGGGACAACTGATGATGCCGGTGAATGCCGCTGCCTCCTATCTGGCATCGGGCGAGGCGTTGCCGGTAAACCTCAAGTTTATCATCGAAGGCGAAGAAGAGTGCGGATCGAGCCATCTGGTGCCCTTCATTGAAGCATGGAAAGACCGGCTGGATGCCGACGTGGTGTTGATCTGCGATACCTCGATGTTTGCTCCCGGCGTTCCGTCGATCACCTATGGCTTACGCGGGCTGGCGTATGTAGAAGTGACCCTCACTGGCCCCAACCGCGACCTGCATTCGGGCACATATGGCGGGGCGGTGCATAATCCCGCGAGTGCCCTCGCCACACTCCTTGCCGGGCTTCACGACGAAAACCACCACATCACCGTTCCCGGATTCTACGACAACGTCCGTCTCCTGACCGAGGACGAACGTGAGACGTTTCGTCAGTTGCCGTTCGACGCCGAGGCCTGGAAAGCAGCCATTGGATTAAAAGACGCGCGCACGGAGGCAGGCTATAGCATTCGCGAGGCCATCAGTGCCCGGCCCACCTGCGAGGTGAACGGGCTCTGGAGTGGGTACACGGGTGTGGGGGCGAAAACGGTGCTTCCGTCCAAGGCAAGTGCCAAGATCTCGTGCCGCCTTGTGCCCGATCAGACGCCCCACGAAATCACCGACAAGCTCCGGCAGTATTTCGAGGAAAACACCCCCTCGACGATGCAATTAACCTTCCGCGACCTGCACGGGGGGCACGGGGTGATCGTTGATACGAGTCACCCGGCGATGCAGGCGGCGGCCGAAGCGATGGAGGCGGTTTATGGCAAAACCCCGTTTTTTACACGGGAGGGGGGATCTATCCCGGTGGTTGCAGATTTTAAGCGGCTTCTTGGTTTGGACAGCGTGTTGATGGGTTTCGGACTCAACTCCGACGCGATTCATTCTCCCAATGAACACTTTGGGTTGGATCGCTACCGGGAGGGGACCGAGGCCATCATTCGCTTCATGAAGCGGTATGCTTCGTAACCGGGTGCCGCCGATGGCATGTGATTTGATGGATCATGCCCATCAGGCAGTTGTGCATCTGCACCATTGAAGGCATGAATCCGAAGGACATCCTCATCACCGTGGCAGGCCCCGAGCATTTTCCACATGCCGAGGCTATTTGTGAACTGATCGAGTCGGCCGCCCGCATTCGCGGAACCGGTATTGCCAAGCGAGACCCCGAATACGTTCGCACAAAAATGCGCCAGGGGAAAGCGGTTATTGCGTTGCATGAAGACACGGTGGCGGGTTTTTGCTACATCGAGACCTGGTCCCACCACAAGTACGTTGCCAACTCTGGGCTGATTGTTGCTCCCGATTTCCGCAAGATGGGTCTTGCGCGTCGCATCAAAGAGCAGGCGTTTAAACTCTCCCGTAAAAAATACCCGGAGGCGAAGCTTTTTGGAATTACGACCAGCCTGGCCGTCATGAAAATTAACTCGGCGTTGGGGTACCGCCCGGTTACGTTTTCAGAGTTGACGCAGGATGATGTGTTCTGGTCGGGGTGCCAGAGTTGCCCGAACTACGACGTGCTGTCACGCACAAATAAAAAGATGTGCTTGTGTACGGGGATGTTGTTCGACCCGGCGGTGCAGGAGGATATCGAGATACTGGACGAAGACTATGACCCGGCCGAACTCGCCGTTGATCATCCCGACGACCCGATGTTTTTAGACAGTTAGCGGAAACGTGGGCGGACGAAGAGGGTTGATTGCCGGAGAAAAAAGCTTCGCCGTTGACAAAGCAGCCCGTGACGGCTAAACTTGATGCCCCGATGCCTGGGTGGCGGAATTGGTAGACGCGCCGGACTCAAAATCCGGTTCCTGTTAAGGGAGTGTGGGTTCGAGTCCCACCCTAGGTACGAAAGTAGTGCGCCTAAGTCTTTTGTAGATAAAGACTTAGGCGCTTTTGTTTTTCGCATGTATACAGGTAGGTGTACAGGTATTGTGGGCAGTTATGGGTTGAGTTCTGCGTATTGAGAGAATTAAGGACTGACCAGTTTTCTCAATAAGGCCGCGCTAAGACCTGGAGCAGCCCACATGCCGGTCCTTGCAGTTTGTGCATCGGCTTGGATTGCTCTAAGTAATCTCAAGTGGTGCTGCGCTATCCGATCCGTGGTTTTGGTATCTGCGTCTATTTCTGCAAAACCAAAGCCTACCAGTGCCATTCCTAGCGAAACATAATTTTCAACAATGGAAGCCAGAACCTGTTGGTCAGGGAGGCCCAACTGAGGGAGCAAGGCAGGGTGCGTGATCTCGAATGCAAGGTCACCTTGTATCCCTGTTCCAACGATGCGAACATTCACCAGCTTTGCCGAAATACCGCGAAGAGCTTTGGTAATCAGGTTGATTCGCTTACGTGACGGTCGCTTCTCCTTTTGAGGGCGCTGCAAGAAACGCAAGTATACGCGACGCCCATCATCCAGTAGCACGGTCCTCTCATTAATGAGGCGTTTAAACGTAACCGTAGGAGCCGCATCGGCTGCCTGGCTGAGTTCAATGGCCGTCCGTCGCTGAAGGTGGGTCGTCTGTACAGAGGCATGGAGACCCACAGGGAAATACGGGTTTGCATAGTTCATTGTCCCACTACCTCTTCCTTTATACTATCCACGAACGGTTTGTCCTTTAAGCGGTCTTTCATGTTGTTCGGGGAGATGACACTTTGATGATCGAGTCGCACGGTATGGGTGCATATGCCTGCCTCAACGATGGAGACATTACCGGGCGTAGCCAGCACCAGATTTCCATAGTCTGATGCAGGATAATCGAAGGTTGCCGTTAGGTCTAATCCACAATGTGACATGGCATCCGCAGGTATGGTTGTGCAATTGCGGGATAGCAGGCTGTAGGTTCCTAGATTTCCGAGCAACGCAAGGTACCAGTCGATAAGGCAGAGGACCGTTTCACAGTCGATGTTGAGCGAGAGCACGCAGATGTTCTGGCCTCGGTAAATCTGCATGGCCTCGGCTATTGTGTCAACATGAAGGCTGCCAGGGCTGCTGCTCAGGTCCTTGGACGTGTACCGCCCATCTCCATTGATATCGGTGGGATAATATCCAAGCAGAAGATCTCCGATGCGCAGCGCCGTATGTCCAACGTCTCCGGCAGCCATGGGCCAAACGATCATCTCGATTTCTAAACCGTGTTCACCTCGCTCGCAGGCTTGCTGGACGGCTGTCTTTAGCCGCTGGAGGCGTTCTCTTTCATTAGGCACCCGTCACCTCGTTGGCGTGATGAGCAAAAACAGGGAGGAGTTATCTTTTTAGACACATGAAGCTCAACTTCATAACCTCAACAGGATATTTCTAACACGGTCAGTCCCTTCAAATGTCAATCCTTCTCTATTCCATGCCGCCTCAATAGTATTGCCGGATGTAGCCGTACGCCTTTTCGAAAAGCTCGGCGTCTTGGTGCAGCTTGTACTTGAAGAGGGTTTTGCGCAGGGCCTTGCGCACCTCGCGTTCGCCTGCGCTGGTGTCTTGCCAGCCGGGGAAGCGAACGAGGCGCACGATTTCATCGATGTCGGCCACGACGCGCTGGACGACAACGGGTGTTTCTTCGGAGCGGACTTCCTCGAAAAGTTCGGTGAGGGCAGCTTTGCCCCGGTCTTCGTCTTCTTCTGGCGGGGTGTTCCGTTCGGCTTCTACGAGGTCGCGGGCGAGGTCGAGCAGGTGCTTGAGGAACTCAATGCTGTGCAGTTGGCCTTGCTCGTGGCGTTCCTTGAGCGATTCGAGGCGTTCGGAGAGGGCTTTAAAGCGCGGGTTGTCCATGTGCCCGCGTAGCCGCCGGGCGATCTTTATCTGAATCTCTTTGGCCTTGGTGTTGGGATCGGGGGTGCCGAGAACGGCTTCGATGAGTTCGGCGTCGAGGACGATCTTTTCGAGGTCGTCGTGGATGGCGTCAACGTGGACGTTCTGGTGGATGAGTTCGATGGTTTTGGCTCCGAGAGCGTGCCACAGCAGCTTGCCCGTGCCGGTGGTGGGCTGCACGGAGACATAGACCTGCGAGAGCCAGCGGTAATCGGTCTCGTAGGGCATCAGGAGGGGATCGGGCGAGATGGCTTCCCAGAGCTTGCTGAGATAGCTGTAGTCTTCCGCAAAGGCATCGCGGACGGTGTTGTTAGGCAGGCAATCTTGTGCCGCGATGAGGCCCTCGTAGCCACCCACGCTGCGGTCTACACCGGCGAAGTAGGCCAGGCACTTTTGCATAGCACCGGGCAACTTGGCTTTGAGCGCTTCGATGTTGGACACGACGCGCCGGAAGCCTTCTTCGTCGAAGGTGAGGGCCTGCGCTACGTCGTCGAAGGCTCCGAGGTAATCGACGATGAGGCCGTGTGTTTTCTTTTCGCCGTAGGTGCGGTTGGTGCGGCAGATGGCCTGGAGCAGCGTGTGGTCCCGCATCGGCTTGTCGAGGTACATCGTCTGGAGGATGGGCGCATCGAAGCCGGGGAGTAGCTTGGCGGTGACGACAAGGACTTGCAACGGGTCGTTGGCGTCGCGGAAACGGTCGAGCAGCTTTTCTTCGTCGTCGCGGGTGCGTTTGTAGGGCTTGTAGCGCTCGTCCTCGCGTTCCTTTCCCGAAACGGAGATCACCACGTCCACGGCGTCTTCGCCGAGGTGGGTGTCGAGGGCGGCTTTGTAGAGCAGGCAGCTTTCCTGGTCGAAGGTGACAACCATCGCCTTGAAGCCGTTCGGAGCTACCTTGGTGCGGAAGTGGCGGGCGATGTCGGCGCAGATCTTGTCGATGCGCTCGGGGACTTTGACGAGCACGGCCATCTTGGACGCGGCGCGTGCCAGGGTGTCTTTGTCGAGGTCGGAGAGGCCGCCGGTGAGGTCGGCGTAGGCTTCGTCGATGGCGGCTTTGTCGATGTGGAGGTCGAGCAGGCGCGGCTCGAAGTGCAGCGGCAGCGTAGCCCCGTCGCGGATGGAGGCGTCGAAGCTGTAGCGGTTCATGTAGCCGCCCGCGTCTTCTTCGGCCCCGAAGGCGTAGAAGGTGTTGCGGTCGCGGCGGTTGATGGGCGTGCCGGTGAGGCCGAAGAGGAACGCATTCGGCAGCGCGGCCCGCATCTTGATGCCGAGGTTGCCTTCTTGCGTGCGGTGCGCTTCATCGACGAGGACGATGATGTTGGCGCGGTCGTTGAGCACGCCGTCGGCCTCGCCAAACTTGAAGATGGTGGTGATGATGATCTTGCGGCTGTCCTGCGCCAACAGCCGTTCGAGCCGCTTGCGGGTGGTGGCTTTGACGAGGTTCGGGATGTCGGTGGCGTGGAAGGTGGCGCTGATCTGGGCGTCGAGGTCAATGCGGTCTACAACGATGAGCACGGTGGGATTGCGCAGCGCGGGTTCGAGGCGCATCTTCTGGGCGGCGAACACCATGAGGAGCGATTTGCCAGAGCCTTGAAAATGCCAGATCAGGCCCTTGCGCGGGTGTCCGTCCAGCACGCGCCGCACCAGCGCGTTGGCGGCGTCGTATTGCTGGTAGCGGCAGACGATCTTGTGGCGGCGCTTTTTCTTGTCGGTGGCGAAGAGGGTGAAGTGGGCGAGGATGTCGAGCACCACCGACGGACGCAGGAGCGAGGTGGCGGCGGCTTTGAGTTCGGCGAGGGTGCCGGTGGGCGGGCGGTCGTCGGTGCGCCACGGTCCCCACTTTTCGATGGGGGTGCGGATGGCTCCGTAGCGCAGGTCTTTGCCCTCGGTGGCGACGCTGAACACGTTGCAGGCGAAAAGCTCGGGGACGTGCCGCTCGTAGTCGGTGTGGATCTGGTCGGCTCCGTCTACCCAACTGACGGCCTGGCGGACGGGCGTTTTGGCTTCGAGGAGGACGAGCGGAAAGCCGTTGACGAGCAGCACGAGGTCGGCGCGGCGCTCGGCGGCTCCGGCGCGGAAGGTGTATTGCTGGGTGACGACGTACTGGTTCTGCGACAGGTCGCCGAAGTCGATCAGGCGGACGGGGGTGTGGCGGTGGTTGGGGCCGAACGGCATGGTCTTTTCGCCGCGCAGCCATTCGGTGAACGCCTCGTTGGCTTTGATGAGGCCGTCGGCGCGGACGGAGAGCACCAGGGCGCGGAGCTTGTAGAGGACTTCGTCGGCGCGGTCGGGGCGGGCGGCGATTTCGGGGTTGAGGCGCAGGAGCGCGGCACGGACCTGGGCCTCGACGAACACGTCCTGCGGGCGGCGTGCCAGGTCGCCCGGCGCGAGGTAGTGCCAGCCCGTGCCGCGTGGGTTCAGCCCGATCTTCGGATACGCCGCCGCCGGGTCTGCCGCCACCCCCGCCGATGGCGCAGCGAGCAGGTCACACAGGTACGCTTCGACGGTGTTGGCTTCGTTGAATGCCATCTTCACCACTCAATTCAAGTAATAGGTTTGTTTTTATTGCCTTTGCCAAATCATATCGACTTGATGCCTGCATTCGTTGCGAACGGATTTGATTGATCACTGATACAAATGCCAATTAAGGGTTGGAAAAACCATGTTGCCGCAGACGGTTTGAAGAAGGT